>CAZHCG010000039.1:0-21862 GCA_964530995.1 uncultured Myxococcales bacterium
CCTGGACGAAGAAGACTCGGCGCGAATCCGCTGCGTGCGGGAGATCTGAGAGCCCCGCCGCGCCGTCCACCTGCCAGCGGATCGGAGACGATCACCTGCCGCGGGCCGGCCGCCTGCCTGGCCGCGCTGGTATTTCGACACCGGCACGGTAGCCCAGTGGTACACCCAGTGCGCGATGGTCGTACGCTGCGTGCGCCCGGCCGGGCCGTGAGCGTGGAACCCGGGTATCGCGATCGACCGCCGCTCCTCGGACCGCCGGCCGGAAACGTTTTCCCCGCAGCGCGGAGTGCTCGAGCCGAGCTGCCGCGAACAGCCGCCTTGCTCCACCTCGAAACAGCGATCCCAACGCATCGCTTGCTCCTGGGGCTATTCGGGTTATCGTCTCTTCCAATCGGGAGGAGATCTTGGACGCAGTAGCCCTGGCACGCCTGCAGTTCGCGCTGACCGTCGGTTTCCATTTCATCTTTCCGGCGATCACGATCGGGCTGGCCTGGCTGCTGGTCGTTTTCGAGTGGCTGGGCTGGCGGCGCGACAGCTCCGAGTGGCGCCGCCTGGGGCGATTTTTCGGCAAGCTGTTCGCCCTGAGCTTCGCCATGGGCGTGGCCTCGGGAATCGTGATGGAGTTCCAGTTCGGCACCAACTGGGCCTCCTACTCCCGCTTCGTCGGCGACATCTTCGGCGCACCGCTGGCGGCCGAGGGGGTGCTGGCCTTCTTCCTGGAATCGAGCTTCCTCGGTCTCTACCTGTTCGGCCGCAGCCGCGTCTCCCCAGCCGTGCACTGGTTCTCGATCCTGATGGTGGCCGTCGGCGCCACCCTGTCGGCTTTCTGGATCCTGGTGGCCAACTCCTGGCAGCAGACGCCCTCAGGCTTTGCCGTGGAAAACGGCCGGGCCGTGCTGACCGACTTCTCCGCGGCGATCTTCAACCCCTCGATGTGGCCGCGCTTCTTCCACACCCTGGTCGCTTCGCTGATCGCCGGCTCGTTCCTCGCAGCCGGCATCTCGGCCTGGAGAGTGCTGGCCGGGCGCGAAGCGGCGCTGTTCGCGCGTTCGCTCAAGCTCTCGGTGGCGGCCGGCTTCGTCTTTTCTCTGATGGCGCTGTTTCCCACCGGCCACTTTCACGCCGAGCAGGTGGCCCACACCCAGCCCGAAAAATTCGCCGCGCTCGAGGGTCTCTACGAATCGGAGGACACGCGCTCGATGGTGATCTTCGCCGTGCCGAGCACCGATCCCCCCGAGCTGCACGCCCGGCTGGCGATTCCGGGCCTGCTGGGCTGGCTGCTGTACGGCGACGCAAACGCCGAGATCCCGTCGCTCGAGGACTTCCCACCGGACGAAACGCCCCGCGGCGCCGAATTGTGGCTGTCGTTCGTCTCCTTTCACAACATGTTCATCCTGGGCATGCTCTTCATCGGCCTCGGCGGCCTGGGCGTGCTGTTGATCCTGCTCCGCCGCGCCACCGAGACCGGCTCGTTCGTCTCGCGCTGGTGGCTGCGGCTGATGGTTCTCGCCGCGCCGCTTCCAGTGTTCGCCTGCGAGCTGGGCTGGATCGCGGCCGAGGTCGGCCGCCAGCCGTGGATCGTCTACCGCCTGCTGCGCACCGACGAGGCCGCCTCGACGACAGTCTCCGCCGGCGAGGTGCTCTTTTCGCTGATCGTCTTCGGAGCGGTCTACCTGGCGCTGGGCACGCTGTGGCTGTGGCTGCTGCTGCGAGAGATCCGCGGCGAGACAATCGTCGCCACCGAAAAGGAGGAGCGATGAGCGACCCCTCGGCGCTGCAGACGACCTGGTTCGTGCTCCTCGGGGTGCTGGTGGCGGGCTATGCCGTGCTGGACGGCTTCGACCTCGGCGCCGGCTCGCTTTCGCTGCTGCGGAGAGAGCCCTCGGATCGAGACCTGATCGCCCGGGCGATCGGCCCGGTCTGGGACGGCAACGAGGTGTGGCTGATCACCGCCGGAGGAGCGCTGTTCGCCGCCTTCCCCCCGGTCTACGCCGCGGTCTTCTCGGGCTTCTACCCGGCGCTGCTGCTGCTGTTGCTGGCGTTGATCGCGCGCGCCGTGGCGCTGGAGTTTCGCGGCCAGCTGTCGTCTCCTCGTTGGCGTCTGCTCTGGGATCGGCTCTTCGGCGCCGGCAGCGCACTTGCCGCGCTGCTGCTCGGCACGGTCGTGGGAAACGTGATGCAGGGTGCTCCGCTCGACGCGCGCGGAGAAATCGACGCGACATTCCCCTCGCTGCTGAGCCCGTACGCGATCGCCGCGGGCCTGCTGGCGCTCGTGTCTATGATCTGCCAAGGAGCGATCTACGTCTCGCTCAAGAGCGAAGGCAGGCTGCACCGGGAGATGCGCTCAGCAGCGTCGCTGGCCTGGGTCGGCTGGGTGCTGCTCTGGGTCGGGATGTCGGTGGCCACCTTCTTCGCCGCGCCCCACCTGCTGGAAGGCGCCCTGGGCCGTGCGCCGACCTGGATCGCGCTGGCCGCCGTGCTGGCGGGGCTGGTCGTCCTGCCGATCGCGCTGCGCTCCGACCGCCCGGGACGAGCCTTTGTCGCCTCCTCGACCGCGCTGGTGGGGATGGTCGGCCTGGTAGGCGCCGGGCTCTACCCGCGTTTCGTGCCGGCCTCAGGAGATCTTTCGCTGTCGCTGACCATCGCCGGATCCTCCTCTTCCGACCTTGCCCTCTGGACGATTCTGGTCATCGCGCTGGTAGGCATGCCGCTGGTGATCGTCTATCAGGCTTTCATCTACCGAGTCTTTTGCGGCAAGGTTAGCCCCGAAAATCAAGGTTACTGACCCCTTAGCTCCGCTCAGAGCCGAAAACTGATCGGATGCGAGTGCGCTTTTTTGCAACTCTCGGGGCCCGGCGTCCGATAGCGTGATCAACATCGTCGGCTCCGCCGCGGCCAGGGCGCAGCGGGACAACCCGGTCCTGCTCCACTGCCTGGAGGTCACCCCCAACCACCCGCACTCCAGTACCTCGGTCGAAGAGGAGGAGCAGTTGGAGAACATTTCCGGCTTCTACCGCGACTTCAACAGCAAGGTCGCCCGCCAGCTCAACGAGAAGTGGGAGCACGAGGGTCACGTCTTCGGCGGTCGCTACCGCTGCTCGGAGTGTCAAGGCGAGGTCAGGGCCGAGCAGCAGCTGCTCTACTCGCTGACCAACGTGGTCAAGGACGGGCTGGTGGAGAGCGTCAGGCGCTCGCCGTTCTTCAGCTGCTGGAAGGCGCTGGCCGAGGGCGAGGAGCTGAAGTACTGGCACATCGACTGGGAGGCCTTCCACCTGGCCGGCGGTACGAGGTCGAAGCAGCACCGGGTCGCGGGTACGTGTAGCCGGGCCGGGCTGATTCCGGGGGAGCGAAGGGGGGAGTGACGCCGCCAGGTGCGGCGCCGGCGCTCGCGGAGCAGCCGGATTCGATTCGGCTGGCGAATGCCGCCGCCGTTTGTTCTGGGTGCCTGAGGTCTGCGCAGGTCTGCGTCAGAAGCTTGACACGGCTGCTCGCTGGCTACACCATGTTGACCTTAATTTTCGACGAAGAGACGACGACCGATGATCAGGCTGCTCAAAGGGCTGTTCTACCTGCTGATCGTGCTGCTGGCGCTGGCCGTGCTCGGCCGCATCTTCTTTTTCCAGCTCGGACGCACGCAATCGTACTCGATGATTCCCAACCTGGTTCCCGGAGACCTGTTCGCCGTTCGCACGGTAGGCAAGCTGGGCCTGGGCGACGTGGCCGTCTGCGAAAACCCCGAGGAGCCGAGCAGCATGGTCGTGCTGCGCATCATCGGGGTGCCGGGCGAGAGGGTCGCGTTCCGCCACAACCATCTGGTGCTAGACGGAAAAATGATTCAGCGCTCGATGGTCGAGCCGATCAACTACGTGGACGACAGCACGGAAGAGGAGCTCACCTACGCGGTGCGGATCGGCCAGGAGTACATCGGAGGACAGATGTTCGAGGTGGCGCTGATGGACCGGGCCGGCGGCAAGAAGCACCGCGAGTTGACAGTGCCGCAAGAGCACTTCTTCCTCGCCGCGGACAACCGCAATCTCGGCCGCGACAGCCGCCATTTCGGACCGGTTCCGATCGAAAGCTGCGTCGGCGAGGCGGTCTTCGTCATCTGGCCGGGAGACGACAGCGGCGACTTGCTTTTCACAGATAGATTGTTCTCGTGGATACGCTGACAGCCGGAACGAGAAGGGCCTTGACGCTCGTGTCGCTTGCGATCGCGGCGTCGTTTCACTCGAACGCGGCGTCGGCCGACGAGCCGTCCGGGCCTCCCGACTACATGCCGGCCATCCGCCAGGAGCTCGCGCGGCTCGACGCCAAGGCCAGCTGCGACGACGCCTCGGCGACCTGCGTCTTCACCCGCAGATCCGGAGGAGGCCCGTCGTTCGAAATCGCCCTTCGCTACAGCGAGAAGACCAGGACGGTCTACATCTTCATCGAGCGCTACCTGGTACTGAACGACTCCGACGGCCCGTCGCTCGAGCTGGCGCGGCGTCTGCTCGAGCTCAACCGGCGGCTCGTGACCGCCAAGTTCGAGTGGGATCGCACCGGCGGAACGGTCAGGCTGTCCGTGGTTCTCAACACCGATTCCAACTTCGACAGGCGCGCCCTGCGCTCGCAGATCGAGGGGCTGTGGACCACCGCGACCGAGCTGTGGCCGGAGCTGAGCACGCTGGCCGGCGACTCCGAAAAACGCAAGAAGCCCGAAGAAAAGGAAACGAATCGATAGATCGGTTGACGCGGACCAGCGCGAAGGATAACAATTTTCTAGTTCGGGGGAACAATCGGCAACCGGGGACGATGACGAACCGAGACGACCACGGCGAGACCGAGCTGGACCAGAGCTTGCTGGAGGCGGCGCGCAACGCCACCACCACATGTCTGGCGGCCGAACCCGAAGACAGGGCCGTGGTCATTTACGACCGGACCACCGAGGCGGTGGCTTCGGCCCTGCGGCGAGCCTTTTCCGAGATCGGGACGCCGGTCGAGGTGTTCGACATCGACAGCTACGGTCCCAGACCGATATCCAAGCTTCCGGTCGAGGTGCTGCGCGCGCTCCAGTCGGCGACGGTCTCGGCGATGGCGGTCAAGACCGACCGCGGCGAGCTCTCGGCCCGACGCGCCGTTTTGGAGACGGTCGTCGCTTCCAGAGTGCGCCACGCCCACATGCCGTCGATCACCAACGAGGTGTTCCGCGACGGGCTGTCGATGGACTACCGCGAGGTGGCCCGCTTCATCGAGCACCTGGTCGGCGTGATCAGCGACAGCACATCGCTGACCCTGACCTCGGCGGGCGGCACGCACCTGGAGCTGAGCTATCCGTCGCCGCCCAAGATCGAGAAGCTCGACGGGCTGATCCGCTCCACGCGCTGGCAGAACCTCCCTTCGGGCCAGATCATCATTCACCCGCCGCGGGCCGAAGGGGTCTTCGTCGCCGATCGCATGATCGGAGACTGGTTCGAGCACAAGTACGACGTCGGCGAGCATCCTGTGACTTTCGAGTTCGAAAACGGGATGGTTCGCGCCGCGCGCTGCGACAATCGCCGTCTGGAGCGCGATCTGTTGCTCTTCATCCGCAGCTCCGACAACTCGGGTCGCATCTCGGAGCTGATAATCGGCGCCAACCTGGGGCTGACCCAGGATCACACCGGCGCGCTGTTCGACGGCTACCGCCCCGGAGCCTCGCTCTCTCTGGGCGCTCTGCCCGCCTCCGACCTGGGTTGGACTTCGTCGACCTTCCTGCCGCTGGTGGGGCGCCACAACACGATCTACATCGGCGAGCGTCGCATCATGCTCGACGACGCCTTCTCCGACGACATACTCGAGGCCGCAGATCAGAAAGAGGGCTGACCTCGCGCCGCCGCATCGCTATCGACCGACAGCGAGCAGGCCGGGCTCCACGCTCTCCAGCACCTCCGACTCCAGCATCACGATCAACAGCTCGTTGGAGCCGTCTCCCCAGCTCAGCGTGGTGCGCCGCGCCACCTCCCGTCCCCCGACCAGCCGCGGCTCCTCGTAGCGCACCACCAGACCGGTTCCGTGCGCGCGAGGGAAGCTGCGCTCCAACAGCCGACCACGCTGGTCGCGGGTTTCGATCAGCGGCTCGCCGTAGAAGTCGCAGCGCGTCTCTCCCGGACCTCCCGCGCAGCCACCGTAGTGGCAGCGCGCGATGTCGGCTCCCACCTTCTGCAGATCCACGCGACGCTCCAGCCCGGGCACGTGGGCGCGCTCCTCGTGGCGAGCGCCGTCGCGCCGAATGGTGAACAGGTCGATCCCCGGCCCGGCGAAGGCGCGCACGAACAAGGCGTCTCCGCGCAGCACCAGGTAGCCCTCGAAGACCTGCTCCTGGTCGCCGTAGCGCGCCAGGATCTGGTGCCGCAGCTTGATCGCCTCCGCCCGGCCGTCCCGCGGGTCGGCGTTCTCCAAGTCCGGATCCGCCGCCCCGCACCCCGAGCACACGATCGCCGCCGTGAGCAGCACACGAGTGAGCCTCATCGCTCTTTCTCCTCCCCGGTCATCGCCGGCACCGCGATCACTGCGGTCAGCACGGCGGCGGTAACGCCGACCAGAACGATCCAACCCAGGTCCGCCATCGCCCTGGTGCTCGAAGCCGCAAGCACGCCGAACCCGGCCGTCGTCGTCAAGGCCGAGGTGATCACCGCCGGCGCCGTGTCGCGGGCCCGGCCGGCCCGGCGCGACTGCATGAAGATCCCGTAGTCGATCGCCAGCCCCATCACCAGCGTCATCCCGCCGGCCGCGACCGGGGTCAAAGGGCGATCCAGCGCGCCGAACAGCCCGGCCGCGGCGGAGACGCCGACCAGCGCCGGAAAGGCGGCCCGCAGCCCGAACGCCGGCGATCGCTGCACCAGAGCCAGCGCCACGACCGCGACCGCGAGCCACAACGCGATCATGCGCACCATCTCGCTTTGCATCGCCTCCAGAGTGCGCCGCGCCTGGAGCCGCTCGGAAACGATCGAGCAACCGGGCACGGCCGCCACCGTCGCGGCCAGCTCGTCGAGATCTTCCTCTCCCGGAGCGCCGACACGGGTCAGCGCGTACCAGCGTCCCTCGATTTCGCGCAGCGACTCGTCGATCAGCTCCTCCAGCGCGGTCTCCTCCAGGTCATCCGGTTGCAGCTCCTCCACCTCCAGACGCTGCTTCAATTGCGCCGCGTAGCTCTCGGAAAAGCCCTTCTCCCGCAACAACCCCTTTAGACCGTCCGGGCCCTCACCCAGCATGCGGCGCACCTCTTCGAGCGCGCGACGCTGGGTCGACCCGGCCGGCAGAAACGGGCTCAAGGAAACGATCCGCTCGCGGGAGATCCCGGACTCCAGCAGGTTGCGGTAGAGCTCGTCGTTGGCCTCCAGCGCCCCGTCGCGGGTTTCGGCCGCGGCCAGCACCATCACCTGATCGAACAGCCCGGGAAAGGCCCGCCGGATCTCGGCCTCGCGGCGCTCCAGCCCCTCGCTGACCGGACCCAGGTCGCGAGGATCTCCGGACAACGGCGCGTCGAGGGCGAACGCTGCCCCGATCGCGAGCAGCGCGACGAAGGGCGAGACGGTAAAAAGACGCCGCAGCGGCGTGGCGCGGGAGCCGCCGATTCCGGCCAGCCGCATCGACCAGCGCTCGGGCGGGCCGTCCGTGTCCGGCCGCGGACGCAGCAACCAGCGGTGGAAGGGCGGCAGGAGCAGCAGGCTGGCCGCCAGCGCGACCGGAACCGAGACGGCGGCGAACAGCGCCAGCTGCCGCATGCCCGGCACCTCCGAGGTCGCCACCAGCAGGAAAGCGGCCACGGTCGTTCCGCAGCCCAGCAGCAACGGCCTGGTAACGGCGCCCAACGCGGACCTGGCCCGAGCGGCCCTATCGTCGCCCGGAGCCCGGCGCGCCCGGTGCAGAAAATGGATCGCGTAGTCGACGCTGATCCCGGTGATCGTCGCGGCGAAGCCGAGCGTCAGCGCGTGCATCTCCACACCCATCGCCGCGGCCGCGCTCAGTGCTACCGCGATGCCGACTCCACCCGGGAGCAGAGCCGCGGGCAGCATCCGCAGCCTGCGAAAGCAGACGCCGAACACCAGCAGCACCGCCGCCGCGGTCAGGACGAAAGCCTGCCGCACGTCGTCCATGATCACGCCCGCGCTCGCCGCCGAGAAGTGCGGTCCTCCCAACGCGGTGAAGCCGAGCTCGCGCTCACCGGCGCTCGACAACGCTCCGCGCAGCGCGTCGTCCAGCTCCGCGGTGAACCGCGCGGCGCGCCTCACGTCCAGCGGATCGAACTCCACCTCCAGCAACACCAGCGCGCGCCGTCGATCGGAGGACAGCAGCTGACCGCGCTCCGTAACCGCGCCGCTGGCGCGCCCCGCGCTCTCGAGCCCGCGCAGCGCTCCGCGCGCCATCCCGAACGGATCGGCCAGCAGGTATCGCTGCAGCACCATCGCCTCGGGAGAAGCCAGCCGCTCGCGCAGCTGGTCCAGCCTGCGCCCCGCCTCACGCCTGTCGAGCGGATCGATCTCGGGCCGGTAGAGCCGCAGCGCGCGCTCCATCAGCACCTCGGCCGCGCGCCGGGCCGCGGCCGAATCCACCTCGCCGAGGACCTCTCCGACGCCTTCGACTCCACGAGCCGCCTCGGCGAGCGCGTCGGCCGCCTGGCGGAGGCGATCCGAGCCGGGCTCTTCCGGTCCGACGACGACGGCGACACGGCGCATCCAACCCCAGCGGCGGGCCAGCGAGATCAGCTCGGCGTCCGCGCGCTCCGCCTCCGGGAGCAGGGCGCCGACGTCCTCCACCATCCGCAGGCGCATTCCCCCGATCGTTCCCGCGGCGGCGACCGCGGCAAGCAGCGCCGCCGCAACCCACAGCGGCAACAGGGGCGGACCGGACCCGCCGCCGGAGACGACGGATCCGCTCATGGCTCGCAGTTCTTGCTCACAGGTCGACCGTGGCCTTGGCGATACCTTGCTTGGGGTCGGGGAAGCTCCACTCGGCCGCGGCCGCGGCCAGGCAGCGCGAGGCCTCCCACAGATCAGCGCTTCGGGCGGTGGCGCCGCTCGAGATCACGCGCCCGCCGCTTCCCACCCAGACGGTCAGCCGCACTCCGCTCTCACCGTCGAGACAGCGCTCCACGTCGCCGCGGTTCTCGCCGACCGCCGCCCGGATCTCGGCGCCGCTCCAGTCGATCGGCTCGGGTGGATCGTAGGGCGCCTCCAGCTCGAGCGGGTAGGAGACCTCGGCAGGTCCGCCGGCCGGCTCGGGAAAGCTCAGCCGGCCGACCTTCTCCACCAGGCAGCGCTCCGCCGCGTCCGAGCCCAGGTCTCCGCCGCGCAGAAAGACCTCCTCGACCGAGCCGTCGAGACCCACGCGCAAAGCCACCTCGACTCCGCCCTCGATCGATTCCGAGTCCTCCAGCGCCAGCCCGTAGCACTCGCCGAGCACGTCCATCTCGCGCCCAAAGGCCCGCTCCACCCGGTGCTGCGGTATCGAGCCGCGCACGCCCTCCACCGCCACCGGCGCCGAGTCGTCCACCTCGGCCGCGCCCTCCTCGTCCGACTCGTCCGACGCCGGCTCCGGCTCGGCGGCCTCGCGCGAAGCCGAGCCGCAGGCGGAAGTCAACAGCGCAATGCCGCAAGCCAGCGGCAAGGCGAGGGCAATCGTCGCTTCCCTTGCAGTCATCTCGCACCTCCTGCTGCCGGCGCCCCCGCAATCCACCGGCCGAAACCACCCCACTCTATCCCCTGCCCCGTCTCGCGACAACACGCCCGGTCACTGTTCGGGGGCCGCCGCCACCCGCCGGCGGCTCTCCTTTGCCGCTTTTCGTCCACGCCCGGCGCTTGATTGCCCGCCTGGCGTGTGCTAATCGCTGCTCTCGACGAAAACGGGCGATTAACTCAGTGGTCAGAGTGCCGTCTTCACACGGCGGAAGTCCCCAGTTCAAATCTGGGATCGCCCACCAAGCCAGTGGATGCGTTCGGTGGCGAAAAAACGGCGCACTTCTTCTGAATTTCCACCCGACCTGGGAGAGGAGCTCTCGGCGGCCGTCGAGGCCAGCCGCGGGCGCGATTACTCCGATCGCTGGAACGATCCCGTCGATTCCGGCGACGTCCGCGACGCGTTCGATGAGCTGCTGACCAGCCGGCACCCGGAGCGCGGCCTCTATGCGCTCGTGCGCGGCGGAGCGATGGAGGCGGTGCTGCCCGAGCTGAGAGCGCTGGTCGGCTTCGGCGAGGGCACGCGACACAAGGACGTCTGGTTGCACACGGTCAAGGTGGTGCTCAGAACCCCGCCCCGTCTGGAGCTGCGCTGGGCCGCGCTGCTGCACGACATCGGCAAGGTTCCCACGCGCCGCTTCGAGCCCGACGGTCAGGTGGCCTTCATCGGCCACCCCGAGGTGGGAGCACGCATGTTCGATCGGATCGCGCGCCGGATTCCGTTCGCTGACGAGGAGCGTGAGCGGATTCGGTTCTTGATCGCCGCCCACCTGCGCGCCTCGACCTACAGCGAGGACTGGACCGACTCCGCGGTGCGCCGCTTCGACCGCGCGGTCGGTCCCTACCTGCAAGATCTGCTCGACCTCTCGCGCGCCGACATCACCAGCAAGTACGCCGAGAAGGTCCGCCGCGGCCTGCGGCAGATCGACCTGCTGGCCCGTCGCATCGAGCGGGTCCGCGCGCAGGACGCCAAGCCCGCAGCGCTGCCCAAGGGGTTGGGCAACGCGCTGATGGAACGATTCGAAATCGCGCCCGGGCCGGGTCTCGGACGCCTGATGGATCGGATCGAGCAGGAGGTGGAGAGCGGTGCGCTCGAGCATCAGCGCGAGCACGAGTACTACCTCGAGTTCGTCGAGCGGCGCCCCGAGCTGCTGGAATCCGTCGATCTGAAAGGAGGGTCGAAATGAATCGCGACGAAGCCCTGGAGCTGGTGGAGAGCCGCCTCGGAGGCACGGCGACGATGGCGCACTGCCTGGCGTGCGAGGCCTGCATGCGGGCGCTGGCCCGGCGCTTCGAGGAGAACGAGGAGCTGTGGGGCGTGACCGGTCTGGTCCACGACCTCGATCTCGACGAGACCGCCGACGACCCCGGGCGGCACGCCGTGCTCGGCGCCGAGATCCTGCGCGAGCGGGGCTACCCCGAGGAGCTGGTCCAGGCCGTGCTGGGACACAACGACAAGGCCGAGCGCGAGAGCCTGCTGGCGCGCGCGCTGTGGGTCGTCGACCCCACGACCGGTTTCATCACCGCCTCGGCGCTGATCAGGCCTTCGAAGAGCACGAGCGACCTGAAGGTCAAGAGCATCAAGAAACGGATGAAGGACAAGCGCTTCGCCGCGGCGGTGAACCGCGACCAGATCCGCGCCTGCGAGGAACAGCTCGGCATCGAGCTGAACGACTATTTGGGGCTCTGCCTCGAGGCGATGGACGGAGTCCGCGACGAGATCGACCTGGGCGGCCCCGATCCCGACTGACTTTTCCCCGCGTCGCCGCTTCGCCTGTCTGATAAGATATAGTGGTGATGTCACGGGCGACGCACATCCCGACGACTCTCCTGATCGCCGCCTGCTGCGGCTGCTGGCAGGTCGCCGACGCGGACAGCTCCGATTCGCCCGAATGGGGCAGCGACGGCGACTACTCTCCGCCGATCGAGCTCGATTGGGTCTCGATCGCGGGCGGCGGATTTCCGATGGGCGCCAACGGAATGCTCTGGTCAGAGCCGGTGCACGCGGTGGTGGTTCCGCCTTTCGAGCTGTCGCGCACCGAGGTCACCGTCCAGCAGTATCACCAGTGCGTCGAGGCCGGAGCCTGCGCGGCGCCGCAGCTCGACGACGAGGCCTGCAACTGGAACCTGCCGGACCGGGACAATCATCCGATCAACTGCCTGGATTGGCAGCGGGCGCGCGACTTCTGCGCCTGGGCCGGAGGCCGGCTGCCCAGCGAGTCGGAGTGGGAGTACGCCGCGCGCAGCGAGGGACGCGATTCAGACTACCCTTGGGGCGATCAGCAGGCGACCTGCCTCCGCTCGGTGATGGACGGACAGGGCGCGCAGGAATCCGGCTACGGCTGCGGAAACCTGGGCACCTGGCCGGTCTGCAGCAAGCCCCAGGGCGACAGCCTCCAGGGGCTCTGCGATCTGGCGGGAAACGTCGCCGAGTGGGTCCAGGACTGGTTCCACGACGGCTACGAGGGCCATCCGATCGACGGCAGCGCCTGGGAGTCGCCGCCCGGCTCCTCGCGCGTGATTCGCGGCGGGGGCTACAAGCTCTCCGCCTACCACCTGCTCGCCGCAAAGCGCAATCACCTCGAGCCGGGGCCGATGAGCGGGGTGCGCTGCGCCAGGTAGACCCTCACAGCATCGAGACGGGATCGACGTCGATCCGCACGCGCACTCCGGCCGGCGGGGACTCCAGCGCTTCGCCCGCCGCGGACAGAAGGCTCCGGATCCAGTCCTGGCGCGGTGCGCGCAGCAGGATGCGAAAACGGTGTCTGCCCTGCAGCATCGAGATCGGCGCCGGAGCCGGGCCCAGGATCTCGACTTTCGAGCTGCCTCCCGCGCCTCGCGCCTCGTCCAGCTCGACGCGCAGCCTGCGCGCGGCGTCCTCGACGCGGGCTACGTCCATGCCGCTCAGCCGAATCGCGCACAGGCGGCCGAAGGGGGGGTAGCCCAGCTCGCGTCGCGTGGCCAGCTCACGCTCGGCGAAGCCCGTGTAGTCGTGGTTCCGGGCCAACACGACCGCCGGGTGCTCGGGGCTGAAGGTCTGGATGATCGCCCGTCCGCCCAGCTCCGAGCGGCCGGCGCGGCCCGCGACCTGGGTCATGAGCTGAAAGGCGCGCTCGGCGGCGCGGAAATCGGGCATATGCAGCCCCACGTCGGCCAGCAGCACCCCCACCAACGTGACCCGCGGAAAATCGTGCCCCTTGGTCACCATCTGCGTGCCGACCAGGATGTCGATCTCGCCGGCGCGCAACCGTTCCAGCAGCGCCTCGGCTCCGCGCCCCGAAGCGACGTCGCGGTCGAGCCGCGCGATCCGCGCCCGGGGAAACAGCTCGCCCAGCACCTGCTCGGCCTGCTGGGTTCCGATTCCCGCGCTGCGCAGATCCTCTCCCCCGCAGAACGGGCAGCGCCGAGGCAGCGGCCGCCGGGCGCCGCAGTAGTGGCAGACCAGCCCCGGCGGGCTGCGGTGCAACGTCAGCGAGACGGCGCAGTCGTCGCAGCGCTGGACATCTCCGCAGGCGGCGCAGATCAGGCTCGGCGCGAAACCGCGCCGGTTGAGAAACAGGATCGCCTGCTCGCCACGCTCCAGCGTGAGGGAGATCGCCTCGTGGAGCGGTGCCGAGATCAGCCGCTGCCCGCCCGGTCCGGAGCGATGCCGACGCAGATCTACAACCTCCACCTCGGGGAGAGGCTGGGCGGTAGGACGTTGACGCAGCTCCAGTCGCGAGAGCTTGCCCAGCTCGGGAACGGAGTTGCGAAAGGTCTCGAGCGCCGGCGTCGCCGAGCCGAGCACCGCGACCGCCCCGGCTCGCGCCGCGCGCAGCAGGGCCACGTCGCGGGCGTTGTAGGCGAAACCGCGATCCTGCTTGAACGATCCGTCGTGCTCCTCGTCGACCACGATCAGCCCCAGCCGCTCCACCGGGGCGAACACGGCGGAGCGGACTCCGATCGCCGCACGCACGCTTCCGGCGCGCAGCAGCTGCCACTGGTCGTAGCGCTCGCGCTCGCTGAGCGCCGAGTGCCAGACGGCCAGATCGTCGCCCAGGCGCTCCCGGTAGCGGCGCACCAGCTGCGGCGTCAGCGATATCTCCGGGACCAGCACCAGCGCTCCGCGGCCGAGGTCACGGGCGCGCTCGACGGCCCTGAGGTAGACCTCGGTCTTGCCCGAGCCGGTGATCCCGTGCAGCAGGAATCCTCGGTATCCCCCTTCGTCGAGCCGGCTCTCGATCGGACCGAGCGCCTCGCGCTGCTCGTCGGTCAGCCGCGGCGGATCGAGGCTGTCCACCACCGGACCCAGGAACGGATCCGGCGGGCGATCCCGCTCCTCGATCGCGATCAGCCCGTCTTTTTCCAATCGATCGAGATGCTGGCGCAGGCGGGGATGGGCGCCCCTCAGCTCCCGCTCGGGCAGCTCTCCGGCCTGCGCAACGCTCCGCAGCACCGCGGCGCGGCGCGGCGCGCGGCGATCGATCTCCACCGCGGCGCGAGCGGCGCCGTCCAGCGCCAGCACCACCCTGAACCGTCTCGCCTTGACCCGCGGCGGGCGCATCTTTCCACCGCGCTGGCCCGGATCGATCCCCGGAGGCAAGGCCGACCTGAGCACCTCGCCGGGCGGATGGGCGTAGTAGGCGGCCGCCTCCATCAGGATTTCGAGCAGCTCGCCCGGTATCGCGGGACGCGAGTCGAGCAGCTCCTCGGCGTCGCGCAGGCGGTGCTCCAGCCTTTCCTGCTCGGGCACCCGCTCCACCAGGTATCCGGCCAGCCGCCGTGGACCGAAAGGCACCAGCACGCGGCAGCCGGGCCGCGCCTCGCCGAGCCGCGGAGGCACCTCGTAGACGAACAGCCGGCGCAGCGGAACCGGCACCGCCACCCGCCAGCGATCCCGGTCGCTCATCGGCTCGCCTTCCCGCCGCCGCCCCCCTCATCGGCTCGCAAAGAGCCGTCCGGATCTCGCGCCCGCATCCTCTGACGCGCCCGTTCGTCGCCGCCCTGCTCGCGCGCCTCGCGCCTGGCCTGCGCCGCGTCGAGGTGCAGCGCGCGCCAGATCCTGGCCCTGTACCAGGCCACCTCCGCCAGCCCGGCGCTGCAGAGTATCGCACCCGAGGCGACCAGCAGCACGGCGAAAGGAGCAGCCAAGGAGCAGAGCGCGGCTTCGCTTCCCGCCCCGGCCCGTTCCAGCGCCGGTCCCGCCGCGCGGCGCAGGGTCCAGACAGCGACCAGCAAGACGGCTGCAGCGGCCGCGATCGACAGCGCGGCGGAGAAGGAGTCGCGCTCGCGCACCCGCGGCAGGGGCGCAGCGGTCTGACCCCCGCGACGACGGGCGAGGCGGGCCGGAATCAAGACGGCCACAAGCGCGACAACGGCGAGCGGTGCCGCGATCCAGGCGAGCAACCGTCCCGCTTCCAGGAGCGTCGCGGCGGCGGCGCTGTTTTCCGCCCGCAGCGAGAAGGCCCGCTCCAGGCCGTCTCTCATCAGCTCCGCGAGGGAGGCGCCCAGCAGCGGCCCGGCCAGGATCGCCAGCGCTCCGGCCGCGAGCAGCACCAGGCCGGCCGAGAGCATTCGCGAGCGGGGAAAGATCCCGGCGCTCGCGGCCGCCGCGAGGCGGGCGCCGGAGGGGGGAACGTTGCGGGCACCGCTGTCACCGTCGAGCATCGGCGCCAGTGTACACCGACCGCCGGCGGAGAACACCGCGCAATGCGCGCAAGAGGATCACTGTCGAAACAGTCGAAACGAAAAAGGGCGAAAGTCCGGATTCGAGGATTACTTCACTCGTCCTCGGTGATCGCCTCGGCCGGGCAGGCGTCCACGCAGGCGCTGCACTCGGTGCATTCGTCCGGGTCGATCACCGCCACGTCGTCCTTCATGCTGATCGCCTCGGCCGGGCAGGCGTCCACGCACTCCTCGCAGCCGGTGCACTCTTCAGCGTTCACAGTCGGAATAGCCATCTGCTCACCTCCGCGTCTGTTGGCCGGGAGCCGCTCCACCAGCCGGACCGGCACCCGTTTTGTTTCGCGGGCACGGACTAGCACGGGCTCGCGGCCAACGCAATCTCGTCTAGAACGAGTCGTGACCGACGGCGGCCGCGATTGGTATATACTCGCGCTCGATGAGAGGCGGTGGCGACAACAGGCGCGCCGGCGATCCGCTGCGCGGTGAGCGGGGAACGATTCTCACCCAGGCGCCCTGCCGCGTGGCGCTGGGCTACCCGGCGCGGTACGGGGTGGCGGTCTCTTCGCTGGGCTTCCAGTCGATCTACCGCGCGCTCAACGAGCTGCCCGGCGTCGCCTGTCGCCGCTTTTTCTCGCCCGAGCCCGGAGACGATCGAAGGCCGCTGCTCACCGTCGAGGACGGAGCTCCGGTGGCGGACAGCAACGCCGTAGCGCTGTCGCTGGCCTGCGAGCGCGAGCTGTACGACGCGATCGAGCTGCTCGAGGCCGCGGACATCCCCCCGCTGGCCGAAAGAAGGGACCTGCGCTGGCCGCCGGTCGTGATCGGAGGCCCACTGACGCGCCTCGATCCCGGGCTGGTGGCTCCGCTGGCCGACGTGGCCGTGGTCGAGGACGCCGAGCCGTCGCTCTCGTTCGTGTTCGGGACGCTGCGCGACAGGGTGGATCGACGCTCGTTTCTCGAGGCGCTGGCCGCGGCGGGCCCGGTGCCCGGCCTGTGGCTGCCCGCGGCCGGCGCTTCTCCGCCGGCGCCGGCCCACGCCGCGGTGGAGATGCTCCCGGCCCGCGCCGCGACCTGGTCGGATCGCGCCGAGCTGGGCGGGATGTTCCTGATCGAGGCGGCGCGCGGCTGTCCGCGCGGATGCCGATTCTGCGTGATGTCCGCCGTCGCGGACGGAAGCGGTCCGTTTCGCCCGGTCCCCGTCGATCGCATCCTGGCGGACATTCCTCGCGAGGCCCTCGCGGTCGGGCTGGTGGGAGCCGCTGTGACCGACCACCCCGAGATCGGCGAAATCGTCGAACGCCTGGTCGAAGGCGGCCGGCGCGTGGCCCTCTCCAGCGTACGGGCGGATCGCCTCGACGAACCGCTGGCCCGCTGCCTGCGCCGCGGCGGGCTGCGCACCGTGACTCTCGCCGCGGATGGATCGTCGCAACGGTTGCGCCGCTTTCTGCGCAAGGGCCTCGACAGCGATGATCTGCTGCGCGCGGCCGAGGCGGTCGCGGCGGCCGGGATCCCCTCGGTCAAGCTCTACGCGATGCTGGGGCTGCCCGGCGAGGAAGACGAGGACGTGCTCGAGCTGGCGGAGCTGGTGCGCCGCTTTCCCGCCGGCGTGCGGATCGGGCTGGCGGCCCAGGCCTTCGTTCCCAAGCCCCGCACGCCGTTGGCCGCCGAGCGGATCGCCGACCCCCGCACCGTGCGGCGGCGGCTGAGCCTGCTCGCTCGCGCGCTGCGAGGCAGGGCGCGGCTGCTGCCCACCTCGCCGCGCTGGTCCTGGCTGGACTGGAAGCTGGCTCACGCCGGGCGGCGCGCGGTTTCGATCGCCCTGCGCGCCCGCGAGCTGAACGGCACCCACGCGGCCTGGCGGCGCGCGGTGGACGAAGTGCTAGGCGCCTGATCCGCGCACGGGCTCGGCAGCCAGGAAGCGGCGCGCGATCTCGGCCGCCACCCCGTCGTCCCGCGGCTGCACCTCGAGCGCCGGCCGCACCAGCTCCGCCTTGTCGGGCGCCTTGCGGCAGAACCCCTCGAGCAGGACGCGGCCGTCCTCGGGCGTGATCTCCGGGTGCGCCTGGATACCCCAGATCGGCCTGTCTCCCAGGCGCATCGCCTGCACCGCGCAACCGGCGCTGCGCGCCAGCACCCGCCACGGCCGGGGCGGATCCGGCACCTCGTCGAAGTGCGCGACGAAGACCCAGAACGGGTCGGGCAGACCGTCGAGCAGCTCGTCTCGGGCCGTGATCTCGAGCTGCAGCCAACCGAGCTCGGGCTTTGTGCACGGTGCCACGCAGCTTTCCCCGCTCAACGTGCGGGCCAGCAGCTGGTGCCCGAAGCAGCTGCCCAGGATCGGCATTCCCAGCTCCGCACCGCGCCGGATCGCCTCGGCCCCGGCCTCGAACCACGGCTCCGGCTCGGCGATCGACGCCTCCGATCCGGTGACGATCATGTGCGAGTAGCGGCTCGGGTCGGGCACGCTCTCGCCGGCCGAGATGCGCACCGAATCCGAAGGGACCCCGCCCAGCAGCGCGCGCCACTCGGCGGTCGGCCGGTAGATGTCGGGCCAGATCGAACCGTCCAGGATCAGGACTCTCTCGTGCATGACGTCAGCTCACCTCCCTCGCCGGCCTCCCGCCCCGTTCACCGCACGAGCAGAAAGGCGTAGCGGTTCACGACCTCGTCCTTGCCGATCGAGATCTCAGCGGGATACCCGATCCGCTCCACCGTGCCCAGCACGTCCAGGCCCAGCGCGGTCGCGCTCGGCCTGGCGTAGGCCGGCCTCGGACAGTCGAGCGGGTCCGGGGGACAGCTCTCGCAGATCCGGCATCGCTCCGGCAGCAGCACCAGCGCCTTGCGGAAACCGCTCGAAAAGACGTCGCGCTCGAGATCCAACAGACGACGCGTCATCTCCGCAGCTCGTTCCCGCTCGTCCGAAGCGCTCTCCTTGCCGCTTTCGAAATGGAGCACGGCCACGTCTCGATACTCGTTGACCAGGCGCTCGCAGTGCTCGATATCGGGAACCGCCGGCGGGCAGACCGCGCGCCGGCCGTACTCGGGACAACCCCAGCGGCACTTGGCCCGCACCCAGGCGGCGACGACGATGCGCCGCGCCTCGATCCAGCGGAAGTCTTCGAAGCCCCGCTCCAGCAGCTGCTGCTCGAGGCGATCGAGGCTGACCGACGGCCTGCGAGCTCGATCCATCTTGCTTCGCCTCCTCTTCGCTCAGGCCGAGGTGGCCAGTCTCCTGAACAGCCGCACCAGCGGCAGCTCGGGCACGCTACCCAGGTCTGGCCGCTCGCAGCGACGCCGGCAGAGACGCGCCCAGCGGCGGTAGCCCAGACCGAGCAGGCCCCGCGATCCGATCCCCGCGATCTCGGCGATCGCCGTGTCGACTCCGGCCGAGACGTAGGTGGCCTTCTCCACGAAACGCCGCTCGTCGCGCTCGAGCCAGGGCTGCTCGCCGCTGCTCCAGTCGAAGCGCCGCCACCCCTCCAGCTCGCGGGGCGGCTCGAACCCCTCACTGCACGCCCGGTCGAACATGTCCGTTCCGGCGTAGGGCACGTAGCCCTTGATCGGGCTGAGGTAGGCCCGCGGGTTTTCCCGCTTGAGCCTCAGCATCAGCTCGATCGTGGCGCGCACGTCATCGATCCGCTCGCCGGGCAGCCCGGCCATGAACGAGTAGTGGGGGCGGATCCCGGCGCGCGCCAGCTTGCGGTTGGCCTCCAGCAGCTGCTCGACCGTGGCGTCCTTGCGCATCGCCTCCAGCATTCGATCCGAGCCGGACTCGGCGCCGATGTAGAGCAGCGAGAACCCGGCGCGCGCCAGCAACTCGAGGAAATCGTCGTCGTAGCGCGCCAGGTAGTCGGCGCGGCAGTCGGCCTTGATCGCCAGGCGCAGGCCGCGGTCGACGAGACCGCGCGCGATCGTCTCCACCCTGCGGCGGCTGACGAAGAAGTTGTCATCGAACAGAATCACGCCGCGCTCGCCCAGCGCGGCGATCCGCTCCAGGTCCTCCAGCACCGCCCCGGCCGGCTCGCCCTGCCAGCGCGATCCGTTGACGCTGCGGTTGTAGCAGTAGCCGCAGCGGTGGGGGCAGCCGCGGCTGGTGACCAGCGCCAGGCCGCGGCGATCGTCGACCACGGGCGTGACCCAGCTCTTCCAGTCGTAGGCCTCCCAGTCGAGCCCGGGCACGCGGCGCTCGTCGCGCACGCCCGAGCCCTCCGGCTCGAAGCGGTGAACCCGCCCCAGCGCCTCGCCGCCGCGCCCTGCCGCCAGCTCGCGCGCCAGCTCGACGATCGCCTCCTCGCCGACACCGGCGACCACCGCGTCCACCAGCTGATGCTCCAGCGTCTGCTCGGGAAGCAGCGTTGCGTGCACGCCGCCCCAGACGATCGCCGCGTCGGGCGCCTCGCGCCGCCAGATGCGGGCAGCCTGGAGCCCGTGCCTGATCTGCGCGCCGGTCATCGCCGAGACGCCCAGCATCGACGGCCGGCGGCGGGCCGCATCCCGCAAGCGACGGCGCCAGTCGCGATCGACGCGCATGTCGATCACCTCGGTCGTGAGCCCGGCCCGTCTCAGCGCCGCGGCCGGCAGCAGCACCGAGAGCGGAGCGAAGACAGACGTGCCGGGCATATCGATCCCGGTCGACGGGTAGAGCAGGACCACATCCG
The DNA here is from genome assembly GCA_964530995.1 of uncultured Myxococcales bacterium. Lineage (GTDB taxonomy): Bacteria > Myxococcota_A > Polyangia > JAAYKL01 > JAAYKL01 > CAZHCG01. The sequence continues at coordinate 20,018 of CAZHCG010000039.1, forward strand.
GGGGATGCTGTTGCATCGCACCTATAGATCGGGTTTTAGGCTCGGGGGTCATGCCGCCAAAACAGTTTTCGGGCCGGATCGGGGATGTGATTCGTTTCACATCAAGGCTCCGCGCGGCCGAGATCCGGCCTACGGCCACTGCGGCGTGATGACGAGCTGCACATCTCCCTCGTCACCCGGATTGTAGGCGTCGACGATCATCACGAAATCGCCGGGGCCCACTCGCGCGAAGGTGGTCGTCCCCACCTCGGCTCCGCCGGGATCGTGGCAGGCCACCGGCGAGTCGTCGCAGGATCCGCCCTCCTCGGCCATCAGCCCCAAGACGTGGTCCCCGGTCTGGAACCAGGAGATCTCCAGATCGAGCTCGTTTTCCAGCTGGAACGAGATCACGCGCTCGTTGCCGCTCTGGTCGCCCGGCCCGGAGGCGCCGCAGCCGGCCTCGTACATCGCTCCGCCGCCGACCGTGTCGACCGCGACCGACTCGGGCGTGCCCGGCTGCAGCGCTCCGAGCTCCTCGTCGTACAGGCAGCCCTCCAGCCAGAGCGTCATCTCCAGCGTCCCGGCCGCGTCGTAGCCGAGCGCCTCGACCGGCAGGTACCAGATGTCGGCCGGCCTGCCCATGAAGATCACGTAGCCCGGGTTGTCCTCGCCCTTGTCGAGGCAGACTCCGTCCGAGGCCTCGCAGAGGTACTCGTCGACCGCCGCCTCCGAGTAGAGCCCCACCGCGTGATCGCCGCTCTGGGAGAAGGAGAGGTGGATGTTGCCGGTCCGATCGGTCTCGAACATCAGCACCACGTCCTGGCCGGCGGTCGAGCAGTCGGTCGCCCACTCGTCGCCCGCCGCGGCCACGTCCAGCGTTCTCGCCACCTGCTCGCCGGGCAGCAGCATGCCCAAATCCTCGTCGATCACGCACTCGCCGATCTCCTCTTGGCAGATCGGGTTGCACCCGTCGCCGGGATCGTTGTTCCCGTCGTCGCACTCCTCGCCCGGATCGAGCACGCCGTTTCCGCACGCCTCGGTGTAGATCGAGAGCGTCACGACCGCCGTCCCCGCGCTCGAGGCGTCGTTCGCCTCGGCGATCAGGTAGTAGCTGCCGGCCGCGAGATCGGAAAGGTACATCTCGTCCACCGCGGCGTCACCGGCGTCGCGACAGGCCACCAGCAACTCGGTGCAGGGCAGGTCCGCTCCCAGGTCCTCGTAGATACCGAAGGAGTGTGCGCCGCCGAACTGCAGGATGTCGACGTAGAGGTCGCTGGTGTTGTCGATCGAGAAGCCGCCCACCACCTCCATGCCGTCGCCGCAGCCCCCGGGTGCGTAGTCGTCGTCATCGATCGCCACCTGGTAGACGTGGGTCACCTCACCGTCCAGCGGCAGCTCGCCGTAGAACAGATCCACCTCGCAGAGCGGATCGGGATCCGTGTCCGTGTCGCTGTCCGCGTCCGTGTCGCTGTCGCTGTCCGAGTCGGAATCCGAGTCGGAATCTGTATCCGCGTCGGTGTCCGCGTCCGTGTCGCTATCGGTATCGGTATCCGTGTCCGTGTCGCTGTCGGCATCGGTATCGGTATCCGTGTCCGTGTCGCTGTCGGCATCGGTATCGGTATCGGTGTCCGTGTCCGCGTCCGTGTCGCTGTCCGTGTCCGTATCGGCGTCCCCGCCGAAATAACAGCAGACCAGGTCCTCGGGCTCGTCCGGGCAGACGTACTCCGGCAGGATCTCTCCTCCCGCAAAGACGCAATCGAAGATGTAGATGCACTCGTAGGAACACAGATCCACATCGGTGTCGGTATCCGTGTCGGCGTCCGTGTCCGTGTCGCTGTCGCTGTCGGCGTCCGTGTCCGTGTCGCT
>CAZHCG010000039.1:21962-32875 GCA_964530995.1 uncultured Myxococcales bacterium
TGTCGCTGTCGGCGTCCGTGTCCGTGTCGCTGTCGCTGTCGGCGTCCGTGTCCGTGTCCGTGTCCGTGTCCACGTCCGTGTCGCCGCCCCCCATCTCGCAGCAGACCGTGCCGGCCGGCTCGGCGCAGTAGTACTCGGTGTGCACGGTGCCGCCGATCTCGTCGCAGAGGGGCTCGGGGAAACACTCGTAGGGGCACGGATCGGCGTCGCTGTCGGTATCCGTGTCGCTGTCGGTATCCGTGTCGGCATCGGTATCGGCGTCGGTATCCGTGTCGGCGTCGGTGTCGGTATCGCCATCCGTGTCCGAGTCCGTGTCGCCGTCCACGTCCATGTCGCCGTCCGCGTCCGAGTCCGCGTCGGAATCGCCGTCCGCGTCCGCGTCCGAGTACTCCCAGCGACAGGTGGCGCTGCACCCGTCTCCGTTCTCCATGTTGCCGTCGTCGCACTCCTCGCCGGGATCGATGATCCCGTTGCCGCAGTCGGAAGTCATGTAGGTGCGGCTGCACGAGAGCGGCAACAGCACCAGCGCGGCAGAGATTAAACCAATCGACGTCCTGGAAAGCATCATTTTTCCCGACCCCCGGTCAGAGGCGAAGCCGCCTCGAATTACAACCGGGATCCTACACGCCCGGAGAAATACTGTCCATCAAAGCAAAAACCGGTCCCGGAGCAGAGACCGTCGCGGCAAGGCGCCTTTTGCCGGAATATCAACGGACGAGCGCGGTCTTCACCAGCATCTCCAGCTCGTCGCGGTCGACCTCGAGCGCGTCGGCGACGCTCTCGAGCAGCCGTTGCTCCGGCTTGGAGATATCGCCGTCGGCGGCGACCGCCATCGCCAGCTCGACCAGCAGCTCGTTTTTGGTATCGAACTCGGTCAAGCCGGCGGCGAGCCGAGCGACATCGTCTTCGATGTTGCGGTCAAGCACGTCGGCCCGTTGCTCCTCGCTCAGCTCGTAGCGATCCATCAGCCGGTAGATCTGCCCTCGCTCCTCGTCGGTCAGCCGACCGTCGGAGAGCACCGCCTGGGCCGCCACCTTGCAGATCTGAACCTTGTCCCCGGTCTTCATTTCTCGTCTCCTGTATCCGCCGGTCGCGCTCGACCGGTCTGCTCGCCGCGAAGACAATCGAAGAGATCCAACTGGCTGGGATCCTCCATCGTGGCGATGTAGGGCAGGTTGCGGAAACGCCCATTGTAATCGAGACCGTAGCCGACGACGAACTCGTCGGGGATCGTGAACCCGAGGTAGTCGATCGGAACCTTTTCGATCGTGCGCGACGGCTTGTGCAGCAACGAGGCGATCCCAATAGAGCTCGGCTGCCGCGTCGACAAGTTGTCGCGCAGGTAGGAGAGCGTCAGGCCGGTGTCCACGATATCCTCGACGATCAGCACGTTGCGCCCGCCCAGCGGAAACTTGACGTCGAGCGTGATCTCAACGACGCCGGAGGTCGTCATCCGCGATCCGTAGGAGCGCAGCCCGATGAACTCGACCCGCAGCGGCAGGGAGATCGCCCGCAGCAGGTCGGCGGCGAAGACGAAGCTCCCCTTGAGCACGACCAGCGCGGTCAGGTCGCGATCGCGGTAGTCTTCGGCGATGCTCCGCCCCATCTCCGCAACGCGCGCTGCGACCGTCTCGGCGTCGATCAGGGTCTTGAAGCCGGGCATGGAATCCGGAGCCGTCACTGTCCTCTCCTCAGCTCTCGTCCAGGTTGCGGGCGATCCGCTCCAGCGGGTCGCCGAGCTCGGGCCGAAACGGCTTGCCGGTGACCCGCTCGCAGGCGTGAATGTAGCGCAAGGCGGCCTCGACGCGCACCTCGTCCGGGATCGCGGGCAGCTCCCCGTCCCCGGTGAAGCCGCGCTCCTCCTTGAGCCAGACGCGCACGTACTCCTTGTCCAGACCTTCCGGATCGCGGCCCTGGGCGATCCGCTCCTCGTAGCTGTCGGCCTCCCAGAAACGCGACGAGTCCGGGGTCAGGATCTCGTCGATCACCACGATCTCTCCACCCGGCGTGGTGCCGAACTCGAACTTGGTGTCCACCAGGATCAGGCCCCGCTCGGCGCAGTGACGCCGTCCGAAATCGAACAGCGCCAGGCTGGCCTCTGCCATTTGGTCGAACTGCTCGGCGCCGATGCGCCCCATCGCCAGGATCTCCTCGCGGGAGACCGACACATCGTGGTCGCCCTGCTCCGCCTTGGTCGACGGGGTCAGGATCGGACGGGCGAGCCGCTGGTGCTTGCGCATTCCGTCGGGAAGCTCGTTTCCGCAAAAGACCCGAGCGCCGCGCTCGTAGTGCGTCCAGATCGAAGTCGAGGTGGAGCCGGTCAGGTAGGCGCGCACCACCATCTCGACCGGCAGCGGCTCGCAGTCGACCACCTCCATCACCTGCGGATCGGGACAACCGATCATGTGATTGGGGACCAGCTCGCGCGTCGCGTCGAACCAGAACGCGGTGGTGCGATTGAGCACCTGACCCTTGAAGGGGATCGTACCCAACACGCGATCGAACGCGGAGATGCGGTCGGACGTCACGATCCACCTGCGCCCGTCCCGCACGTAGGAGTCGCGCACCTTGCCCCGCGCCGGCTTTCCCAGCGCGGCGAGATCGGTGGCTTCCACCGTCCTGTTCAGCTGCGTTGCGATGGTCTCGCGGTCTACCATGAGCAGTCCTCCTCTGTCTTCCTTCCCGTCGGTTTCGAGTGAATGGCGCTCGTTAATTGGTAGATGCAGGCGCTGAAGGTGTCAATCTCCCCTGTTGTATACATTTGTGTCGACTATCGCGCGCTAGATATGATGATATGATATTGTTGGAAGGAGGTGAGGTTGACCATGATCGAGCATGCTTTTGAGCGATTGGCCCTGGTCACGGCGGTCTGCGCGGCGATCGCCGGATGTCGAAATCCCACGATGGAAGAATCCTTCGACCCCGACGCCGGGGACTTCGACGGCGGCGACTGGTTCGACACCGACGCGGGAGACGACGCCGGCGCGGGCAGCCTCTGCCCCGAGGGCACCCCCGACCTGTTCAACAACAGCTACAGCCCCTACTTCGGCGGCGAGGAGAGCCCCGACCTGGTGCTGGTCGAGTTCGCCCACTTCCACTGCCCGTGGTGCGCCACGTTCAAGGACATCGAGCACGAGCTGTGGGAAAAGCGCGAGGACTACCGGGCGCGAGTGCGGCTCTACTACCACCACTACCCGTTCAGCTACCAGGAGATCTGGGATCTGCAGGCCCTCTCGGTGGCCGCCCAGATGCAGGGACAGGAGTACTTCTGGGCGTTTCACGACTGGTACTACGACAAGATGAACAACGACGAGCGACCCTCGATCGACGAATCGCTCTCCTACCTCGAGAACCAGCTCCAGCTGGAGATGACCCAGGTCGAGGAGGTGATGGAGTCGGAGCAGACGATGTCGTTCCTGCAGTGGGACAAGGACCAGGGTCTGGCCCAGGGAATCAGCGGCACGCCCTCGGTCTTCCTCTGCGGCGAGAAGATCCCCAACACCCAAAACGGCCTGTGGGGCGACGGCACGTTCGAAGATATCATCGACAGCTACCTTTACGGCACGGGCGACGAGTAGCGCCGCGGCCCGGCCCCGCCATTCGAGCGCAAATTGCTGTTGACGAACCGCGGGCGCGGGTCGACAAATGAGTCTGTCTGCAACAAGGAGCTGACCCGGATGGAACGCCTGATCTCGCAGAAGATAATCGACGCATACCACCGCAAGCTGAGCGACTGCCTGGAGCTGGACGTCGCGATCGTCGGCGCCGGCCCATCGGGGTTGATCTGCGCCTGGGAGCTGGCCCGCGCGGGCAAGAAGGTCGCCGTCTTCGAGCGCGCCCTCGAGCCGGGAGGCGGCATCTGGGGCGGAGCGATGCTGTTCAACGAGATCGTGGTTCAGCAGGAGGCCGTCTCCGTGCTCGACGATCTCGGCGTGCGCCACTCCGATCTCGACGAGGGCGTGGTGACCGCGGACGCGACCGAGGTCGCCTCGGCGCTGATCTACCGCGCGGTCAACAGCGGCGCCAGGATTCTCAACGGCGTTTTCGTCGAGGACGTCATCTTCCGCGAGGGCCGTGTCGGCGGGGTGGTGATCAACTGGGCGCCGGTGATCGACCGCGATCTGCACGTCGATCCGTTGATGATCCGAGCGCGCTGCGTGCTCGACGCCGGCGGGCACGACGCCGAGCTGACCGCGCGGATCGCGCGCAAGGCCGGGGTGCGGCTCGAGACCGCCAGCGGCGAAGTGCAGGGGGAGAAGCCGATGTGGGCCGAGCGGGGCGAGCTGGCGACCGTGGAGAACACGCGGCGCGTCTACCCCGGATTGTACGTCTCCGGGATGGCGGCCAACGGCGTGTTCGGCTCGTTCCGGATGGGCCCGATCTTCGGCGGGATGTTCCTCTCGGGCCGCCGCGCCGCCGAGCAGATGCTGGCCGAGATGGGCTGATCCGGTGCGGAAGATCGGCGAGATCGGCCTCTACGGAATCCTGACCGAACCACTGGTCGGCTACCCGCGACTCGCCGAGATCATGGTCGAGCGCGGGGTGCGGATCGTCCAGCTGCGGATCAAGAACGCCCCGGCCGCGGAGGTGCTGCGCGTGGCGCGCCGGCTGCGGGAGATCGTGCCTCCCGAGCGCGCCTTCGTGGTCAACGACGATCCGCGCGTCGCGCGCGACTGCGGAGCCGACGGTGTGCACCTGGGCCAGCACGACGCTCCCCTGTCCGAGGCGCGGGAGATCCTGGGAGACGAGGCGGTGATCGGTCTTTCCACGCACACCCCGGAGCAGACCCGGCGGGCCTGCGCCCTGGAGCCGAGCTACGTCGGCGTGGGCCCGGTCTTCCCCACTCCGACAAAAGAAAATCCCGATCCCGCGCTCGGGTTGAACGGCATGCGCGAGATGCTCTCCGTCGCCGACGTCCCGGCGGTGGTCCTCGGCGGGATCGATCACTCCAACGTCGACGAGGTGCTGGCCGCCGGCGCGCGGAGCGTCGCCGCGGTGCGCTGCATCAACCGCGCCGCCGATCCCGGCGAGGCGATCGATCGGCTGCTGGAGAGCATCTCGTCGGCCCGAAAGTGAGCAGCGTTCGGAATCAGTCTTCGTCCGGGTCGCGGCGCCGGATCACCTCGGCCCTGCCGCCCCGGATCACGAGCGGCTCGTCCTCGTCCCGCTCGGAGCGGAGGCGGTCTTCGCGCTGATCGACGCTGCGCCGCCGGTAGGGCTCCTCGTGCTCGTCGACCGGGCGGCCCCGCCAGCCGGGGCGCGATCGCTCGCCGCCGCCCGAGCGCCACGACCAGCTGTAGACGCGGGGGCCGTTTCCCGAGAACGGATCGCCCTCGCCGCCTCCGTGGCCGGCGGCCGCCCGGCGGCGCGCCTCCTGGATCTCCGCCATCCGCTGCTCCATCCCGGCCGAGAAGTAGACGAAGACCGCGATCGCGACCAGGCCCAGCGAGCGGAAGTACAAGGCGCCGATCACACCGCCCGCGATCGCGATCACGCGTCCGACGCGGGCCGCGATGCGAGTCGCCGTAAGATGGTCGCGGTTGATCGCCAGGTAGCCGCGCAGGATGCGTCCGCCGTCCATCGGCAGAGCCGGGATCAGATTGAACAGACCCAGCATCAGGTTGATCCACAGCAGCGCGCCGAGGCCCTGCAGGACGACCGGCGAGATCGCCGGCATGATCACCAGCGCCGCGCTGAGCCCGAACGAGATGCCGGCCAGCGAGAGCGAGACCAGCGGGCCCGCGATCGCCACGGAGATCTCCTGGCGCGGATTGCGCGGCATGGCGGTCAGACGGGCCATCCCGCCGATCGGGGTAAGAATGATGTCCTGGGTCTGGAAGCCGAAGCGGCGCGCCACCAGCGCGTGACCGAATTCGTGCGCCAGGATCGATCCGAACAGCAGCACGGTCAGCGCCGCGGCGATCACGAACCCCAGCGGTCCGGTGCCGTCGACCCAGGAAAAGGCGATCACGGGAAAGATCAGCATGCTGACGTGCAGCCGCACGGGAATCCCGAACAGGGAGCCGATTTTCCAAGACCATCTCATCGTCCCGCCCTCAAGCATACAGGTATTCACCCCGCCTGTCCGGTCAATCGGAAAAAAACCCGGACCGCCGTCGCCCTGGAAAAGCTCGGGCCGCGGGTGTATGGAGTCCGGCGGGAGGAGGACGAGGAGGAGCGACGTGTTCAGCTACGTTGACGAGGAGATACGCGAAAGGCTCGAGAACGACAGCCGGCTGGTGCACCTGGACGCCGAGGGACGACCGGTGGAGAACGGCGGCGAGCGCCGGCCGTTCGTCAGCCTGCTGGGCCCGATTCCGCTGCCGCGCCGGTTCGGCGACGAGGAGCGCGTGCTGTCCTGGTACACCTTCGTGCGCCGCGTGGAGCTGAAGAAGGTCCTCGACGCGGCCAGCCGGGTGAGCAGCGGCGAAGAGGAGGCGTTCCGCGCGTTGCTGCAGACCAACATGTCGGTCAACTCGCTGCTGGCCTGCCCGGGCTTTCTCGAGAGCGAGGCGCCGCTGGTGCGGATCCACTCCTGCTGCATGACCGGAGACGTGTTCGGATCCAAGCGCTGCGAGTGCGGACCGCAGCTCGACTCGGCCTTCGAGCGCATTTTCGAAGAGGGCGGCGGAGCCGTGGTCTACATGTCCAGCCACGAGGGACGCGGGATCGGACTGTGGGCCAAGGCGATCACCTACCTGCTGCAGGACGACGGTCAGGACACCTACCAGGCCAACGTCTCGCTGGGGCTTCCCGAGGACTCGCGCGACTTCACCGACGCCGCCTGCGTGCTGCGCTACCTGCTGCGCGGACGTCCGGTCCGCCTGATGTCCAACAACCCGCTCAAGCGCGAGCACCTGGAGAAAGCCGGTCAGGGAGTGGCGAGAATGGAAGCTCACGTGACGGGCGTGTGCGATCACAACATCCGCTACGTGCGCTCCAAGCGGGGCAAGGGACACACGTTCCCGGAGGAAGTCTGACCTCTCGTCAACGCATCCGGCGCAGTCTCTCGACCAGGCGCGGGCGTGTTTCCGCCAGCTTCTCGTTGGACTCGAGCATCGTCAGGTAGCGGGAGACGGGCGGTCCCAGATCGTACCAGCCCGAGGCCGCCTCCTCGATCCTCGAGCAGAGCTCGTCGGGCATCGCCAGCCCCTGCTCGGTCCAGGTGTCCAGCACCCACCCGATCCGCTCTCCCCGGCGCAGGCCGCGAGCCGCCGCCAGGTTGAACTCGCTGACCCGCACCAGCTCCGCGGCCCGAACCGCTCCGTCGGAGAGCCGGCGCTCCATGGACGCCACCTTGCGATCGATGAAGCCGGCGGCCTTCTCGAATCGTTCCATCGAGAGCGCCATCTGAATCACCTCGTCGATCATCCGGGTGCTGTGGCGCAGCATCGAGTCGCTCAGATCGTCCAGCTCGGCGACCGATATCGGAGCCGTGCTCTCGTCCGGCACGGGCCTCGGCCCGGCGGCCGCGTCCTGCCCGGAGCGATCCAGCCCGCAGGCCGGGCAGGTGGACATGTGCTCGGGGTAGATGTTTCCACAACCTCTGCAGCGCACCGTCTGCATCGTCTGGGTCGAGAGGTCGCCGAGCTGCTTGAGATCGACGATGAAGACGAACTCGTATCCTCCGATCCGAATCCGGTCCCCGTGCCTCAGCGGCTGCTCGCCCTCGATCTGCTCGCCGTTGACGCGCGTGCCGTTGCGGCTGTCGAGATCGCGCAGCAGCACGTTGTCCTCCGAGACCGCGATCTCGGCGTGACGCCGCGAAACCAATGGATCGTCGATCGTAACGCTGCAGTTGGTCGCCCTGCCGACCGTGAACAGGCCGGGCGGCAGATCGATCTCCTGGAACAGCAGGCGCAGGCGGTACTTGCGAGCCTCGTTCATCTCCCACTCCTTTGAGTCTATCGGCTGGGGCCGAGCATACCCCAACATGACACAAAAAAAAGATTCGAAACACAAGCGGGAATCATGCGGCGCGCCTGCCGGGGGCCGCGGGGATCGAAAAGGTTGTATGATATGCTCGTGAGCGGAAAGGAGCGTTGGAGATGCGAGCTCGTGATTTGACGGTAATGATGCTCGCCTGCGTCCTGGCGTCGGCGAGCGGATGCGACTCGGCCGGCTCGTCCGGCGGTGGCGGCGGCGACGACGACGGCTCGGCGGACGGAGACGCGGACACCGATGCCGACGCGGACACCGATGCCGACGCGGACACCGACGCCGACACCGACGCGGACGCCGACGCGGACACCGATACCGACACGGAGACCGGCGAGAGCATCCAGGTCGTGATCACCGCGGACAACGCCTACGGGTTCGGCTACGGGACCGAGGAGGAGATGCAGAGCTACTACGGCGGAATGGAGGCCTCGCTGGCCGGCGAGATCTTCAACTGCGGGGAGGGGCCCGAGGAGTACGAGATCCCGCCCGAGGCGGCGATCGACGCCGAGTATCTCTACATCGTCGCCTACGCGGACTCGGCCACGACCCAGGGCGTGCTGGGCCAGTTCCGCCGCGCCGGCGGAGTGGGCGGTTTCGGCGACCTGATCTACACCGGCGACGAGGCCTGGGAGGTCTGCGCCACCGGCGAGAACTACGACCCGGGCGGCGGCGGTCCCGAGCTGGAGACGATCAACGAGCAGATCACCGCCTGCAACGAGTACTGGAGCCACGATCCGTTCACCACGAGCGTGGGCTGGGTCGACCACGTGGGACACGAGTACGGAGCGCTGTGCATCGGCGAGGACAACACCACGCCGAGGACAACGCCCGAGCCGGGCAACGAGTTTCCGATCGTCTGCTCGGAGGTGATGGACGACGAGGCCAGGTGGATGTGGTTCAACTGGGATCCCGAGAACATCACCTGGCCGGAGGAGAGCCCCTTCATCTGGCCCTACGGCGAAGGCGACAACCCCGACCACCAGTTCCTGATCTTCCGCCTCGCCGCGGAGGTGCTTCCCCCGGTGGAGTAGCCGCCCGGCGCGCTCGCCAGGCTCACAGGTAGCTGGCCACGACGGTCGAGCAGTAGTAGTCGAGCAGCAGCGCCATCTCGAGCAGCTCGGCGTCGGCCAGCTCCTCGGCCGCCTCTTCGACCACCGACCGACCCCACTGGCACTCCAACATCGCTCCGTCGTGATCCTGCGCGTTGTGACGCTCGTAGACGCGGCCGAACGTCTGCCCGTAGACCACGACGGCGTCCCCCTTGCGCAGCTCGTCCGCCGGCGCGTCGACCAGCTCCTGGAGCTTCCAGCTCCCCTGCGCCTCGTCGGGCTGACCGCTCAGCGCGTCGGTCCAGGTGACGTGGATTCCGACCTCGTAGTCGGCCATGACCTGATCCGGCTGAGAGGTCTTGATCAGCTGCTGGAAGACCATCGCGTCGTTGGGCGCCAGGTGCTGGGGCTCGACCTCGTCGGCCTCCTCCGAGTACTCCTCGCCGAAGAACTCGTACATCTCGAAGTGGGGCGGAAGCGTCAGCTCCACCTGCACGTCGTGCGCGACCATCTCCATGTTGGCCAGGAAGCGCTCCTCGAAGAGGCGGTGGGCTTCGGACTGGGAGTCGACGAAGACCGCCGCTCCCTTGCCCAGGTCGGTGACGGTGTCCATCAGCTCGTCGTTGTATCCCCACGTCCCCGAGTAGGTATCGCCCACGCCGGCGCCGACCATGTAGATCGCGTCCGCTTCGCCGCCGGCGGCCTCCTCGGCGATCAGGTCCGCGTCGGTGACGCCCACGTTGGCGCCGCCGTCGCTGATCAGGACAACACGGTTCATCCCGCCCTCGATGAAGTTGTCGTTCGCCAGCTGGTAGGCAGCGACCAGGCCGGAGTGGAGATCGGTCCCGCCGCTCGCCCCCAGCTGCCAAATCGCGTCCAGCAGGTCGGGATCGTCCGCTCCCTGGATCTCGAGCGAGTCCAGCGCCACGTTCTGCGAGGTGGACCAGTCGACCATCGAGACCCGGTCGCCCTCGCGCAGGCTGGAGGCGATCGCCGCGCAGGTCTCCTTGAGCAGCGCGATCGGACTGCCGGACATCGATCCCGAGGTGTCCAGCGAGAAGGTCACGTTGAGCGGCCGCCGCGTGTCGTCGATCATCCGTCCCTGCAAGCCGATCTGCAGCGCGTAGATGCCCTCGTCGAAATCGTAGGGACGGAGCTGGGGCTCGATCCGCAGCGCCTTGCCGGTCGGCGGCGAGTAGGAGAACCCCGCGTAGTTGAGCAGCTCCCAGATTCGGACTTTGCCCGCGGGCACGATCGAGCCGTTGAGGATCATGTCGCGCAGCACGGCCGCCGAGGACTGCGAGTTGGAGTCGTCTGCCGAGAGGTAGAGCACGGTCGGGTCCGCGTCCTCTTCGGGCGGGGGCTGTGGCGGCTGCGGCAGCTTGCCCACCATCTCCAGCAGCGCGGCCGGCGCGATCACGGTCCGGTCGGCGGCCGGGATGCTGTCCGGACCGCGTCTGTTGGAGCAGATCAGGCACTCCCAGACGTGGCTCTTGTAGGGCTGTGGCCCGCCGTCGTCCATGTCGCCGTCGGCGCCCCACTTGCCCTGGGGCGTCCAGCCGTCCTCGTCCCAGTCCAGCGGAGGTCCGGCGGGCTCGGTGTCGGTCTCGGCCTCGCTCGAGGAGTCGGTGTCGCCGCCCGCCTGCGCGGGATTGTCGCCGTAGGCGCTCTCGGTCTCGGCGCCGCAGCCCAGGGCCGCGACCACCGACGAGAGCAGCGCGATTCGCCTCGCCGCCTCTTTCATCTCTGCCTCGCTTTCCCTGTCGCAAGAAAGGTTCACCTAGCAGCGCAATCGGACGGATCTTCTTGCAGGTGAAACAAGAAAGAAAGGCCGCGGCCGTCCGGCGCCGCTTGCGTTTCAAAAAAGGAGCAGCCCCCGAAAAGCCTATCATTTCCATCTCTTACATATTTTCAAAAAAACAC
>CAZHCG010000040.1:0-1101 GCA_964530995.1 uncultured Myxococcales bacterium
TGCGTCTTTTGGAGCGACTATTGGCGAGAAAGGTCGCCGGCGAGTCGGCGCGGCGGGTGAGAACTACCCAATTCGCGGGCGGCGAGGTCAAGACAAGCCGATCCTTCTGGATCTGCCGTCGAGAACGCCTTGTAGAAACACCGATCCATCGTGAAAGGACGAAGCCATCACTCGAATCAATAGTAATTTCAATTTGATCCGTGTAGCCCTAACTTATCTTTTTTAACTTGTCTTTTTTGGCTTACAGAACGCAGCGGCCTCCGATCGAGGCGGAGACGGTCGAGGGTGATTCCTTGTTTCGCTTGGCGGTGCGGAACGCGGAGTCGTAGAAGTCGGTCCAGTTGCCCCCCCTCACTACTCGGTCGACTCCCGTGGCCGGGCCGTCGGGGTCGGTGCAGTCTTCCACTCCGCAGTCTCCCAGCTCCTCTCCGTACCAGTCGACGACCCACTCCGAGACGTTACCGCTCGTGTTGAGCAGCCCGAAGCTGGTGGCGGGCTTGGTCCCCACCTCGTCGGTGTGCCCCAGGCCGCAGCCGGCACCGCCGTCGTTCATCACGGCCTTGGAGCAGCTCGGCAGCGGCGAGTTGCCCCAGGGGTAGATCCAGTAGGAGGCGCTCGCCCCGTCGTGGTCTCCGCGGTAGGCGCGCTCCCACTGCGACTCGGTGGGCAGGCTTCCGCCGGTGTACTCGCAGAACTCCTGCAGCCCTTCCCATTCGATGCAGTTGATCGGGTGGTCCTCCCTGCCGGAGACGCCGTAGTTGCACTCGCCGCCGGTGTCGACGTGGGCCGGGTTGCAGGCGTTGTCCTCGACGCACTGCTCGTACATCGCGACGGTGACCTCGGTGTCCATGATCCAGAAGTCGCTGAGCAGCACCTCGTGGCGTTGCTCGTCGTAGTCGCAGCTGCTGTCCAAGCCGTAGTCACAGCCGAGCGTGAAGTTGCCGCCCGAGATCTGAAACCAGCTCATTCCCGGCAGCGCGAACGGCTCGCAGACGTTGTCCGAATTGCAGGTAAAGCCGTTTTCGCACTCGCCGCAGTTGACGCCCAGCACCCAGCCGCACTCGGCCTCGGCGCAGGCGTCGACGCAGGTGCCTGTCTCGT
>CAZHCG010000040.1:1201-4134 GCA_964530995.1 uncultured Myxococcales bacterium
CGCAGCCGTAGTTCCAGCCGTACTCGGAGCAGTCTCCGCAGTCGATCCCCATCGATTCTCCGCACTCGACCTCGGCGCAGGCGTCGACGCAGGTGCCTGTCTCGTCGCAGCCGTAGTTCCAGCCGTACTCGGAGCAGTCTCCGCAGTCGATCCCCATCGAGTTGCCGCATTCCATGTCCTCGCAGGCGTCGACGCAGGCGTGATCGTCGCAGAGCCAGGTCTCGCCGTAGTCAGAGCAGTCCCCGCAATCCATCCCGAGCACGTAGCCGCACTCGGCGTCGGCGCAGGCGTCGACGCAGGTGTTGCTCTCGTCGCAGAGCCAGGTCTCGCCGTAGTCCGAGCAGTCGCCGCAGTCCACGCCGTGGGCGTACCCGCACTCGGCGTCGGCACAGGCGTCCTCGCACTGGTAGGAGTCGTTGCACCACTCGCCGTCGTCGCACTCGCCGCAGGCGAAGCCGTCCACGTATCCGCACTCACGTCCCAGACACGGCTGGGCGACGCGATCCGGGTCGCAGCCCTTCACGTCGAAGCCGTCCGCGTCGTAGTAGACGGTCAGCTTGCCACGCTCGTTGTCGCGAATCACGCGGATCTGCATCTCGTGCCAGCCGCCCACGCGGGGCGAGCAGACGCCGATCAGGTAGTAGGACTGAGCGATCTGCTTGATGTGTTCGGTGATCTTGGCGAAGGCCTCCTCCAGCTCGTTGTGGTTTTCGGCCCACTCGAAGCCGTCCTTGCCCAGGTCGATCAGCTCCTCCTTGTCCACGTCGCCGCCCAGCCCGACGGTGAAGACGTTGGCCTCGGTGCTTTCGACCGCGGCCTCGGCCTGCGACTTGGTGCTGGCCATCGCCTCGTCGGTTCCGTCGGTGAAGAGCACCAGCGAGTTGGTGTGCAGCACGTCGGGATCGGAGGCCGCCTCGAGATCCTGGAGGGCCTTGATCAGCGAGCCGTAGAGGTCGGTGGTGCCCATCCCGTCGCTGGACGCCAGCTGATCGAGCGCCTCGTCGAGCAGGTCGTCGTCGGTGGTGAAGTCCTGGACCGCGCCGAAGTAGCTCGGGCCGGCGAACTGGTAGATCGCCACGCGGTGGCCATCGGCCAGCAGGCGTCCCACCAGCTTGCGGGCCGCACTGATCATCGGACCGAGGTTCTGATTCTGCACGATCGAGTCGGACATGTCGAGCAGCACCAGGGTGAACAGCTCGAACTCGACCTCTTGGGTCAGGACCGAGGTGGTCGTTCCCTCGGATTGAAGCTCCTCGCCGTCGAGCAGGAGGCGGATGTTGTCGTCGGTCAGATCCGCGATCGGATCGCCGTTGCAGGCGGTGGCCTGGAAGACGGTGCGCACGCCGGCCGGAGCGACCTCGTCGGTCTGCAGCTCGACCAGCTGGATGCAGTCGTCGAGCTTTTTCGGCCCGCAGGCGGCGAGCAGGGCGACCGCGACGATCACCAGTGGAGCATGGCGGCCGCGAGGTTTCGAGGTTGGGTAATTCATGACGATCTCCTTGAGCAATCGAGCGATCAGTCGAACTTGGTTCGATACTGCTCGAGCAGCGCGTCGACCTCGTCGAGCTCGGGATCTCCGCCGAGCGCGGTCGAGGCGGTCTGCACCTGATCGCGGGTGCTATCGATTATATCGAGAATCTCGGAGTAGTCGGATGGAGAGTACATCAGCGTCTGGATCTCCTCCAGCGCCAGCGCGTAGGCCACGATCGCGTCGCCCTTGTACATCTCGATGCTGGTTCCGCCCAGCAGGCTCGAGACCGTGGACAGCGAGGAATTGCTGCGGGGCTCCCAGGTCTCGGGGTCCCTGTGATGCGCGATGCACTCGATCTGCTCGTCGCCGCTGACCGGGATGTCGCCGCAAGTGGAAACGATCTGGTGGAAGATCATCGAGTCGTTGGGCGCCAGGTGCTGCGGGTCCACCTCTCCGGGGTTGGTCGAGGACTGCTCGCCGTGGAACTCCTCGATGTACCAGCCGACCGGCAGGGTCAGCTCGACGCGCACGTCGGCCGCGGCGATCTCCAGGTTGGCGACGAAGCGGGTCGGATCGCCGAACTGGAGCTCGGCCTCCTCGGCGCTGTCGATGAACAGGTAGGCTCCCTTGCCGGCGTCGGTCACGTCGTCCATCAGCGTGTCGTCGTAGCCGTTGCCGGTACCGATTCCGGCCAGGTAGATTCCCTCGTTCTCCGAGTCGCCGGCCATTTCGCTGATCAGCTCGGTCGCCTGCACTCCGGCGTTGGCCTGACCGTCGCTGATCAGCACCACGCGGTTCATCCGTCCGGGAGCGACGTTCTCCTGGGCCTGCTGGTAGGCGACCTGCAGCCCGGCGTAGAGGTTGGTCGAGCCGCCGGCGGTGATGCCGTCGATCACGCTGGTCAGGGTCGGGTCGTCTGGACCGGAGACCGCGTGCGTGTCGAGCAGAATCGCGGAGCTGTTGCTCCACTTGACTATCGAGACGACATCGCCGTCCTCGAGGTTGTGGGCGATCGCGTTGCAGACCGCCTTGAGGCGCTGGATCGGCGAGCCGCCCATCGAGCCGGAGGTGTCCAGCGAGAGCGTCAGGTTGAGCGGCCGGCGCTCCTCGTTGGTGATGTCTTCGGAGCGAACGCCGATCTGCATCGAGTAGGAGCCGCCCTCGTCCTCGTCCGAGAGCCTCAGGTCCGGAACCACGTTGAGGTGGTTGGCGGCGGCCGCATCGTAGGTGAACTCGTAGTAGTTGAGGAACTCCCAGATCCTGATCTCGGTGGTCACGAGACTGCTCTGGTCGATCTGCCAACGGGCGATCACGGGAGAAGCGGCGGAGTTCGAGTCGTCGGCGGACAGCCAGTAGGTGTACTGGGCGTCCGGATCGCAGCTCAGGTCCTCCGAGTCCGTATCGCCGGTGTCAGTGTCCGCCTCGGAGCCGCTGTCGGTGTCGGAATCGGAATCTGTGTCGG
>CAZHCG010000040.1:4234-32690 GCA_964530995.1 uncultured Myxococcales bacterium
ACCTCTGTTGCTGACGCTCGGCTGCGGTGGCGAATCGCCGGGCTTCGACGAGGTTTCTTTCGAGGCGAATCGGCAGGGGGAGATCGGCGGGATCTGGATGAACGTTGCAGTCGATGATCGGAATGCCTGGCGCTACTGCTGCACGAACTGCGGAAGCATGCTGAACCCGGCCGGGGTGGTGACGCTGGTGGGCGTTTTCGGCGGTGCCCAGATGATGATCGGGTTTCATCCGGAGCCCGGGAACTACGAGCTGTTCGCTCCTCCCGAGGCGCGTTTCGAACGCGGAGACCGATGGAATTTCTACTGTCCCGTCTGTCGCTCGAATCTGCAATCGGAGGGCAACCCGGACCTGTGCGAGCTGATCCAGTACGAGGGGGATGAGCGAAAACGGCTGTTCTTTTCGCGTGTCGCCGGGGAGCACGCCACGTTCGTGGTCGGAGACGAGAGCTCGGCCCGGAGAGCGGAGCGGCACGGGGAGCATGCGGAAGAATACGACACTACTGTAGACTTGATCATCATCGAATAGTACTGGCTTGTTTTGTCAATTTCACCGAGAGCAAAAAATTAGAATCAAGCACCCATTCGACGACGTTCGGTTTCAGTGTCCCTGACACGTTTCTATCATCCCTTTTTATTTCGTTTTTTCCCTTTTCGGGGCCTGTGCTCGGCCTTGGTGGAACCTTCCTCGGCTTGCGGCGGGCGTCCCTCCTCGGTGGGCCGGCGCGTGGCGGCGACCCAGGCCAGCAGCGCGACGCCCGCGGCCAGCGGGACGATCGAGAGGTGCTGCCCCATCGTCAGGACCGACTCGGAGCCTTCCAGGCTCTGGTACTCCTTGAAGATCTCGACGAAGAACCTCCCCGTGAAGTAGATGGTCAGGAACATCCCGGCCAGCAGGCCCAGGGGGCGCTTCTCGCGCCCGGCCGCCCGGTCGGCGATCCACAGCGAGAGCAGCACCGCCATCCCGAGCAGGAACTCGTAGAGCTGGGAGGGGTGACGCGCCACCGCTCCACCGTCGTAGCGCACGAAGCGCACCGCCCAGGGCAGGTCTGTCTCACGGCCGACGATCTCGGAGTTGAGAAAGTTGCCCAGCCGGACCGCGGCCGCTCCGACGGCGGAGGGCATCGAGAAGCGGTCGAGCACCTCCAGGATCCTGACCTTGTAGATCGAGGCGAACACAACCAGCGCCACAACCAACCCGATAGTGGCGCCGTGGCTGGCCAGCCCTCCTTCCCAGACCTTGAGGATGCTGACCGGATCGGCCAGGTACTTGGAGGGCTCGTAGAAGAAGACGTGCCCCAGCCGCGAGCCCACCAGCACGGCTACCACCCCCCAGATCAGGAAGCGATCGGCCAGATCGGGCGAGTGGCCGCCGCGGATCATCTGCCAGCGCCACAGCAAGAACCCGATGTAGAGCATCCCGGCGAAGATCACGCCGTAGTAGCGGATCTGCAGGGGGCCGACCTGCTTGTCCGCCAGCGCGGCGCCCAGGGCGATCGTTATCACCGCGATCGCTCCCAGGCGCAGCAGCAGCGACTTGCCCCCCCGATCGGACTGGCGATGACCGGTGGCGGCCGACAGCGCCAACACCGCGCCTATCACGGCGACAACCCAGGCTGCGGAGAACTCGCCCGTGTTCCACAAGATGGGGTCGAAATCGTAGATCAAGCCGTGCTCCACCTTATCACCCTCCACGCTCGGCTCGCCGGCGGCGAGCGCGGACAAAGAGTGTCACTCATCAGTCGCGAGGGCAAGCCCGGTCTGGCCCGAGCGAGGGTCGCTCAGTGTTGGCTCTGGGTGCGGTAGTGGTCCTTGTCGATCCCGTACCTCTTGAGCTTGCGCAGCAGCGTGCGCCGGCTGATCCCCGAGGCCTCCGCCGCTTTGCCGATACGGCCGCTGCTGGCCTCCAGCGCGGCGCGCAGGTAGCTCTCCTCGACCCGCGTGACCGCCTCCTCGGTCGCGTCGCCGAGCGGCTGGTCCAGGTCGGGCCGCCACACGTTGCTGAGCGGATCGCGATCGTCGCTCGGCGTCGACGCGGTGGAGACCGGCTCCACGAGGCGCTCGAAGTGCTCCCTGGTCAGCTTCTCGTGCCCGTGGGTCAGGATCAGCCGCTCGGTGAAGTTCTGCAGCTGGCGCACGTTGCCCGGCCAGGAGTACTCGTGCAGCGCGTCGAGAAAATCGTCGGTGACCTCGGGTCTGGGCACGCCGTGCTGCACGCAGACATCCTTGGAGAAATGGCTGTAGAGCAGCAGGATGTCCTCGGGTCGCTCCTTGAGCGGCGGCACCACGATCCGCACCACGTCGAGACGGTAGAGGAGATCCTCGCGAAAGATTCCGGTCGCCACCGCTTCGTCGAGCTGAACGTTGGTGGCCGCGATCACGCGCACGTCGACCGGGATCTCCGTGTCGCCGCCCACCGGCCGCACGGTCCCGTTCTGCAGAACCCGCAAGAGGCGATGCTGAGCGGGAGGAGGGATATCGCCGATCTCGTCCAGCAGCAGCGTGCCTCCGTCCGCGTGGCGGAACAGGCCGGACTTCTCGTCGGCGGCGCCGGTGAACGCGCCGCGGGTGTGCCCGAACAGCTCCGAGTCGATCAGCTCGCCGGGCACGGCGCCGCAGTTGAGCGCCACGAAGCGCCCGTCGCGACCGGAGCGGCGGTGGAAGGCGCGGGCCATCAGCTCCTTGCCCGTTCCGGTCTCGCCCAGGATCAGCACCGTGGCGTCGGCCACCGCCGTGCGCACGCACAGCTCGAAGATGTCCCACATCTTCTGGCTGCGGCTGAGCATGCCCTCGAACTCCCAGCTCGAGGCGATCTCCTCGCGGTACTCCAGCAGGCGGGGCAGGTACCTCTGCTCGTCGATGATGTCCCTGAGGCGTTGCGCCAGGATCGCGGGATCGTCGTCGAGCACGATATCCTTGACACCCTGCTTGAAGACGAAGCGCACGGTGTCCAGGTCGGGCTCGGGAAGCCAGGCGACCGCGTCGGTGAACGGCACCTCTCGTCTCAGGCGCCGGATCAGCGGCCCAAGATCGCGGATCTCCACCCCGGAGGTGGCCGGGCGGACGACGCAGGCCCTCGCCCGGGCCCGCCGCGCTCCGCGGACCAGTTCGTCCGGGCTCTCGAAGAAACGGGCGTCGAAACCGTGCTCGCCTAGAGAGCGTTCCAGCTCGCGGCTGCCGAGCACGAGCACTCGTGGTTGTTCATCGTCGCTCATGGGGAGAAATCATGCTCCTGAAAACAATCGGGACAGGCGTGTCTCAAAACATGCTCTACCAATGAGACACGCCAGGCCCGTATTTGTCAAGGCCGCCCCCGATAGCGAACAGCCAGGGTAGTGATCGAGGCATTTACGTTGGTTGGCACGCGAAGTGCAGTAGCAGAGCAACGGAAGAAACTGAAGACGAAGTTATTCGGTTTCGAGATTGGCCGAAGCATTGGCCAAGCAGAGAGGAAGAGAAACGATCGATATGCGTGAAACGACGACGAGAAGCCGAGCGGAGGGTACGGAGAGAGGCGAGCCGTTTCGCGTCGGCATCGTGGGGGCCACCGGCAACACCGGCGTCGAGCTCGCCGCTGACCTCGTTCGCCATCCTGATCTGGACTTGGTGTTCGGAACTTCGCGCGACAGGGCCGGCCAGCGGCTCGACGCGGTGGATCCGGTCGCGCCTCCGATCGGGCTCGTCCACCCGGAGGACGTGGAGCCGCAGCGGGTCGATCTCGTGTTCCTCTGTCTTCCCCACGGTGCCTCCGCTCCCGAGGCCGAGCGCTGGTTCGAGCGCGGCACGCCGCTGATCGATCTCTCCGGCGATCTGAGGTTGCGCGACGAGGATACGCACGCCCGCATCTACGGAACCGACCGCTCCGAGCGGCTGATGGTGGCGACCGTCTACGGTCTGCCGGAGCTCGAGCGCGAGGCGATCCGCTCGACGCGGGTCGTATCGAACCCGGGCTGCTACGCGACCGCGGTCGAGCTGGCGCTCTTGCCGCTGGCCGAGGCCGGGTTGCTCGGGGACGGGGCCTACGTGGACGCCAAGTCCGGCGTCTCCGGCGCCGGAAGGAAGGCCACGGCCACGACTCATTTCTGCTCGGCCAACGAGGACGTGCGGCCCTACAAGGTGGGCCGCCTCCACCGGCACGTGCCGGAGATGGAGCAGGTCCTGGCCGGCGCCGCGCCGAGCGGTTCCGGGCCCGTCGTCTTCGTGCCGCACCTGGTGCCGCTCGAGCGCGGGATTCTGGCGACCTGCGCGGTGCGCGGAACCGGGCTGAGCGAGGAGCAGGCCCGAAGTCTCTACACGGAGCGCTACGCCGGCGAGCCGCTGGTCAGCTTTCCTCCACTCGGGGAGCAGGCCCGGATCCGCTCCGCGGCGCGTACGGACCGCGCGGTGATCTCGACCGCGGGCGTCGAGGGTCTCGATCTGGTCGTGATCGCCTGCGCGATCGACAACCTCGGCAAGGGCGCCGCCGGCCAGGCCGTCCAGAACATGAACCTGATGCTGGATCTCCCCGAGGACCGAGGCCTGCGGGGCTGAGGTCCACGCCGAGAAAACCGAACGACAGAGAGAACAGAGACGGAAGGATTGGGAAAATGCATTCAGCGAGAGTGGACAGCATAGTGATCAAGGTCGGCGGCAGCCGGCTGGAGAGCGACAGCGATCTGGACCAGCTGGCCGGTTACGTGCAAAAGCTGCGCGAATCGGGGCGCGGCATGATCGTCGTGCACGGCGGCGGTCCGGAGATCAGCAGGCTGCACGAGGCGATGAGCGTGCCGTTCGAGAAGCGCGACGGGCTGCGCGTCACCACCGATCGCGGGATGGAGCTGACCTCGATGGCGCTGTGCGGCGCGGTCAACACCCGCGTGGTGGCGCACCTGGTGACCCGCGGGCTGCCCGCTCTGGGTCTTTCCGGGCTGGACCGCGGCATGCTCCGCGCCGAGCTCAAGGGCGAGGATCTCTGGGGGCGCGTGGGAACCGCCCCGCGGGTCGATACCGATCTGCTCGAGTCGCTGCTGGCCGACGGCGCGATTCCGGTCGTCTCGCCCGTCTCGCTCGGACCGGACGGCCGCGCGGTCAACGTCAACGCGGACGAGGCGGCCCACGCCCTGGCCGAGAGCCTGGCGGCCGTCTCGCTGGAGCTGGTCAGCGACGTGGAGGGCGTGCGGATCGACGACGAGACCGTGGCGCGGCGTATCTCCTCGGAGGAGACCGACGAGCTGATCGCCTCGCGCGTGGTGCGCGGGGGGATGGTCCCCAAGCTGCGCGCGGCGGTCGCGGCGCTGGACGCCGGAGTGGGCCGCGTGCGGATCGGAGACCTGGCCGGAATGATCGCGAACACCGCCACGGAGGTGACTGCTACACAATGACTGTGGACTACGGAGACTACGAGGACGGCGGACGTCGGATGCTGGAGCTGGCCGATCGCGTGCTGGCTCCCACCTACGGCAGACCGCCGTGCCTGATGGTCGACGGACGGGGAGCGCGTCTGCGCGACGCCGCCGGCCGCGAGCTGTTGGACATGAGCAGCGGAATCGCCGTGCTGGCGCTGGGCCACCGCTCCGAGACGGTCGCGGGCGCTCTGCGCCGCGCCGCGGATCGGCTGGTGCACGTCTCGAACCTGTATCACACGGCGCCGCCGGTCGAGCTGGCGCGCCGGCTGGTGGATCTGTCTTTCGCCGATCGCGTCTTCTTCGCCAACTCGGGAAGCGAGGCGGTGGAGGCCGCGATCAAGTTCGCGCGCCTGGCGGGCGGTTCCGAGCGCAGGGAGGTAGTCGCCTTTTCTGGATCGTTTCACGGGCGCACCCTGGGATCGCTGGCCGCCACCGACCGGCCCGCCCACCGCGATCCGTTCGAGCCGCTGCCCGCGGGGTTCCGCTTCGCGCCCTGGAACGAAGCGGCGGCGACGGAGCTGATCGACGAGCGGACCGCGGCGGCGATCGTCGAGCCGATCCAGGGCGAGCAGGGCGTGCGGGTCGCCGACGAAGGCTGGCTGGCCGCCTTGCGCCGTCGTTGCGACGAGGTCGGGGCGCTCTTGATCTTCGACGAGATCCAGTGCGGCCTGGGGCGCAGCGGAAGCCTGTGGGCCCACGAGCGCAGCGGGGTGTGCCCCGACATGATGACCCTGGCCAAGCCGCTGGGCGGCGGGCTCCCGATCGGCGCGCTGCTGCTCACCGAGCGGGTCGCGCGGCCGATCACCCCGGGCGTCCACGGCACCACTTTCGGCGCCAACCCGCTGGTGGCCGCCGTCGCGGTCGAGGTGCTGGAGCGGATCGTCGCGGACGGGTTCCTCGCGGCGGTCCGCGACAAGGGCGCGGAGCTGAAGAGCCGGATCGCGAAGCTGGATCATCCGCTGGTCGAGGAGATCCGCGGCCGGGGATTGATGCTGGGCGTCAGGGTCGACGCCGAGCCCAAGGCGGTGGTCGACGCCGCCTACGAGCAAGGCCTGCTGGTGGTGCCCAGCGCCCAGAACGTGGTGCGGCTGCTGCCGCCGCTGGACGTAGCCGGCGAGGATATCGCGCGTTGCGTGGATCTGCTGGGTCGCGCGCTGGAGCGCGTCGCCGAGGGAAGAGAGTCATGATTGCGAGAAGGCACCGTGGGATAGAAGGATCGCCCGGGAGGCTGCCCGGAATCACCCCGCGACCGGCGCGGGCGGAGGAGGCCGGACAGATAGCATCGCTGCTGCGCGACTGCGCGCCGCAGTGTCTGCCGGTGGAGCGAAACGCAATAGAGCGCCGGATCGGGGAGTACCGCGTGCTGCGCGCCTTCGGCAGGGTGATCGGAGCCGCGGCCTTGCACCCTCTCGGCGACGACGGCGAGCGCTGCGAGCTGCGCAGCGTGGCCGTCGACCCGGAGTGGAAGGGCAGGGGTCTCGGAGCACGACTGGTCGGCTGGGCGAAGGAGTGTGCCGGGCGCGAGGGGTTCGAGCTGCTGTGCGTCACCTGCCGGCCCCGCTTTTTCGAGCACGCGGGCTTTTCGCGCACAGAGCGCGGTCGCGTGCCGGAGAAGGCGGCCAGGGCGCGCTGGCCGGTGGACGAGGAGCGAGTGGCGATGGCCTGGGACGGCCCCCGCGGCCGCGAGGAAGACGGGCGCGATGAGAGAAGAATTCGAAAAAGCGCCTGAGAGCGCGGGCGAGACGATCGTCGGCGGAGGCCCGCTGAGCGTGCCCGGAGTGCGCGGAGCGGCGGTGGAGACCGGGGTCAAGCCGAGCGGCGAGCTCGACCTGGCCGTGATCGACGCCGGGCGGGAGATGAGCGCGGCGGGCGTCTTCACCCGCAACCGGCTGCCGGCCGCGCCGGTGCTGCTCTGCCGCGATCGACTCCGCGATCGTCCCGCGGCCCGCTGCGTCGCGATCAACAGCGGCAACGCCAACGCGATGACGGGCGAGCGCGGCGAGGCGGACGCGCGGGCGATGGCCGAGCGGCTGGAGCGGGGCTGCGGCGCGCCGGCGCTGGTGCTCTCGACCGGCGTGATCGGCGTGCCGCTGCCGCTGGAACGGGTGCTGGACGGCATCGATCGCGCCTGCGCCGGCCTGGAGCCGAGTGCCGGGGAGCGGGTGGCGCGGGCGATGATGACGACCGACACGCGACCCAAGCGGTCGGCGCTGTGCTTCGGAATTCCCGCCGGGTCGGGACGTCCGGCCCGCTCCTTCACCGTGGGCGGCGTCGCCAAGGGGTCGGGGATGATCCACCCCGACATGGCGACCATGCTGGCGCTGGTCGTGACCGACGCGCCGCTGGGTCCGGGCGGGACGCGGGAGGTGCTGCGCGCCGCGGTGGATCGCAGCTTCAACTCGATCACGGTCGACGGCGACACCAGCACCAACGACACGGTGCTGCTGCTGGCCGGAGACAGCGGAGAGGAGCCGCTCGCCGGACGGGAGCGGGAGCGCGCGGCCGCGGCGATCGGGGAGGTGATGCGCCGTCTGGCCAGGCAGATCCTGCTCGACGGCGAGGGCGTCGAGCGGATCGCCGAGATCCGGGTGCACGGCGCGGCCGACGACGAGCGGGCCCGCCGCGTGGCCGTCGAGATCGCCTGCTCCTCGCTGGTCAAGACCGCGCTGGCGGGCGGCGATCCCAACTGGGGCAGGATCCTGGCCGCCGCGGCCAACGCCGGCGTCGACCTGGAGCTGGACGAGCTGGCCCTGACGCTCGGCGGACACGAGGTCTTCGGCGGCGGCGGTCCCCGCGAGGTGGACCGGCGCGCGCTGGACGAGGCGTTTTCGCGCTCAATGGTCGAGATCGATCTCTCGATCGGAGCCGGGCCGGGTCGGGCCGAGATATCCACCGGCGATCTGACCAAGCGCTACGTCGAGATCAACTCCGAGTACACCACGTAGACAGATCGTGACGGCAGGCGGAGGTCAGGCCGAGGTCAAAAATCAGTCGGGGGTCTCGCCGGAGGGCAGCTCCAGGCCGTAGCCCTGCTTCTTGTCGGCGCGCTTGAGCAGGAAGGAGAGCACGATCGAGATCGCGCCCAGGAAGACCAGCATCAGGATCGGGGTAGTGTAGTCGAAGATCACCTGGTCGGCCTGGTGCAGGATCTCGGCCTCCTCGTTCGTGATAAGGCCCTGCTCGATTCCGGCCCTGATCTGCTCGGCCGATCCCTTGATGTTCTCGCTGAGCACGGCGAGCTTGTCGCGCAGCGGCGCCGCGCTCTGCTCCAGCTCCACCGCCTCGGGATTGACGACGTCGAGCACCTTGCCGATTCCGTAGAAGAAGGCGCCCAGGCCCCAGTTCTGCAAGGTGAACATCGTGGCGTAGGCGGTGCCCAGCCGGTTCTCGGGCACGATCTTGGCCACCGAGGGCCACATCGCCGACGGCACCAGCGAGAAGGCGACGCCCAAGGCCAGCAGGCCCGCGTAGCCGAGATAGACGTTGTTCAGCACCGAGAGCGACAGGTGGGCGAAGATCAGCAGCGCCGAGCCGATCATCATGATGCTCGCCGCCTTGCCCTTCTTGTCGATCAAGAAGCCGAAGAAGGGAGTCATGATCAGCGTGCCGAACGGGATCAGGCCCGCCACCTTGGGACCGTTCTGCAGCCAGGCGGTCACCTTGTCTCCGAACGAGGCGTCGCTCAGGTCGGGCAGCATCTTGGAAAAGCCGAACTTGTTGACCAGCAGGTCGGGGGCGTACTGGATGAAGGGAAAGACCGCCGAGTAGAAGGTCACGCACAAGAGGGCGACGAAGATGAAGGAGGGGTTGCGGAGCAGCTTGACCAGGTCGGAGATCTTGAACTGCTCCTCCTCCGCCGGCTCCTCGTCGGAGGATTCGGCGATCTTCTTGCGGTCGCTCTCCAGCTTGGCGTCGAAGACCAGGTGCGCGATGAAGGCGATCACCCCGATCCCGATCAGGATCGCGGCGAACCGCACCGCGGGCGCCGGCGAGAGATCGCCCTCGGAGAAGGCGTGGGCGATGTCGGCGGAGAACATGATTCCGATCATCGAGCCGAGCCGCCCGAAACCGACGTTGACCCCCATCGCCAGGGCCAGCTCGTGACCCTTGAACCACTTGACCACGGTCTTGGAGACCAGCACGCAGGTCACCTCGAGACCGATCCCGAAGGCGATCCGGCCGGCGATCATCGCGTTGCGGCGATCTTCGAGATCCTCGCCGAAGAACGCCTCGGCGCCCATCGTCGCGATCACGCCTCCCAGCACGGCCATCCCGCCGAAGATGAAGATGCAGACCCGCGGGCCGAAGCGGTCGAGGATCATGCCTCCGATGATGATCGCGCCGAACATGTTGGCGATCGTGGTCAGCCCGATGACCGCCCCGAAGTCGGCGTTGGAGAATCCCCACGTCTCGCGCATCATGGTCTGCAAGGGGGACATGAAGTCCTGGAACCAGTAGGTGGCGAACATCAGCGCGCTGACCATGACGAGCACCAGCCAGCGCATCGCGCGGTAGTCGTTGATTGCTCGTTTGATTTCGTTCATTGGCCTCTTGTCTTTCCGCGGTTCGTGTCCAGGGCGCGAATCCGCCGATTCTCGGGTTCGATTTTCGATCGCAGCCTACCTGCAATCGGTCGGAGAGGACAGGTTTTTTGCACAGGGTTTTTCGAGCCGGCACAGAAGGGCGAAGCGTTAGTCCTGATCCTCCTGGGAGAAAGGTTCGGCGGGCTCGAGCGGTCCGCCGGCAGCAGAGGGGGCGCCTCCCTCGGGAGCGATCTCGTCCGGGAAGCGCTCCATGCGCCGCGGCACGACCGGATCGTTGAGCAGGCTGGAGACGGAGCGCTCCAGCAGATCGACGAGCTGATCGTGGAGGGTCGCGCCGGGGTCGTTCTCCGGAGAGCCTTCCCCCTCCGACTCGCGGGCGCCTTCCTCGTCCCAGCGGGTCTTTCCCGCCACGGACGTCTCGGCGATCGCCGCGCCGTAGGCGTCGATCGCGGTCAGCGCCAGCTCCCAGCTCAGCACGGTGGTCGCGCGGCCGGTGCTCCACCAGTCGCGGATCTCGAGCAGCCAGACGTAGTCGGGCTTCAGCTCCCGCGCGCGCTCGATCAGCGCTTCTCGATCCTCGCCCGGATCGCTGTCGACGAGCGGCGCCTCGAACCCGGCGCGGCGCAGCGATGCGGCGATCGCCTCGCCGATCGCGTCGGCAAGGGGAGACTCGTCGCCGGTGGTCAGATCGACCATCCGCGATCCGGCGACGCGCAGCGCGCCGACGACCGCGGGGGAGCGGTCGCCGTCCAGCACCTGATCGCGCGTGTCGACCACGGCCACCGCCACGGTGCAGCGTCCGGAGTAGTCGAGATCGGGGTCGATCGTCTCGTAGGGAACCGTACGATCGACGCAGCCCGACGCAAAGAGCGCCGCCAGCGAGACGAGCAGCGCCGCGGTTGCGGTACCTCGCGAGCATTTTTGGGACATCGTGATCTCCTCCTGTATCCCGCGATGGTATCCCCCGGCGAAAACAACGGTCAACAGCCCGGTTCGCGCGCTGCACGGTGCGTGAGGCCGGCCAAGAGGGCCGCGGTCGGGATTGCACCCATCTGCCCGGTTGACAGGGAAGCCCGGCGGGCTCGGCTCCTGGCGCTCCGGTCTCCTGTCTTTGGACCTTGCCCGCTGATCGAGCCGACCGGATTTCGCCCCGAAGGGGCTGCCCGCCCAAGCCAGAGGCTTCGGCGGGCTTCGTGGCCGCGGGGTTCATCCCCGCGGGACAGCGCCGCGGATCGAGGATGCCGCCGGCTCCGGTCGAGCGCCGCGGCCAAGAGGGCCGCGGTCGGGATAGCGATGCCCGGCGGGCTCGGCTCCTGGCGCTCCGGTCTCTGGGAAAACCGGCGTCGAGCGCCTTTTCAAGGTGTCAGGGACACTGAATTCGGGGTCAGAACCAGCGAGACCATTGGGCTTTTCTAGGGTTGACTTGACAAGTTGAGATAGAAAGGTAATTGTTATAGACAAGGAGGAAAAGGGATGAAAAAGTATTTCGATACAGTCGCTGCCGCGGTAGTCGCTCTGGCTCTTTGCGCTTGCGTGTCCGACGGGGAGGTTTCCGACGAGAGCTCGGACGGGGGCTCGGATACCGATGGAGATATTGATACCAGCACGTTCGGCGGCACGGACATGGATACCGATACGCTTTTGCCAACTTGCGAGGGCGGCAGGTACGACGCTTCCACAGGGCTCTGCTGGCAGCATCCCGGCGTTCGCTGGTTCGACTGGAACGAGGCGATGGATTACTGCGAGAGCCTGGAAAGAGGCGGACACGACGACTGGTATCTGCCGAGCCGGGACGAGCTGCTGGGCCTGTTGGACGACTGCGAGAAAATATTGTATCCAGATGGAGGCTCGTATCCTGAATACGAATGCAAGAAGTGCTCGGAGAGCCAGGTGTGCAACGAGCTTTTCGGACAAGAAAAAGAGATTTATCGTTATTGGTCTTCAACATATGAATACTACAATCCTTGGGAAGTGAGATTGTACGAGGGATTCTCGTCCTCGAGACGTTTGCATTTCGGAAACAGCGTGCGTTGTGTTCGCAAGGCTCAGTAGGGACAAGAGGGCGGCTCGATGAGAAGCAGGATTCTCGTAGCGGTGATGAATGGAATCGTTTGCACCGGGTGCTGGTACGGTGGAGGACAGGGCGGGGACGATGCCGGGTCGAGCGACAGCGGCGCCGGTTCTTCGGACTGCCAATGCGGAGAGTACGACCAGGGCACCGGGCTCTGCTGGCAGGATCCGAGCGCTTCGTGGTTCTCGTGGAACGAGGCCGTCCAGTACTGCGAGTGGATGGATACGGGAGGCCACGACGACTGGCACCTGCCGACCAGGGACGAGCTGATGACACTTTTCGACGAGTGCGAGAAGCACGGATCGTATGGTTATAATTGTCTTTCTTGCGAAGACAGCGCGACGTGCGGCGAGCTGTTCGGCGCAGACCAGGACTGGTACTGGTCATCGACCGGCTGCGAAGAGGGACAGGCCTGGTTCGCACATTTCGGTTCTGGATTTATCTGGTGCTGTGGCCATGCTGATGACTGCCCCAGCGTCGAGCAAGGCTACCACGTGCGCTGCGTAAGGTCTGTCCAGTAGCCTCTCGGGTTCCAGATCTCCGACGGGAACCCGTGCCCGGTTGGCAGGGAAGCCCGGCGGGCTCGGATCCTGGCGCTCCGGTCTCCTGTCTTTGGACCTTGCCCGCTGATCGAGCCGACCGGATTTCGCCCCGAAGGGGCTGCCCGCCCAAGCCAGAGGCTTCGGCGGGCTTCGTGGCCGCGGGGTTCATCCCCGCGGGACAGCGCCGCGGATCGAGGATGCCGCCGGCTCCGGTCGAGCGCCGCGGCCAAGAGGGCCGCGGTCGGGATTGCGATGCCCGGCGGGCTCGGCTCCTGGTGCTCCGCTCTCTGTGGAACATTTTCGTCTCAGGGGCCGCCGAAGCGGTGGGTCAGGCCCAGCGAGACTATCGGCCCGGCGATCAGGACCGTGTCGGTGTGGTTGCTGGTCACGTTGCCGGCGGAGTCCTTCTCGGTGACCTCGATCGCGCCCCAGACCGCGGCGCCGCCGGCCGAGACCGACAGCGCCAGCGATCCGGCGTCTCCGTTGCCGATCAGCCACGACGAGACCCCGATCGCTCCGAAGCCGTAGCCCATCACTCCGCCGCCGCCCTCCAGGTAGAGGTCGGTGCGCGATCCCAGCGGGATCGAGAACTTGCCCGCGGAGCCGCCGTAGATGAAGCCTGCCTTGCCGTCCTGGTCCTCGTGGCGGATCATCAGGTTGTAGAGCGTGGCGTGGAGCCCGTCGCGGGCGCCGAGCCGCACCTGCTGGGAGATGGCCAAGGCGGCGCGCGTGCGCTGATCCCAGGAGCGCTCCGGCTCTTCGTCGGCTCCGGCCGACAGATCTTCGCTGCTGCCCAGGCCGTGGTCCAGCATGTGATCCATGTCGCCGTTGACCGCGCTGACACCGACGCCGACGCCGACGCCGAAGGCGTGCCCGTCGTAGCCGCCCTCCAGCAGGGCGCAGCTGGAGACCACGTTGCCCTTCTTGGTCCAGCCCAGCCCCAGCGGTTGCACGCGTACGTCCGCGAACCAGGAGCCGCCCCAGTAGGCGCCCCGCAGGTCGGCGAGCAGGCCGCCGCCCAGGGGCTTGCCGACCTTGATCAGGGGGCGCAGCGTGTAGGCCAGCTCGTAGATTCCGCTCAGCCGTTCGGGGTAGACTTTGCTCGCCCGGCGGTCGGGTCCGGCCGGCTCGACCGTGTCGTCGGCGCTCACCCTGGCGCCGCGACCGAGCTCGGCGAGGCAGGAGTCCCTCCTGACCGCCACCACGGTCACCACCGCGGCCAGCTCGCGTCCGACGTAGTCCTCATCGTCTTCGTCGGCGGGAGGCTGTCGCAGCACCGCGTAACGATCGCCTACCTTGACCCCGTCGTCGGCTCCGACGCCCAGTTCGACGCTGCCGAGCCGGATCGATTCGATCGCGATCGGGTCGCCTTCGGCCGTCTCCGCCGGCGCCTCGCGTTCCTCTCCCGCGGCGGGAGCGGGACGCTTGGCGGGCAATGTCGAGGAGGCGGGCAGGACCGGAGCCGCGCTCTCGCCGCCCGCGCCGCCCGGGCCGAGCGGGACCGCTGTCGTGCTGGACAGCTTCATCCAGATCCGGCCGTCGGCCTCGATGAAGCCGACCACCTCGCCGGTTGCGGTGCTGGAGCGCCCGACCAGCGCCGGGTCCTCGGGGTCGCCGACGTCGAAGACGAAGGCGCCGTGCGGGCCGGTAGCCACGTAGAGGAGATCTCCGGCCAACCGCGCCTCGAGCGCCGGAGCAGGGAGCTCGATCGGCACGCGGCGCTCGCCGGTCGAGAGCAGCACCGCGCCGTGCTCGATCACGGCCGAAACCTCCTCCCCGCCGGCCGGAACGGCCTCGCTGTCGGAGCGCTCCTCCTCGCCGCCGGCGGCGACCGCCGGACAGCAGAGAGCCGAAGAGACCAGCGCAACCAGACATGCACGCGTGGACATGTTCACCTCCCGTGGAAGATCGGTCGAACAGAACTCTTTTACCACAACTGATTTTCAATTCGACATCATCGATGACGCCGGGTCCCCACATCTTCGCCGGCCTCGAGTGGTGGGCGCGCAGCTGGTGCTGCCGCCCGGTGCGCGGACGCAGCTCAATCGTAGGCTCTGACACGAAGACTAGTGGCTGGCGTGTCAAATTCAAAATCAGATTTTCAATTTGACATTGATCCTGAATAGTGAAACAAACAAGGAGTGTTACGGCGTGCACTAACCGACGTTGTTCAGCGATCGGCTTCCCTGATGCCGGTGATCACCATCATCGGTCCGCGTCAGTCAGGAAAAACGATCCTGGCCAGGGCGGTGTTTCCGCAGATGGATTACTTCTCCCTCGAGAAACCATCGAACCGCTACGCGGCCAGGACCGATCCCGAGGCGGTGATCTCCAGGTTTCCGCAAGGAGTCATCCTGGACGAGGTACAGCGCGCTCCCGACCTGCTGTCGTGCATCCAGACCGCTGTGGACGAAGACGACAGGCCGGGCCGATTCGTGCTTACCGGCTCCCAGGACTTCGTGATGATGCAGACGGTCTCGCAGACGCTCGCCGGCCGTACGGCGCTGTTCACGCTGCTCCCGTTTTCGATGAGAGAGCTCGCCGGCAAGGCTCCGGTCGATCCACGAGAACCGCTCGGTGTCGTGGACGAGATGCTACCCGCGGACGGTCTGTGGCAAACCGTGTGGACCGGCTTCTACCCGCGCATCCACGACAAGGGCCTGGAGCCGGATCGCTGGTTGGCCGACTACCACCGCACCTACGTCGAGCGCGACGTCAGGGACGTGCTCAGAGTAATGGACATCGACGGTTTCGAGCGGTTCATCAGATTGGCCGCCGCGCGCACCGGCCAGGAGCTGAGCTATTCCTCGCTCGCAAATGACGCCGGTGTCTCCCAGCCCACGGCCCGCCAGTGGATCACCGCGTTGCGAGTCAGTTCGCTGGTCACGCTGCTGCCGGCGCACCACCGGAACTATCGCAAGCGCCTGCGCAAGCGTCCCAAGCTGCACTTTCTCGATACCGGCCTGGCCTGCCATCTGCTGGGCATCCACTCGCCGCAGGTGCTCGAGAGCCACCCCTTGCGCGGAGCCGTCTTCGAGTCGTTCGTCGTCTCGGAGCTGACCAAGGCTTTCGTCCACCGGGGCCTCGAAGCGCCGCTCTATCACTGGCGTGACGCTACCGGTCACGAGATAGACGTCATCATCGACCTGGGTGATCGGTTGGTCCCGGTGGAGGTCAAGTCCGCGATGACGCTGGGTCCCCACGTCTTCGCCGGCCTCGAGTGGTGGACGGGGATCGAGGCCAACCCCACCGAAGGGGGGATGCTCGTGCACGGAGGGATCGCGAGCCACGAGCAGCGCGGCTTCGCGGTCAGGCCCTGGTGGATCTGGTGAGATTCGATCTCGGGAGGCGAGGATCGGCTCTTGCTAGCCGGCCTCGTCGAGCAGGTCTCTCAGGTCTTGCGGCAGGGGGCTTTCTGCTTGCAGGCGGCCGGTGGCCAGGGGGTGCTCCAGGGATATCGAGGCGGCGTGCAGGGCCTGGCGGTGGAAGCCGGCCCGCTCGGCTATCTCCGGCGTGGCGCCGAGCTCGATGTAGTCCAAGAAGACGGTCTCGTCCGGCCCGTACATCTTGTCTCCCACGATCGGATGACCGACGTGCGCCAGGTGGGCTCGCAGCTGGTGCTGCCGTCCGGTGCGCGGACGCAGCTTCACAAGGGAGCAGGGTCCGCGCCTCTCCAGCAGCTCGTACTCGGTCAGCGCGGGCAGGGCGTCGGCCGCGCCGCAGGCCATCTTGACCCTGATCGGCGATCTCTCGTCCGGCCCGATCGGCGCCTCGATCCTTCCCAGCTCGGGTCGGATATCGCCCCTGACCACCGCCAGGTAGGTCTTGGAGATCCGGCGCTCGGCGAACATGCGCTTGGCGCGCCGCTCGGCCTCCGGGCTCTTGGCGCAGAGCAGCGCGCCCGAGGTCTCGCTGTCCAGCCGGTGGCAGAGCACCGGTCGCTTTTCGCCGTAGCGTTCCTCGAGCACGGCGGTCAGCGTGTTGCGCAGAAAGCGGGCGGTGGGGTGCACCGGCAGGCCGGCCGGCTTGTCGACGACCAGGTAGTGCTCGTCCTCGAACAGGATTCCGAACTCGCGGGGCGCGTCCGGCTCTTCGGGAGGCGGCTTGTAGATGCTGATCGTCTCGCCCGACTTGAGCAACCGGTTGGCCTTGAGCCGCCGGCCGTGCTCGTCGAAGGCGTGGACGCGGAGGATCTGCTGGACGCGGGTTCGCGACAGCCTGGGAATGCGGTGGGCGACGTAGCGATCGGCGCGCCAGCCGGCGAACTCCCGGGGCACCTCCAGCACGATCTCGATGAAGTCCTCGCCGATTCCGTCGGGAAGTCGCGTCATTGCACGAGGCTAGCAAACGCGACGGGCGTCACCAATTCAAAACGGTTCGAGCAGTGTCTCAAAAAAAGCACACAATCTAAAGTAAAAGATTAACAATCATTTATAAGCTATTGCAAGCAAAGCGAATAAACATA
Organism: uncultured Myxococcales bacterium; assembly: GCA_964530995.1. Taxonomy (GTDB): domain Bacteria; phylum Myxococcota_A; class Polyangia; order JAAYKL01; family JAAYKL01; genus CAZHCG01. The sequence continues at coordinate 21,238 of CAZHCG010000040.1, forward strand.
GCAGATTGCGCCGCCGCCCGATTCCATTCAATGTAATCGCGGCTTCGGCCGCGGCGCTCGCTTTTCGGCTTGCATCCGGGGCGCCCGAGGGCAAGATCTGCCAGTGCCTCCGACGATGGGCTCGGGGACGAGGTCCGGCCTGACCCGATCCGGGAGGGTCGACGAGGCGCGAGAGGTGGGCACCGGTGGACGTAGATTCGAAAACCGTGTGGACGGCGTTCTGGTTCGCGCTGCTGGGCGGGCTCGCTTTCGCCGCGGTCCATTTCTGGCTCTCGGGCGTGGACGAGGCCTCGAGCGGGATCTCCGGCGACCGGCCGCGGGCCGCCGGGCCTCTGCCGTCCGCGGCCCCGGCGAGCGAGGGGCGGGACGAGGTCGTCGAGGAGGTGGCCGACCTTGAGGTCTCCCGCCGGATATCCAGGCCGCGCCAGGCGATCGAGGATTCGGGCGGGGCGGCGATGCGCCCCTTCTACCGCGACCTCGACGAGCTGGAGAGCGAAGAGCGCTCGCGCGTGGTGATCGAGCACTACGGCGATTCGATCCTGACCTCGGATTTCGTCTCCGGGCAGATCCGCCGCCTGATGCAGCGCCGTTTCGGCGACGGCGGACACGGCTTCGTGCTGCTGGGCAGGCCGTGGCGCTGGTACAGGCACCTCGATATCCGTCACGGCGTCCGCGGCGAGTGGCGCAGCCGCCCGCTGACCTCGGCTCCGGTGGCGGACGGGCTCTTCGGTTTGGGGGGAGTCGCGTTCGAGGCGGCCAGCGGCGAGGCGGTCGGATCCTGGATCGCAACGGCGCGCGAGGGAGAGATCGGTCGTCGCGCCGCCGCCTTCGACATTTCGTACCTGGAGCAGCCGGGAGGCGGAGCTTTTCGCCTGCGGCTCGACGACCGCGACCTGGGCGAGGTCGGGACCGAGGCCGAGCGGAAGCGAGCCGCCCACCACCGGGTCGAGGTGGAGCCTCCCGGGCCGGCGCGGCTCGAGATCGCCAACGCGGGCGGAGGGCCGCTCAGGATGTTCGGGGTCTCGCTGGACAGCGGAGAGCCGGGCGTGGTGCTCGACAGCCTGGCGATCAACGGCGCGCGGGCCTCGCTGCTCGATCGCTTCGACGAGCAGCACTGGATCGCCGAGCTGCGCCGGCGCGAGCCGTCGCTGCTGATGCTGATGTTCGGCGCCAACGAGGGACACAACGAGCAGCTCCCGCTGGGAGAATATAGAGAGGATCTCGCCGATCTGCTGGGGCTGCTGAGAGCGGAGCTGCCGGAGACGGCCTGCCTGGTGATCGGACCGCTCGACCAGGCGAAACGCCGGCCCGGGGGGCGCTTCTCCTCCAGGCGGATGCCGCGCAAGCTGTCCCGGGCGCAGCGCGAGGTCGCGCTGGAGCGGGGCTGCGCCTTCTTCGACACCCGCCGGGCGATGGGAGGCGACGGATCGATGGGCAGGTGGTTCAGGCGCGGCCTGGGGGGCGGCGACCTGATCCACCCCACCGAGAAGGGTGCCCGCAAGCTCGGCAACTGGATCGCCGAGGCCCTGCTGTACGGCTACCAGAGTTACCTGGCCGAACGAGAGGAAGAGGACGACGCGGGCTCAAAGTGAGATGAGCGGGGCGCGCGCTGCCGTCAGGTGCCGGTTCCGCTGCGGCCCGGGACGATGATGTAGACCGGGCGCGAGTCGAGCTGCGTTCCCTCTCCGGTCACGTTGATCACCGCCTCGAACAGGGTCACCTCGCTGGTGGTCGGCTGGAAGATGTCGTTGTAGAAATCTACGGTGAAGACCAGCAGCGTGCCCGGGTCCACGTTGTAGAAGGTGGTCGAGTCGAAAGAGTCCACGCCGTCGGACGGCGAGGCGCTCTGGGGCACGATCGCCTTGATGAACTGCGTGGTGTCCACGCTCTGCGGGTTGGCCACGCTCTCCTGCTCGGTGGTCACCTCCGAGAGCGTCACGTTGGCGGTCAGGTCGAGCACGGCGTCGACGATCCCGTCCGACAGCCCGGTTCCGTCCGAGTTGATCGCGAAGTTGAACGGCTGGTTGCTCTGGTCGACCGAGTTGGTTCCGGTGGAGACCGCGTCCAGGTCGGAGTTGATCGAGTAGCCGTCCACCGAGTCGATCCCGATGAACTTGGCGTTGATGTCGTTCATCGCCGCGATCGCATCCGAGCGGCTGTGGCTGCCGCTCGGGCCGCTGATGAACGACTCGTCGGTGCACATGATGTATACCGGCAGCGCGATCTCGCGGAAGCAGGCGCCGCCCACCGATCCCAGCGAGGAGGAGCAGTCGGCCTGCGGGATCGTGTATCCGTCGTTGTCGTAGCCGTCGCCGGTGCTGACCTGCCACAGCGCCTCGGAGTGGATCTCTTCGGAGCCGCCGCAAGACGAAATCGTGTCGACCGCCGACTGCACCGCCGAGGCGTTGGTGGTGATTGTCTGGGTGATCTCGTAGGCGTCGTCCCAGTCGTCCCAGGTGCCGAACTTGTTGAGACCAAAGGCGGCGTTGGGCATCGCGTCGGTGACGCCATCTATGATCACATTGTTGATCCCGTTTTTGAGGTTGTTGTGCTCGTCGATCATCGACCCCGACAGATCGACCATGATCAGCACGTCGGCGTACTGGATGTCGGTGTTGAACTCCAAGTCCTGGTACTCGTGGTCCGGGGCCTCGTAGGGCAGGATCACGTAGAACACCTCGGGCGGAAGCATGGAGGCGGCGTCGTTGGGATCCGAGCCGTAGGCCACCTCGACCAGGTCGGTGTAGCCGTCGCCGTCCGAGTCGGGGTCGGTGGGGTCTGTCTCGTCTCCGGTGTCGGCCAGGCCGTCCGCGCCCAGGAACTCGTCGGCGTCCGGCAGCCCGTCGTTGTCGGAATCCGTGTCGAGGTAGTCGGGCGTGCCGTCCTCGTCCGAGTCCTGCGGCATCTCCGGGTCGTCTCCGGCCTCCTCGGAGTCCGGGATCCCGTCGTTGTCCGAGTCTGGATCTTGCCAGTTCGGAATGCCGTCTTCGTCCGGGTCTCCCGTCCCCTCGACCCCGTTGGGGATTCCGTCGCCGTCCGCGTCTTCGGTCGCCCACTGGCTGTAGGTATCGGTGTCGGCGTCGGTGTCCGTATCGGTGTCGCTGTCGGCATCGGTGTCCGTATCGGTATCCGTATCCGTGTCGGTGTCCGCATCGGAATCGGCGTCCGTGTCGGCGTCCGTGTCCGTGTCGATGTCGGTGTCGGTATCGGTGTCGGTGTCCGTGTCGGAATCCGCGTCGGTGTCCGTGTCCGAATCACCATCGGAATCCGCGTCGGCGTCGGAATCGGAGTCGGCGTCCGAATCCGCGTCCGAGTCTCCGTCGGAATCGGAATCCGCGTCGGCATCGATTCCGGACATGTCGGACGACCCTTCCTCGGAACAGGCGATCGACACGACGAACAGTCCGGCCGACAGGCAAAGCAATGCAAAGCGCATCGGTTCCTCCTCGGGGCAGAGCTTCCCCAGCATTTGGTTTCAACCTTCATTATACATTCGAATGAAAAACTGTGTATCTTTATTCTGCGCTCGAAATCGCCGAGCGTCGAACCTCCCGCGAGTCGTAGATTGTGACTTTTTAGGCTCGTTCCACTATAGTCCCCGCCATGCGTGTCGAGTGCGATTTTTTGGTGATCGGCACGGGCGTCGCCGGTCTCACCTTTGCCCGCAAGGTCGCCGGCAAGGGGCGGGTGCTCCTGCTGACCAAGCTCGAGGCGGAGCAGTCGGCCACCAACCACGCGCAGGGCGGCGTCGCTTCTGTGCTCGACGTGGAGGACAGCTTCGAGTCTCACGTCGAGGACACCCTCCGGGCCGGGCGCGGTCTGTGTCGCCGAGAGGTGGTCGAGCTCTGCGTTCGCGAGGGCCCCGCGCAGATCCGGGAGCTGCAGGAGCTGGGAGCCAGCTTCACCGTGCAGTCCGCCGAGCCCGACAAGCTGGATCTGGGGCGCGAGGGCGGACACTCCGCGCGGCGGATCGTTCACGCGGCCGACGCGACCGGCAGGGAGCTGATTCGCGCTCTGCTCGATACGGTCCGAAAGCTCGAGAACGTCGAGATCCTCGAGCACCACATGGCGGTCAACCTGATCGTGCCGCGGCACAAGCGCTCCGACCGGGTCTGCAAGGGAGCGCACGTGCTGGACAGGCGGACCGGCGAGATACACACGGTGCTGGCGCCGGTGACGGTGCTGGCGACCGGAGGGGCGGGCAAGGTCTACCTCTACACCTCCAATCCGGACACCGCGTCCGGCGACGGAATCGCGATGGGCTTCAGGGTGGGCGCCCGGGTGGCCAACATGGAGTTCTTCCAGTTCCACCCGACGATTCTCTATCACCCCGAGGCCAAGGAGGGCGTGCTCGTCTCCGAGGCGATGCGGGGAGAGGGGGCGGTGCTGCGCAGCCTGGACGGCCGGGAGTTCATGCGCGACCACCACCCGGACGGAGAGCTGGCCCCGCGCGACGTGGTGGCCCGCGCGATCGACTACGAGATGAAGCGCAGCGGCGACGACCACGTCTATCTCGACGTCACCCATCTCGGCCGCGAGTTTTTGCTCGATCGTTTTCCCAACATCCACCACAGCTGCCTGGAGTTCGGGGTGGACATGACGCGCGAGCCGATTCCGGTCGTGCCGGCCGCCCATTTCAGCTGCGGCGGGCTGCTGACCGACAGCTGGGGACGAACCTCGGTGCCCGGGCTGCTGGCGATCGGCGAGACGGCCTGCACGGGGCTGCACGGCGCCAACCGACTGGCTTCCAACTCGCTGCTCGAGGGGCTCGTCTTCGCTCAGCGCGCCGCGCTGAGCGCGCCGGAGATCTCGTGTCCGAGCTACGACGAGGTCTGGGACTGGGAGGTGGGCGGGGCGGTGCCCAGCGAGGAGTCGGTGGTCGTCTCCCAGGAGTGGGACGAAGTGCGCCGTTACATGTGGAACTATGTCGGAATCGTGCGGACCGATCGGCGACTCAGCCGCGCGATGCGGCGCAGCGAGCTGACGATCGACGAGATCCGGGAGTACTACTGGCAGTACCACGTGACCTCGGATCTGCTGGAGCTGCGCAACATCGCCGCGGTCGCGGATCTGATCATCCGCTCCGCGGCGCTGCGCAAGGAGAGCCGCGGGCTGCACTACAACCGCGACTATCCCGAGGAGCGGGAGGATCTGGCCGAGGACACGGTGCTGGGGAGGTTCGACATCTGAGGCGCGTCGCTTTATTGCGCGGCGCGGCGGGGAGACCGAGGATTCGTGAGCGTGCAACGCCGAGGGATTGCCGAGAGCCGCGCTCGGCGCGCGGCCGCTGCGCTGGTCTCGATTGTCGTTTTCTGCGGCTGCGGCCGTTGCGGCGAAGGGGCGGGCTCCGCGCAATCGGACGCCGCCGGCGAGGACGCCGCGCCGGAGAAGAGCGCGCGGTCCGGGAAGGAGCGAGAGCGGGGCGTCGAGGATCTGCCGGGCTCGATCCGGGTCGTTCCGGTCGAGGTCTCGGGAGCCGTCGATCTCGATCGGGAGGGGCGGCGCAAGCTCGAGGCGCTGTGCCGCGCTTCGCTGCGGGCCGACGAGCTGTTCTGCGCCCGGCGCGGATCCGAGTACCCGAGGGCGCGCCGGATGCTGGAGCAGATCCTGATCCACATCGAGGCGGTACCCCCGCGCGTGGCGGCCAAGGCGCAGTCTTTTGCAAAGCGGTTTTTCCTCTTTCACTGCGGCCGCGATCCACTGGGCGGGCGGCCCGTCTCTCCGCGCTTCATTCCCGGGGAGCTGGCCGCGGCGGCCCAGGCCGCGTTGCGCGTCGGAGCCGAGATGCCCACCGAGGATCTGCCCGGAAAGAGCCTCGAGGACAACCAGCTCCAGGAGCTCGAGGCGCTGCTGGACGCGGTGCGGCCGGTGATCTTTCCCCGCCGCGAGGGTGTCGCGGCGGACGCCGGATCGGCGGACGCGGGAACGGCCGACGGCGGTGCGGAGCCGGCCGCCGGGATCGAGGAGTTGCTGCGATTGTTGAGCGAGGCCGGGATCGAGACCGCTCCGTTTTCCCCGGCTCGGCCGCGTGCCCAGTACCTGCGTTCAGCCGCCGGCGAACCCGGAGAGCCGAGCGCGATCATCGGTTTTCGCCGAAACGGGATCGAGGGTTTCGGGGCGCTGGTGGCGATACCGGACGAGAAGGGGGAGGAGATTGTCGAGGCGGTCGAGAGCGCGGCGCCCGAGCTGCGGGCGCGCATCTCCCGCCTGGGAGCACCGCGGATTTTGCGGGGAAGATCTCTGCCGCGGACGGTGCGCGCCGTGCAGCTGGTCGACGCGGCCGGCTCCTACGGTCCTTGGCTCCACGCCGGCGTTCCGGCGCCGAGCAGGGGGCCGGCCGTCGAGGAGCCGTCCAGCGGGGAGCTGTGGATTCCGCTCAACGTCTCCGCCGCGCTGGACCGGGCGGTCGGCGCCGATCTGGTCCGCGCTCTTTCGGCCGGCGACGCCGCGGCCGAGCGACGGCTGCGCTGCCGGCGGCGGAGCGTGATCGCGCGCCGTGCCTTGCGCGAGCTGATCGGGCGCGGCACTGACGGAACCGAGCAGCGGGCGCCGGGATTCCTCGAGAACAGGCTGGGCGGTCTCGCGCCGGCAATCGACGAGCTGCGGGCCGACCTGGCGGCTCTGCACGTTGCGCTCGATCGGGAGCTGGCGGCCGGCCCGATCTTCGCGGGACCGGATTGCGCCGCGGCGCTGTGCGACGACTACGTAGCTTCGCCGCTGGAGTGGCTGGCGCTCTCGCGCGGAGAGGAGCCCGACCCGGAGCAGCGGGCCGCGATCGCCGCGGTGCGGGGGCTGGTGCAAAGAGGGGCGGTAGAAATGGCGACCCGCGAAGACGGGACCAGGACGCTCGCGGTGACCGGGCACGACGAGCTGCGCGAGGCGGTCGAGGAGATGCTGATCGAGGCGCGGAGCATTCGCGCGAGCGGAGATCGCCAGCGGGCGGAGCGCCTGCTGGCGAGCGGAGCTCCCGCCGCCTGGAAAGAGGCCGCCCGGCTTGCGGCCGAACGCGCCGATGCGCCGCGGCGGATCGGATACCTGTTTCCGGTATTTGTCCGGGAGGATCCGCCGCGTTTCGAACGAGCCGGCGGAGTGCTGGAGCGCGAGCTGGCACGGGCGGACGCCCGATCGCGATGGATGGAGATTCCGCCCGCGGGCGAACGACGGTAGGCTTCGCAGATGGAACTCCGAATACATTTGGCATCGTTCGGGTATTCGGGATAAGATGCCGCCGCAATCGTAAAGAGGGCGCGGGCAAGAGAGGAGCAAACGGATGACCAGGACAACCGGTGCTGTTTCAATCGCCTGTGCGGCCGTCGCGGCCGTGCTGCTGACGGCCGGCGTGGCGACGGCGCAGGAAGAGGGCGAGCAGGAGAGACCCAAGAGGATGAAGGACAGGATGGATCTGGTCGAAGAGCAGGTCGACCAGCTCCGCTATCAGGTAGACGAGCTGATCGGGCAGGAGCCGCCCGATACGATCCGCTCGAGGCTGGACCAGCTGCAAGACAACATCGACGCCCTGATCCGCGACATCCAGGATCTGCGCGTCCAGGCCGACGAGGGAGCCGCGGCCGCCGACGAGCGGGACTCGCGGCTCGACGCGATGGCCGAGGAGGTCGAGTCGCTGTGGAGCGACGTGGACGCGATCGGGGAGCAGGTCTCCGAGATCGAAGAGCGCGAGGTGGCCGGCTACGACGACGGGTTCTTCGTCCAGTCCGAGGACGGCAGGCATCGGCTGGTGATCGGCGGTTACGCCAGGCCGTACTATCGACTCGGCCTGCAGAAGGGCTGGGACCGCAACCCGGACGGCACGCTCTACTACGACCCGGAGACGATGGAGGCCTCGGGCGGAGAGCTGGAGACCAAGACCAGCGAGTTCGGGCTGGCCAGCGGGCGGCTGGTGTTCGATGCCACCGTCTTCGAGAAGGTGAGCTTCCGTGCCGAGATCGACTACAGCACGCTGCACGGTCAGGTCGAGTACCCGCTCAACGCCAACCTGCCGACCGCGGTCGACTACCACCACGTGGAGATCGAGGAGCACGCGCTGAACCTCTACGAGATCTACGGCGAGCTGGCCCTGATGGACGAGCTGCGGCTGCGCGCCGGCCAGTACGTGGTCGGGTTCGACCGCGAGGCGATGTTCGAGGATCGCGGGCTGACCTTCTCCTCGCGCTCGCTGATGACGCGCAGCTATCCGCGCTGGGGCGAGAACATGCCGGCCGACGCGCTGACCTACCACTGGGACTACGAGATGCAGCGCGGCTCCAGCTTCCACTACGACCGCGGGTTCCAGGTCGACGGCTCGGTCTGGAACGAGATGTTCAAGTACGCCGTGGGCCTCTACAACGGCGGGGGGCCCAACGTGGGCAACGACAACCGCGACGTGATGGTCACGACTCGGATCGCCTCCGACTTCCTGGGACCGATGACGCCCGGGATGTCCGACCTGGACACTGTTTCCGATCCGCTGCTCAGCGTGGGCGCGGCTTTCGCCTACGACCTGCCCGAGCACCGCGACCCGGTCGACCCGCAGCGCACCTACAACTCCGAGGACCTGAACGTGGCCGGCGATCTGCACGCCAAGTGGATGGGCGCTTCGCTGCTGGCCTCGGTCTTCTACCGCAGAACGGACCACGGAGCGGTCTTCGAGAACAACTCCAAGATCGGGTCGCTCGGTTTCTCCGGGCAGCTCGCCTACTTCAACGATCCGACGGGCCTCGAGCCCGCTTTCCGCTACTCGTTCTACGACGCCGATATCGAGCGCGAGCTCGATCACATCCACGAGATGACCGGGGCGCTGGGCTACCACCCGTTCCCCGGGCATCTCAAGCTGCTGCTCGAGTGGCGCGGCCTGTTCGCGGCCGACAAGCAGCAGAGCTACATGGCTCCCTGGGGGGTCTGGTACGAGGACCACCACGAGCTGACCCTGATGGCCCAGGTGAGCTTCTAATCGAGATGTCGCGATTCCCGGCCGGGACCTGCTGCGCGCTGGCGGCGCTGCTGGCCCTCGCCTGCGGATCAGAGAACGAGGCGAGCGAAAAGCGAGCGCCGCGGGCGAGCCGCGACGTCGAGCTGGAGCGCACCGACCTGAGCGTCACGGGCGGCCTGGACGCGGGTGTCGACTCGGCCGGGTTCCGGCGGGCGGTGCACGAGGCGATCGGCGATTCGCTCGCCATGCCGGCGCCGTACGGAACCGGACGGCTGTCGGTGGTGGGTCTGCTCGAGCCGGCCGCGGGTGGCGCAGGGCAGGGCGAGATCGTGGTCGAGGCCCGCCTGCGCGCCGACGGGCTCGAGGCGCCGGTCACCGCGGCGGTGGCGGCCGAGGGCTCGGCCTCGAATCCGTCGGAGGCGCGGGAGCTGGTCGAAAAGACTCTGCGCGACCTGTCGCGAGCGGTGCGCGAGATGCTGGCCCTGCTGGGCGGCGGGACGCGAGATCGGATTCGCGGACTGGACTCGCCCGAGCCCGACTTGCAGATCCTTGCGGCGCGCCTGCTCGCCGACGAGCGGGCGAAGGAGGCGGTTCCGGCGCTGGGCGAGATGGCGGCCGATCCCCGCCCGCACGTGGCCGAGGCCGCGGCCGAGGCGCTGGCCCGGATCGGCGAGGAGTCGGCGGTGCCGCTGCTGATCGGTTCGATCCGCCGCGGCGATCTGCGCAGCGAGGTGCGCGCCGTCGAGGCGCTGGGACGGATCGGCGGCGAGGAGGCCGAGGCCTACCTGGAGATGGTGGCCGGGGGGCACCAGGTGGAAGAGGTGCGTCGAATCGCGCGCGACGCGCTGCAAAGGCGGCGAAAAAACCCGTAGATGGAAACCTTTTGACAACACCAGTATCGACCGTGTTAATGGAAAGCGCGTCGCTCGTGAAAAAGGGCCGTTGCGGCTCGCTGGCTAGGAGGCATTGGAGATGAGCAAGGTGGATCTCGACTGGAAGAACCTGGGCTTCGGTTACCGCAAGACGGACTGCAACATTCGCTACACGTGGCGCGACGGCGCCTGGAGCGAGGGAAAGCTCGTCGAGGACGAGATCATTCCGATGCACATGGCGGCCACCTGCCTGCACTACGGTCAGGAGGCCTTCGAGGGGCTCAAGGTCTTCGAGCAGAAGGACGGGCGCATCGTCGCCTTCCGCATCGAGGAGAACGCCAAGCGGCTGGCTCGCTCGTGCAGCAAGATCTTCATGGAGCCGGTGCCGGAGGAGATGTTCATCGACGCGGTGTTCAAGGTGGTCGACGCCAACCGCCACTTCGTGCCGCCCTACGGAACCGGCGGCAGCCTCTACGTGAGGCCGCTGATGCTCGGCACCGGTCCCCAGGTGGGGGTCAAGCCGGCGGGCGAGTACCTGTTCGTCGTGTTCGTCACCCCGGTGGGGCCTTACTTCAAGAGCGGGTTCAAGCCGATCGAGCTGATCGTCGAGGACGAGTATGATCGAGCGGCTCCCAACGGAGTCGGAGACGTCAAGGTCGGCGGGAACTACGCGGCCGGTCTGCGCGCCAGCCTCAGGGCGCGCGAGAAAGGCTACACCGAGGTGCTCTACCTCGACGCGCGGCACAAGAAGTACCTGGACGAGTCGGGACCGGCAAACTTCTTCGGCGTCACCGAGGACGGCCAGTACGTGACGCCCGCCAGCGAGTCGATCCTGCCGTCGATCACCAACAAGTCGCTGGTGACGATCGCAGACGAGATGGGGATGAGGCCGCAGCGCCGCCCGGTCGAGGTCGAGGAGATCTTCGATTTCGTCGACGCCGGGTGCTGCGGGACCGCGGCGGTGATCACCCCGGTCGGGGCGATCACCTACGGCGATCGCAAGGCCGTCTACGTCGAGGGAGACGAGCCGGGCGAGCACTGCAAGCGGCTCTACGACAAGCTGACCGGAATCCAGCTCGGCACCGAGCCCGACGACCACGGCTGGATTCGCGAGATCCCCTCCGGCTGACGGCCCGCTTTTCTCAGTCGGGCCTCTCCAGCACCTCGATCCGCACCTCGACCACCCCGCGTTCGATCATCTCGATCCGCTCGGCCGCGGCGCGCGAGAGATCGATCACGCGGCGACGGTCGCCGAACGGACCGCGGTCGTTCACCTCGACGCGCACCGAGCGACGGTTCTCGAGATTGGTCACCCGGACCACGGTGCCAAACGGCAGCGAGCGATGCGCCGCGGTCAGCGCCTCCTTGTCGTAGGGGACGCCGCTGGCCGTGGAGCGGCCGTGCAGGCTGTCGGAGTAGTAGACGGCCAGGCCCGTCTCGTACGAGCCGGGAGCCGACGAGTGATCCAGCCCGGCCGCCCCGCAGGCCGCCAGCGCGAGCGCGGGGATACAGGCGGCAATCTCGCCTGGGCGGGACATGCCTGCAGAGTAGCTCCGGATCACCCCGCGTCGCAACAACTCGACGAAACAGCGACGGTCAACCAGGGGCTCCGCCCCAGTTCTATGAAGTCCCGTAACGGCTGATCTTTCTAGCGA
>CAZHCG010000041.1:0-13010 GCA_964530995.1 uncultured Myxococcales bacterium
GCGCGGCGCACGGACGCGGAGATGAAAACGGCTGGATCCGGATGAGCCAAAAAACAGGGCGGCATTCGTTCGCCGAAGGACACCCGGCCGCGCTTTGGCCCGATTTCGCCGCTGTCCGCGCTCCAGATCGGTCCTTCGCGGCCGATTCTCGACCCGGCTCGTAGATTCTGATCGGGTGTCCCATGCCCCTTACATCCTGCGGGCTCGTGCTGAATCGGATATTGTCGTCCTATTCCCACAGATCGACCGCCGCGAGCGTTTCTCGGGCGTCGCGGCTCGGCCTGTATCCGAGAGTGCTCCTCGCTCGCGAGTCGTCCACCATGCAGACGTAGCGCACGTGGTCCACGTAGGTGGGGTGGATGTCGAGCTTGCCCAGGCGCCGCAGCTGGCCGAGCGCCGGCTTCGCCAGGAAGTGAGGAACAGAGAGGGTCTGGCGTCCGAGGCGCTCGGCGATTCGGCTGAGCGGCAGAGGCGGCGGGCCGGCCAGGTTGAAGATGCCTCTCCGTCCGGGCGCCAGGGCGAGCCGTAGCGCACGGACCACGTCTTCTTCGTGCACGAGCTGTATCATCGGGTCGAAGCCTGTCAGGCGGGGAACCGGGTCCATCCTCAGGTAGCGGACCATCGCGCCGCCGACCCCGCCGGTGATGTGGGTCGGCCTCAGGATCACGGTCTCCACATCGGGGCGCCGCCAGAAGAAGCTCTGGGCCATCATGTCCACGTCGCGCAGCGCCGAGAGCCCGGCGGCGAGCAGAGGCGCCTCTTCGGTCAGGAACTGCGGGTTGCGCGCCCTCGCTCCGTAGACGTCCGCCGACGAGAGCAGCACCAGCTTCTCGACGTCGTACCTGTCGCAGTAGTCGAGCAGGCGGTCGAAGTTCTCGATCGCGGCGGCGAAGCTCTGTTCGTCGTGCCGGGCGTACATGTGGTAGGGACCCAGGTGGACGACTGCCTGGATCCTCCCGCGGCGAAAGACGTCGCGACAGGCGCGTCGGCGCAGGTCGGCGGGGAGGTGGTCCACGTCGGACGGCCTCCGATCGAACGGGCGCGGGTCGATCGTCAGAACTTCGTCGCTGCGGTGCAGCCGGCGCACGACCAGGTTGCCGAAGCGTCCCGCGGCCCCGGAGACCGCGATCGTGCCCGGGTAGGTCTTCTCTGCTCGGCGGTCGACGGCTGAGCTCACCAGAACACGCTCCTCCTCTCCGCGCGGACGTCGGTCAGCATCTCCTCGATCCGCTCCTCGACCCGGCTCGAGAGCTGGCGGACGGCCGCGTCCGAGTCGTCCGGGTCGCCGCTGAAGCGCATCGGCTCGCCGAACCGCAGTCGATAGCGGACCGGCAGCGGCAGCATCCCCAGCAGCGGAATCGGCATCTGCAGCCAGATCGGCAGCGTCGGGAGGCCGAAGACCTTTCCCAGGCGGTCGAGGTTGTACAAGGTGGGGTATTGCTCCTCGGATCCGACCACCGCCACCGGAACCACCGGCGCGCCGCTGGCCAGCGACAGCCGCATGTAGCCCAGCCCGAACTCGCGAAGGCGGTAGGCCTGGTCCACGGTTTTCGTGATGCCCTCCATCCCCTCGGGAAAGGTCAGCAACGCGGCGCCGTTGCCCAGCAGGCGCTCGGCGTTCTCCTGCGACCCGACCGCCACGCCGGAGCGGGCGAAGACGGTGGAGACGAACGGTATCGTCGGCACCCAGCGATCGACCAGGCTGCGCGCCAGCCGCGGCGGATCGCCGTCGAGCAGCAGCGCGGCGGTGATCATCACCCCGTCGATCGGCAGCTGCCCGGCGTGGTTGGCGACCAGGATCACCGGTCCTGGTGGGACGTTCTCCAGACCGGCGGCCTTGCAGCGGAAGTACAGCTTGTAGAGAAAGGTGGCTCCGATTGCCGTGCGGCGCAGCGAGGCGGGCTCCAGCCCGAAGGGATCGACGCCGCTTTCCCCCACCGAGCCGGCGATCACCTCCAACCGTCGGTCGAGATCGGTCAGCACCTCGCGCCGAAAGCCGCGCAGCGCGGAGCTGCCCCGTTCGATCGAGCGCCCGAGCGACTCGAGGGCCGCCGCGAGCTGTTCGCCCTGCAAACGACCGGATTTCCGAGGCTCGCTCATGCGGCGCTCAGTTTGCCGCCCGGCCAGTGCTTCGTCAACTCTCCGAGTGTCGGCCCCGGTGGGAGGTGTTGCGGCTGGCCCTGATCTCGGAGAGCGCCTCGTCGCTGAGATCGGCACGGCGGTAGATCGGCTTCTCGCCGGGGCGGGAGTAGTCGATCCACCACGCGTTGCGGTCGCGGGTGTCCATGTGGATGAATACCGAGTTGGGGTAGTAGCCCACGCCCACATTGGAGAAGCTCCGCACGAACAAGGCCAGCTCCCTGTTGCCCACACCGGCGACGCGGAAGTCCAGGGCTCGTCCCGTGTTGTGAAACGACTCGCGGTCGTCCGATTTGCCCACGCGCTGCCCCGAGATGATCTCGATCCGCTTGCCGGGCCAGTGATCTGCTACCTTCTGCAGGAGCACCAGCAGTCGCGGGTGCAGCGGGAAGGGCGGCTCGTCCATTCGCGGAGGCGCGGAGATTTCGGAGATGACCTCGACGGCGTCGGGGTTGGCGCGACCGTTGCAGAAGCAGAGGGGAACCTCGCGCGTCACGTCGGTGCGGACCCGGTAGAGGGTGACCGGATCGCGGTAGCATGGAGGGGGCGGCACGAGCTCCCGCACGCGGTCTGCGCCGGGGACGAGCAGCTTTCGGCCCGCGCGGATGCGATCGGGGTTTTCGATGCCGTTGGTGCGCACGATGCGCGAGACCGGAATGCCGTAGATCTCGGAGATGCGCGAGAGGGTGAACCCCTCGGGGATCGCGAGCCGCACGCCGCGCTTGGTCAGCACTCCGTTTTTCGGGTCGCCGGGGATCAGGATCTCGGTGCCGGCCAGGATCCGATCCGGGTTCTCGAGGTCGTTGGTCTCGACCAGATCTTCCACGCGCAGACCGTACGACGCGGCGATCTCGCTCAAGGATTCGCCCTCGCCGACGAGGTGGCGCTCGACGGGCTCCAGATCGGCCTCGCCGCGAGCCGACGATTCGGCCGGACCCACCGCCAGGGCGGAGGCGGCGGCGATCCAGACCGCGCCGGCCAGCAGGAACAGGCTGAGAAGCTGAATGCTGCGTGTCTGTGGATCGTAATGCATGACAACCTCCTACATATATTGATTAGACACACACGAAACTACATGTCAAGAAAAGGAGGATATGGTTCGCCGCCCGTTCCTGGAAGGTCGTCCCGGAGGGGGGTTTCAGTCCGTGGTCTCTGAATCGTCGAGGCGCGCAGCCAGCTTCTCGGCGCGTCTGCGTCCGGCCGCGCTCCGCAGCCAGATCGACAGCGCGTAGAGCGCGATCAGGCCCAGGATCACCGAGTAGGCCGCGATCGCCAGCCCCGAGCCGCTGACCGTCTCCAGCGAGGCCGGATCGACCGGCACGAAGTCGTCTCCGCTCTCGGCCAGGGGAACGAGGGGGGTCAGACAGCCGATCGCTGCGGCGATCAAGGCCGCGCCGGAGGGTCTGAGAATCACGATTCCCTCCTTCGATCGAGGAACCGCGTCGTACTCTCCAGGTCGATTTCGGTTCGCCGGCGGGATCGCGCGCCGAGCTCCAGCGCGATCCAGGTGATGCTCAGAGCCGCGGCGGCGATGATTCCGATCGCCCACAGCTCCCGGTCCGAGAAGCCTTGCGAGGCGTCGATGCCGGCCTCGAAGCTCGTTGCGGTCGACGGCCGCCCGGCGGAGGGATCGCCGGCCGCGCCGGCCCGCAAGGGGGCGAGAGCCAGAAGCCCGACCGCCGCCAGGCAGAGAATGCTTTCGGCCGCGCGGCTCATTCTCTCTCCTCCGGTCCCTCCACCGCGATCCGCTCCTCCAGCTCGGCGAGACGGTGACGCTGTCGCTCCAGGGCGTGGCGCTGGATCAGCAAGACGGCGAACAGCAGGGTGAAGGCCGCCATCGACACGGCGAAGCTCACTCCCATCTCGAAGGTCAGCCCGCCGCCGCCGGAACCGATCACCGTGGGATGCTGGCCGCGCCATTTCTGCACAGAGACGTGGATGATCGGGACCACGCAGGCGCCGACGATCGCCAGCGCGGCCGAGAAACCTCGCTCCGCCTCGCCGCTGCCGCGGGCGCGCAGCAGGTTGTAGGCCGCGACGATCAGAGTGAACAGCAGGGCCGAGGTCAGGCGCGGATCCCAGCTCCAGTAGGCGCCCCACGACTTGCGTCCCCACAGCGGGCCGGTGATCATCACCGCCGCGGCGAACACCATCGCTATCTCGGCGGCCGAGCGGGCCAGCGCGTCCCAGCGCGGAGAGCGGCGCGCCAGGTAGACGATCGACGCAAGCGTGCAGACCGCCCAGGAAAGGTACATCGAGTAGGCCGAGGGGACGTGGAAGTAGAAGATCTTCTGCACGACGCCCATCCGCGCCTCGACCGGCGCCCAGGCCAGGGCGAGCCACAGGGAGAGCCCCAGCGCCAGCACGGCGATCGAGACCAGCAACGGATGCAGAACTCGAGACATCTCGTCCAGCCCGATACCACAAAAGCCGGCGAAGCAAAATCACCCCAAAGGCTCGGGGACCCGGCGGGCCCTACCGGCCTTTCTTCCACTTGTTCCACTTCTTCTTGAGCTTGTCCGAGAGGCCCTCGTGCTCGTCCGAGCTCCCGCCGGACGAGGAGCCGCCGGACGAGGAGCCGCCGTCCTCGCTCCCGGTGCCGGCGGAGGGGTAGAAACGGACCCGGTCAATTCCTATTTCGAAAGTCGTCCACCAGTCGGCCGAGCGCGTGAAGCGCACCTCGACACCGCCGTCGCTCTTCACGTAGTCGGAGGCGTCTTTCGCGCCGGCCTCGACGGTGGTGTCCTCGATCCCGACCTCGCCTTTGCCGATCCAGTCCCACTCGCCGGTCTTCCAGTTGCGGAGGTGGACGTGCGTGACGGTCGGGGCGTCGTAGCAGCGGGCTTCGAGCACGACCCGCAGATTTCCCGTGGCACCGGGTTCGGGCAGGCGCGTCTCGATCACCGCGGAGAGGTAGCGCTTCTTTCCCGACTGGGTGGAGCGCAGCACGAGCAGGCGATCGTCGCTGGAGAGCAGGCTGTCCGCGGGAGCCTTCAGCGTCGAGCCGCGGCCGAGGGAGTAGCCCGTGGGCGCGACCCCGCCGTCACCGCCCGCGGAAGAGGAGCCTCCGGAGGACGAGCCTCCGGACGAGGATCCCTTCTTGCCCAGCGCGTCCCCCACGTCGATGCGGCCGTGGGCGACCCAGCCGCCGACCGGAACGCAGCCGCTTTCGATCTCGCGGCGCACGCTCTCGTTGGTCGCTCCGGGACGGCTGAACAGCAGCCCGGCCAGTCCGGCGACGTAGGGCGTCGCCATCGAGGTGCCGCTCTTGTTCTCGTAGCCTCCGCCGGGAACCGTGCTGATGATGAAGCTGCCGGGGGCAGCCACGTCGACCCATGATCCGTGGTTGGAGAAGCCGGCGCGCTGGTCGTTGCGATCCGTGGCCGCGACCGCCAGGCAGAGATCGTGGTAGGCGGGGTAGTGCGGGCTGTCGACTCCGCTGTTGCCCGCCGCGGCGATCAGGATCGCGCCGCTCTTCCAGGCGTGCTCCATGGCGTCCAGCTGGGTCGAGGAGGGGAAGAGCCCGCCCAGGCTCATCGAGATCACGTCCGCGCCGTGGTCCGCGGCCCAGATGATGCCCTTGGCCACGTCGCTCGCCGAGCCGCCCGCCGGTCTGAGCACGCGGACCGGCATCACCGAGCAGTTGGGGCAGACGCCCGCGATTCCCTCGCCGTTGTTGGCGCTCGCCGCTGCGATTCCGGCGCAGTGGGTTCCGTGGCCGCCCACGTCGTCCGCGCTGGTGTCGCCGTCGACGAAATCGCGGCCGGCGACCATCCGATCGACCAGGTCGGGGTGGTCCAGGTCGACGCCGGTGTCGAGAATCGCGATCACGGTCTGGGAGCTGCCGGTCTCGACTCCCCAGCCGGCGGGAGTGCTGATCTTTCGGATTCCCCACTGCTGCTCCCAGCGCGGGTCGTCGGGGGCCCAGAACGGCTCGAAGATCAGGTTGGGCTCGGCGTACTCGACGAACGGGAGCTTCTCGAGACGGGCCAGCCCCTGCTCCACGCTGATCCCGCCGGGCAGCTCGATCCTGGACACGTCAATCCGCGAGAGCTTCTCGAGCAGTCGCGCGCCCAGATCGTCGATGACCTTCGCGCCGGGGCCTTCGTAGCCGCTCTTGAACTTGACCAGGATCTCGCCCGGGACGATCTTTTTTTCCGGACGCTCGGCGGCGGTCGGGAGGGGCGACGCGGCGACCGCCAGCACCGTGGCGAGGGCGATCGTGCAACAGAGAGTCGACCGAGAACGCATTTCGCACCTCCCAGGCGTGCAAGCGCGGCGATTATACCTCTATTTCGATGTCCGCGCCGCCGGAAAAATTCACGCCCGGAGGCGCGCGGCGCTGCGATTTTTGGGGCCGGCGCGAAGGAAATCGGCAACTCCGGTGTCGCGCCGGCTGCGAGTCGCTATAATCGTGGGTGTCGCCCGCGGTGGGCGGCCCGGAAAAAGGGGAGGTGAGCAATGCCGACGTTCGTCTTGATGACCAAGCTTCGACCCGAGAGCGTGCACGACGCGGAGAAGCGCAAGGAGATGGGCAGGGAGTGGTTCCGCAAGGTCAAGGATCGCTGCCCCGGAGTCGAGTGGAAGGCCCACTACGCGATTCTCGGCCCCTACGATTTCATGGATATCTACGAGGCGCCGGACGCGGAGACCGCGCACAAGGTGTCCCTGATCTCCCGCTCGGAGGGGGCGCTGACCGCCGAGAGCTGGCAGGCTCTCCCCTACGAGAAATACCTGGAGCTGCTGGAGCAGGTGACCGATTGACCGGGCAGCCTCGGCGGCTCGATCGCGAATCCTGAAAGAGCCGGGCGCCGACGGCGTCGATCTCTCGGCGGCGGCGCCTTTTCCAACGGCGTCAACGATGATATTGAACCGCGAGTCGGCTTCGATTCGCGTGTGTTGAAGATGAAGGTCATCCAAATATCGAGGTTGGCGGGCCGCGCAGCGGCGGCCCTGGGCGGCACGTTGGCCATCCACTGGCTCGGCGTTCGGGCGCGTCAGATTTTCACCGGGCGCTACTACCCCGACGCGATCGGTCTGTGGGGGCGTTGCCTGGCGAGGATCATGGGAATCCGCATCCATCGGCTCAACGAGCGGACCGGCCCCAGGGGAGGGATGATCGTCGCCAACCACATGGGTTTTCTCGACGTTCCGGCCCTGCTGTCTCATTTTCCCGCTCTTTTCGTGATCAAAATGGAGATGCGGCGTGTCTTCTATTTCGGAAAGGCTCTGGCCAGGCAGGGACACGTGTTCGTGGAGAGAGGAGACAGGGATTCGAGGCGCAGCGCGGTGCAGGGGCTTCGCCGGCGCCTGGAGCAGGGCTACCCGGTGATCGTGTTTCCCGAGGGGAGGTCCAGCCCGGGCGCGGAGAGGCTGCCGTTCAAGGTCGGCTCTTTCGCCGCGGCCAAGGAGGCCGGTGTGCCGGTCGAGGGTTGCGTGATCGACTACCTCCCGGATCGCCGGATGCTGGAGTGGGACGTCGAGCGCAAGACGCTGCCCCAGCTGGCCGAGCTGTTCGCCAGGAGGCGCACCGATATCAGCGTGGAGTTCGTCCCGGCGCGCGAGGTCGAGGGCGATCCGGCGCGGGCCGCCCAGGAGTGGCACGATCTCTTTCAGCGGAAGCTCGAGCAGTACGACCGGCGGCGCGAGAGCCGGGCAGCGGGCGAGGACGGGCATTGCGGAGGTGTTGCGCGGTGAGCGGGAGCGACTTGCGGGGGATTGTCTTCGACCTCGACGGCACGCTCTACGAGCTTTGGGCGCGCAAGGCGAGGATGGCGCTGCTGCTCTGGCGGGAGCTCGGCCTCCTGAGGCGCCTGCAGCCGGTCAGGCGCTCGCTGCGCGGGCGGGTCTTTTCGAGCCGGGAAGAGCTTCTCGACGAGATGTACAGCCGGCTCGCGAGCCGCGCCGGCGTCGCGACGGAGCGGGCGGCCCGCTGGTACCGGGAGCGTTTCCTGGCGGAGTTCGTGCGGCTGCTTCGCCGCAGGGCGAGGGCCAGGCCGGGGCTGGAGGGGTTGCTGAGAGGCTTGCGCGAGAGAGGGATCAGGCTGGCGGTGCTCTCGGACTACGGCATGGTCGAGGAGCGGCTGGAGGCGTTGGAGATCGATCTGTCGCTGTTCGATGAGATTGCGGCGATGGAGGACTGGGGGGTGTTGAAACCGGCAGGCTCTCCGCTACGGGATATATCGGGGAAATGGGGGGTCGAACCATCGGGTGTGATCGTGGTAGGAGACCGGTCTGAGCTTGACGGACGCTCGGCCGAGGAGGCCGGGATGGAGTTCGTCGGAGTCGCGGGGCGGCCGCAGGCCGGGGAGACCCGCTGGAGTCGTTGGAAAGATGTCGCGGCGCTGTTGGAAAGGCGCGCCGTGCAGAGCGAGGCGACGTTTACGGGCCGGTCGACCGGCGACGCTGGTTCCGCTCAGAGGCGGAACGTTCTGGAGTGAACAAATGAGCCGATACGACATCGCGATCGTGGGGATGGGATGCGTTTTCCCGTCCGCCAACAATGTCGAACAGTACTGGAAGAACATTCTGAGCGGAAAGCGCTTTTTCAAGAGGATGCCCGATCGGATCTGGCACATCGACAACTTCTATTCGCCTGATTCGGGACGGCCGGAGAAGAGCTATACCGACGTCGGCTCGTTCATCGAGGATTTCGAGTTTCCGTTTTTGGACTACAAGCTGCCGCCCAAGGGCATGCAGGGCGTCGATCCGGCGCAGCTGGTCACCCTCGAGGCTACCAGGGAGGCGCTGGAAGACGCCGGGATCGAGCCGCGCTCGGAGACCCTGGCCGACGCGATAACCCTGATCGGCACCAGCGGTGTCGACATGTTCGCCCACTCCACGATCACGCTGCAGCGTCACGCCTTCTTTCGCCCGCTGGCCGAGAAGCTGCGCGATCGCGGAGTCGCGCCCGAGGTGATCGAGCAGTTCGAGGAGCAATTCAAAAAAGAGCTCGAGACGCGCGGTCATAGCTGGAACCCCAGCATCGCCGCGGTCGGCTCGGTGCCGTCCTCGATCTCCAACCGCGTGGCCCAGATGTTCGGGATCGGCGGCTACAACATGACCGTCGACGCCGCCTGCGCCTCCTCGTTCGTCGCGCTCGACACGGCCTGCCTCGCCTTGCAGGCCGGCGACGCGAAGGTGGCGATCGCCGGGGGCACCGACCTCGGCACCAACCCCTCGATCTATGTCGGGTTCAGCCGTGTGGACGGCTTGAGCCGCAAGGGCATCGCCTGTCCGTTTGATCACACCGCGGACGGTCTCGTGATCGGCGAGGGCACCGGGGTGGTGGTGGTCAAGCTGCTCGAGGACGCGCTGGCGGACGGAGATCGGGTTCGGGCCGTGATCCGCGGGATCGGCGCCTCGTCGGACGGCGCGGGACAGGCGATCTACGCGCCGTCGGCCGAAGGGCGAGCCGAGGCGATGGTCGACGCCTTGCAGTGCGCGGAGACGGGGCATTCCGACATCCAGTACCTGGAGGCGCACGCCACCGCGACGATCGTGGGCGACGCCAACGAGTACGACGCGATCTCGATGGTCTACGGCGAGGATCGCAAGAGCCCCGACCCGTTGCTGCTGGGCAGCGTCAAGGGCCAGATCGGACACCTCAAGGCCGCGGCCGGGATGGCGGGTCTGATCAAGACCGTGCTGGCGATGGAGAACGCCACCTACCCGCACATGCCCTACTACCGCAAGCTGACGCCGCACGCGATGAGGAAGAGCGAGCACCTGAAGATCCCGACAGAGATCGCGCCGTGGGAGCCGGACGAGGACGGGTTGCGCGTCGCCGCGGTGACGACGAGCGGATTCGGAGGCGTCAACTACCACGCGATTCTCGAGCAGGCGGAGAGCTACCGGGCGCCGGCCTCGCGCCCGGAGGTCTCGCGTGAGATCGCGGTGGTGGGCGTCAGCTGCCGCGTCGCGGCCGCGGAGGCCGTGGACGAGTTCTGGGACAACGTGACCGCCGGGCGCGACACCTTCACGGAGGTGGATCCGGAGCAGCTGCGCTGGCAGGATCACTACGACGCCGGCCCGAAGAACGAGCGGATCACCACGCGCGTGGTTTCCAAGCTGGACGACTACGAGATCAATCTTCTGCGGCACAAGATCTTCCCGCGCGCAGTCTCCCAGATATCGCCGACCCAGATCCTGGGGTTGGATCTGTCGGATCGGCTGTTGACCGAGGCGGGCCTCGACATCCGCGCACCCAAGAAGATCGGCGTCAGCGTCGGTTCGATGCACGACGACTACTTCCCGGTGATCTTCGCGCCGATGGTCCTCGACGAGTACGCCGACTCTCTGCGGCAGTGCCCGGGCGCGGAGGAGGTGGACGGCGATCTGCTGGAGGAGGCGCTGTCCGCGGCTTCGGAGTCGGTCGCGGCCTCCCACCCGCCGGTCACCGAGCACACCCTGCCCGGATGGATGGCGAATGTGACCGCGGGCCGGATGGCCAACAAGCTCAACCTGCACGGGCCCAACTTCACGGTCGACACGGCCTGTTCCTCGGGCCTGGCCGCGCTGGTTCCGGCGATCTACCAGCTGATGTTCGGCAAGGTCGACCTGATGATCAGCGGCGGGCTGAACCAGCAGCTCAGCGACTCGTTCACCTGCGGAGTCTGTGCGCTCGGCGCGGTGGCCGAGACCACGCCGTACCCCTTCGACGAGCGGGGAACCGGGTTCCTGATCGGCGAGGGCGGCGTGATGTACCTGCTCAAGCGGCTGGACGAGGCGCGCCGGGACGGAGACGACATCTACGCCGTGATTCACTCCGTGCACGGCTCGTCCGAGGCCGAGAGCCGCACGATGGTGGCCCCCTCCGAGGTCGCCGTGCGGCGCTCGATCCGCAACGCGCTCGAGCGCTCCGGCTTGCCGGCCGAGGCGATCGGAGTGGTCGACACCCACGGATCGGGTAACCCGATTTCGGACATAGTCGAGGCCAGGTCGCTGGCCGCGGAGCTGAAAGACGGCCAATCGAACGGGCGTCCAGTGCAGCTGACCGCGATCAAGTCTCACATCGGTCACCTCTACGGCGGGTCCGGCGCGGCCTCGATGTTGAGCGCGATCCAGAGCCTCAGGACGCGGACCGTGCCCGGGATCCGCAACCTGGAGCGCGAGCAGGAGGAGGTCGCGGCGCTCTCCGATCGCGTCGTGCCGCGCCGCGGCACCGAGCCGATGGACGAGAGCTTCACCGCCTGCGGGGCGAACTCGCTGGGGCTGGGAGGCGCCAACTACTTCGGCGTCTTCAGCTCCCCGGACGCCGAGACCGCAGGCGAAAAGAGAACCGCGGACGGCGGGCCGGAGAGCGAGGAGAAGCGGCAGCGCTTCGAGGGGCCGGTGGTCCGTTCGGGAGACGCCGATGCCGACGACGTGTTCGTCTGCCTCTCGGAAAGGGAGGAGGACCTCTCGACAGCGCTCGAGCGCGCCTTGCAGCGGGAGCCGATTCCGGGCTTCGTCTCCGAGGGACGCGACGCGGCGTACCGGCTGGCGGTGACGTTCGGCAGCGACGACCAGCTGCGGGACAAGCTGCGCACCGTGCTGAAGATGATCGAGGGCGGACACGCAGTCCGTCCGCTGGAGTCGCAGGGCGTGTTCGCCGCCGAGGCGGCGCCGGAGGGCGGCCGCGGCAAGCTGGCCTTCTGCTTTCCGGGCCAGGGCACGCACTACATCTCGATGGGGCGTCACCTCTACGACGGCGACCCGGCCTTCAGAGAGGTGCTGGATCGCGTGGACGCCAGCGTGCGCGAGGCGTTCGATTTCGCCTTGCTCGACCACATCTACGGCGACGAGCAGGATCCAGAGATCGCAAAACGGCTGGGGACGCTGACCGGCGCTCAGACCGCGCTGTTCGCCGTCGAGCTGGGGATGGCCCGCGTGCTCGAGACGCGGGGCGTCCGCCCGGACGTGATGATCGGGCACAGCTTCGGCGAGATCTCGGCGCTTGCGGTGGCCGGGGTCTGGGACGTGGAGACCGCGCTGAAGGTGGTCGAGGCGCGCATCCGGGCCGCCGAGCAGATCATGGCCTCGGGCGGACCGGCGCTGGGAATGGCGAGCCTGATCTGCTCCGAGGAGCAGCGCGACGCGATCCTGGAGCTGGCCGGGGACCGCGTGATGCTGACCAACATCAACGCTCCGGGGAGGTTCGTGATCGCCGGCGAGCGTGACGCGGTGGAGCGCACGGTCAACGCGGCCGAGAAGTTCGGCGCCGACGCGCGCCTGTTGCCGATCGGAGCGGCGTTCCACTCGCGGTACATGGAGCCGGCGCGCGCGCCGTTCCGCGACGCGTTGCGCGAGCTGCCGTGCTCGCCGCCGCGGATTCCGGTTCTCTCGACCATCTCGGGAGAGTACGTGGGCGCCGACGGGTTCGATTCCGACTACCTGGCGGAGCACCTCTCCAGCCAGCTCGTGACGCCGCTGATCCTTCCGCGGGAGGTGGAGCGGCTCTACTCCGAGGGCGTGAGCCGCTTCCTCGAGGTCGGGCCGGGCTGGTCGATGACCAAGATGGTGCGCGGAATTCTCGAGGGCAGGGAGTTCCGCGCCGCGCCGACGCTGCACCCCAAGCTCGGCGACGAGGAGACCTTCCGCCGCGCGCGGGCTTTTCTGATCGCGCTGGGGCACCTGGATTCGGCGGCCGAGCGGCGCGCGCTGCCGGGGATCTTCTCCGAGGATTTCATCACCTACATGGAATCCAACGAGCCCGCGGTGCTCGCACTGCTGAGGGAGGTGCACTCGCGCTTCAAGGATAGGCTGCGCGAGGGAATCGCACCGCCGGCGGCCCCGCCGCGAAAGAGCGCTGCGGAGCCCGGGCCGGCCCCGGCCCCGGCCGCGCCCGCGACGGGCGGGGGCGATCCGGCGAAGTGGGAGGAGCGGATTCG
>CAZHCG010000041.1:13110-32558 GCA_964530995.1 uncultured Myxococcales bacterium
CTGGCGGAGGCGCTGGCCGGGATGGAGTCGGGCGGCGGAGCGGCGGGCGGCGAGGTTTCCGTCGAAGGTGAGCCCGCCGCGGAAGCGCCGGCGGCCGCGCCCGCGACGGGCGGGGGCGATCCGGCGAAGTGGGAGGAGCGGATTCGCGAGAAGCTGGTCTCGGCGACGGGCTACCCGGCGGAGATGCTGGAGACGGAGCTGGACCTGGAGGCGGACCTGGGGGTGGACTCGGTGCAGCGCGCCGAGATCTGGGTCTCGTTGACCTCGGAGCACGGCTTGGACAGCGAGTCGCGCCCGGCGGGCGGCACGCGGACGATCGCGCAGCTGGCGGAGGCGCTGGCCGGGATGGAGTCGGGCGGCGGAGCGGCGGGCGGCGAGGCTCCGGCCGAGGAAGAGAGCGCAGCGGACGCGGGCGAGAGCGAGACGGAGCGGAGCGGGGGAGCGCGCCTGTTTGCGGTCACCTCGCGGCCGGGACGAGAGACGAGCTTCGAGCCGTTCGAATGCCGGCGGGTGCTGGCGGTAACCGGCGAGTCGGCCGCGATCGGGACGGCGATCAAGAAGCGGCTCGCCGAGCGCGACGTGGAGTTCACCGCGGTGCGCGCCGACTCGCTGGCCGAGATGGGTCAGGGCGACGTGGAGACGCTGCTCGACGGCTGCGACACGCTGCTCTACGTGGCCCACGCCGACGAGATGGAGATCGGCGTCGACGGCGAGGCGCTGCTGCGGGGAGCGCGCGGCGCGGCGCTGCGCATCTACCGCGTCTTTCGCAATCTCGTCGCCGCGCTGGAGAAGCGACCGCTGAGGATCATGGTTCCGATCTCGCAGGACGGGGCCTTCGGCTCCGCGCTGTCGGGGCGCCATCGCTTGCTGGGGGCCTTTCCGGCCGGCTTCGTGCGCTGCCTGAGCCGCGAGCTGCCGGGCTGCATCTGGCAGCTGCTGGACACGGGCGACGTCGCCTGGGAGGAGGCGGTCGCCCACAACGCGGACAGGATCGGAGATCGTCTCGAGCTGGGAGCCGGGCCGCTGGGAGTCGAGCTCCCGGCCCTGGCGCCGATATCTTTCGCCGAGGAAGACCATTCTCCGCTGGAGCGCGGCGACCTGGTGCTGGTCACCGGCGGGGCGCGCGGAGTGGTGTTCGAATGCGTCAGCGCGCTGGCCGAGCGCACCGGCTGCAGGTTGCTGCTGACCGGAAGGACGGAGCGGTTCGGCGACGGCGAGCGCCCGGCCTGGCTCGAGAGTGCTGCGGGCGAGGTGGACGACGCGATTCGCCAAGAGGAGATCCGCCTGGTGCGCGAGGAGGGGATCCATCTCGGCGAGGCCAAGAAGATGGGCCACACCTACCGCGCCCAGTGGGAGCTGGAGCGGAACCTGAGCCGTCTTTCCGCGGCCGGGATCGAGGCGGGCTACGAGGTCTGCGACGTCAGCGAGCCGGAGGCTCTCTCCGAGCTGGTGCGCCGCGTAAGCGAGGACGACGAGATCCGCGGCGTCGTGCACGGCGCCGGAGTGCAGCGCTCCAAGCTGATCGGCGAGCTCGAGGACGAGGTGGTCGACCTGACCCTCAAGACCAAGCTGGCGCCGCTTTGCGAGCTGCTGGACTCGCTGGACTGGACGCGCGTCCGCCTCTTGTCGGCCTTCGGCTCGATCGCCGGCCTGTTCGGCAACGCCGGTCAGAGCGACTACGGTCTGGCCAACGACATGATGGCCTGGCTGGTGGCGGGAATCGGGCGCCTGCATCCTCGTGTGCGCGCGCAGACCGTGGAGTGGACGGCCTGGGTGGGCACCGGGATGGTCACCGACGAGGAGGCCAAGCGCTTTTCCGAGGCGGGCCTGAGCCCGCTGACCCCTGCTCTGGGCACGCGGCGCTACCTGGAGGCGCTGCTGCGCGGAAGGTTGCCGCGGATGGCGTGCTTCAATGCCGGAGCGGCCTTCGCCGACGCCAGGCCCGTGGTCGAGACCCCGATCGCGAGCCGGCCGGTGCGACGACTGTTGAGCGAGCCCGGCGGCGACAGGGCGCGTTTCTCGCTCGAGCGAGACGTCTACCTCTTGCAGCACCTGGTCAACGGCGAGTCGGTGCTGCCGGGTACCTTCATCGCCGAGATCTTCGCCGAGAGCGCGCCGGAGGATCGCCCGCAGATCGGCGAGCTGAGCATCCGGCGTCCGCTGCGCGTGCCCGCCGGCGAGGAGTTCGAGGTGGAGGTGCTCTCGCGCGGCGACGAGCTGCTGCTGCTGCCCGCCAATCGTCCGGAGAACCTGGAGGACAAGGGCCTTTTCAACCTGGCGTTCGCCTCGTGCAGGCCGGAGCCCGTCCGGGAGGGCGAGGCCAGCAAGCTCCGGCTCGAGGGGCCCGAGCTGGAGATGCTGCGCGCCGACGCACAGGAGAGGGTCTCCTCCCTGTACGAGACGCTGGACGCCCATTTCTCCCGCGCGTTGACCAACGGGCGCATCTTCCGCGGGATCGTCACCGCCCGCGAGGGGGGAGATCGCTTCCTGGCGCTGATGACGCTCACCGAGGAGGCGCTGTCCGCTCTCGAGAATCCCGGCGAGCTCGTCTTCAATCCGGTGCTGGCCGACATGGCGGTCCAGGCCGCCGCGGTCTGGAACATGCAGCGGCACGACGTCTTCGCGATTCCGGTGGGAATCGGATCGCTGTACGTGGCCGGCGATCTGCGCGGTCGCGAGACGGCGGCCGTGCTGCGCGGTCGCGAGCTGGGCGAGGAGGGCGCCGTGCTCGACGTGGCCGTGCGCGAGCTCGACGGCCGGCTGGTGCTGGCCATGGACCGGCTGGAGCTGAAGACCATCGCCCGGCGCGATGGCTGAGGACTGCGCGACGCCGTGAGCGAGCTGGAGCACCAACCTTCCGAAATGCGACGGGAGATTCCGCCCAAGGCCGACGCGGTCGTGATCGGCGCCGGCCTCGGCGGGTTGACCTGCGCGCTGGAGCTGGCCCGCCAGGGGCTGGATGTCTGCGTGCTGGAGCAGCACCGGATCGCCGGTGGCTACGTCCACGGTTTCCGCCGCAAGGGCTATCACTTCGACGTCTCGCTGCACCACCTGGGCAGCATGGAGCCCGGCGGGATGGCTCACGGCGTCTTGTACAGCCTGGGCGTCTTCGACAAGCTCAAGGTCGATCGCCGCGAGCACCTCTTCCACGCCGAGTTTCCGGAGCTGGAAGCGGCGCTGCCCAATCCCCCCGGGCCGCTTGCCGAGGAGCTGGTCCGGCTGTTCCCCTCCGAGCGCGAGGGGATCGAGGCGCTGCTCGACTACACGACCCGGCTCAAGAAGGACATCTTCGGGCCGACGCTCGACCCCGACTTCGACGTGCCGATGGAGGAGCGGCTGATGCTGGAGTGGGTCGACGAGACCTTCGGCGGGCTGCTGGAGCGTTTCGTCTCCGATCGGCGGCTGCGCGCCCTGCTCGCTCAGCTGTGGCTGTACATCGGCCTGCCTCCCGGCCGCTCCACCGCCACCTTCTCCACCTGCGTCTTCGGCGGCTCGTTCCTCGACGGCTCCTTCCACGTGGTCGGAGGCGGGATGGCCTTGGTGCGCTCGATGGTGGAGCGCCTGCGCGAGCTGGGCGGCGAGTGCTTCACGCGCGCTCCGGTCTCCCGGATCGAGGCGGCCGACGGCGGCGTGCGCGGTGTTCGGCTGGAGGACGGCGGTTCCATCGAGGCGCAGATCGTCGTCTCCGGCGTCAACCCGTTCCGCACCTTCTTCGAGCTGCTGCCGACCGGCGCGGTCTCCGAGGTCTTCGCGCATCGCCTGCGGCGGATGGAGCCGTCGCTTTCGATGTACTCGATGTACGTGGGGCTCGACTGTCCTCCGAGCGAGCTGGGGATTCCGGCGGGCAACTCCTTTCACAACTACTCGGTGGACCAGGAAGAGGGCTACCAGCGCACTCTTCGCGGAGAGATCGATCGCACCGACTGGTGCCTGACCAGCTACCAGTGCGAGTCGGACTCGGCGATGTACCCGCCCGGCGGCGGGATCGTCTCGCTGGCGGAGCTGACGCCGGGAGCGGACTGGATCGGGATGGACGACGATCTCTACCGCGAGCGCAAGGCGAGGACGCGCGAGCGGCTGTTGGCCAAGATCCGCGGCAGGTACCCCGATATCGAGAGTCATCTCGAAGTCCTGGAGCTGGCGACGCCCCGCACCATGTACCGCTACACCGGCAACCACCAGGGCGCGGTCTACGGGCTGGCGCAGACCGTCGAGCAGTCGAACAGGCGCCGCCTGAGGAACCGCACTCCGCTGGAGGGGCTCTACCTGACCGGAGCCTGGACCTGGGCCGGCGGCGGCTACGAGGGGGCGATGATGACCGGAGTGCAGACCGCCCAGGCAGTGCTCTCCGCCCTGGACCGCCCGCGAGCGGCCGATCCGATCAGGCTTCATCCCCGGGCCGCCGCGCCCGAGGTCGCACCCAGGCCGCCTGGCAGCGACGGGGGCGGGGAGCCGCGCAGGTTCAGCGCGCCGGACGACGAGCACTTCCGTTTCAGGCTGCCTGTCAGGGTTTACGGAGACGAGCTCAACTCGCGCGGATTCGTCGACGCCAGCTCCTATCTGCGCTACCTGGACCGCGGACGCACCGAGGCGATCGAGTCGATCTGCAAGGGGCTGGACGAGCAGTCCTGGCTCGAGGAGTACGTGGTCAACGTCTACCGGATCGACGCCCGCTGCGCGACCGTGACCGGGCTCAGCGATCGGCTCGAGGTCAGAAGCGGCCTGAGGCGTACGTCGAGCCACCGGGCCGCCTTCGACCAGCGCGTGGTCAAGGTCGCCAGCGGCGAGATGGTGGTCGACGCCGTGGTCGAGGTGCTGTTCCTCGATCAGGAAAGGAAGCTGGTGCCGGTGCCGCACGGGGTGGCCTCGGAGAGCGACGACGGGGACGAGAGCAACGATTGGAGCCAGCCGCGGCAGGCCCAGTCGATCGACGACGACCAGTTGCCCTACCGGGCCCGCTTCCGCGTCTACTACGAGGACACCGACGCCCAGGGGATCGCCTACCACGTCTCCTACGCCAGGTACTGCGAGCGGGCGCTGTTCGATCTGGCGCGCACGCTGTGGCCGGAGATACCGACCCAGGCCTGGATGAGCCGCTTTCGCGCCGGTGTCGCCAGCATCGACGTGCGCTACCTGAACGCCTCCAGGCTCGGCGACTGGCTCGAGGTGCGCTACGGCGTCGTCGATTTTTCCAGTCACCGCCTGACCTTCGGGATGCGGATCGTGCTGGAGGGCACGGGCAAGGTCGTGGCCGACGCCACCACCGACGTGGAGTTCCGCGACGAGCACGAGAGGCTGGTGCCGGTGCCGCGGCAGTTCATCGATCTGAGCCTGGGCGACATGAACGGCGGGAAGCGTTGAGATGAGCGTCGGCTCGCACCTGCTCAACGAGGAGAACCTGCGGCTCGCGGGCAAGCTCTCCTGGAAGTTCGGCCGGCCGAAGATCATCGATGCCGGGATGCGCTACTACGACGAGCATCCCGAGGACGTCGAGCGGGTGGCTTCCAACCTGGAGCACTTCGGGCTGCCCGGCCGGGGCGAGGCGCTCGACCGGGTTCTGCGCGAGATCGTGGCGCACTACTACGAGAAGCTGTTCGTGCTGGTCAAGGGCTACGAGGCGCACTGGATCGCCGGCAACCGGATCGAGGTGGGCGACGGCCTCGAGCCGTTCCGCGAGGCGCGCGAGGCCGGGCGGGCGGTCTTTGTCGGCCAGTCACACTTCGGCGCCACCTACCTGATGGCGAGCGTCCTGATGGTCCACGGGATCGACGTCAACACGGTGGGCAACTTTCCCGAGCCGGTGGGCGGGATGTTGCAAAGGAACGTGGACGAGATGGCCGAGCGCTGGAAGACCGGCAGGGCCCGCCTGCTCAACCTGGCCGACCCGTCCGTAGACGTGCCGACCGAGATGCTGACCGCGCTGAAGCAGAGGAAGGTCGTCTCCAACGTCTACGACGAGAACAACCGCTTCTGCCGCGAGGTGGAGCTGCTCGGAAGGCGGATCCGCGGCGGCACGGGAATGGACAAGGTGCTGGCCGGCTTCGACGATTCCACCTGCACGGTGGTCACCCCGTTCTTGGTGCGCACCTCGGACGAGACCTTTCGCTACGAGCTCGACCGCCACTCGCTGGATTCGGGAGATATCATCGAGAGCTTTTTCGACTCCTACGAGAAGCGGATCCGCGCCCACTTCGAGCAGTGGTACTTCATCCACGAGGTGCACGAGAACTTCGTGGAGTGAAGTCTCTTTGATCAGCGAAAAACAGGTTGATCCGGTTTTCATTGTACGTGACACCATGAACGAAGGGTCGGCTCTCCTTCCCCGGCGTCGGCTGGTCCAGCGGGAGCTCCTACAACAGGTTGCGGGCCTTGATGTCGAGGTACTGGCTGACCGCGGTCGCGGAGTACTCGGAGGGAGGCGCGTCCAGCGCCAGCACTCCGGCATGGCGCAGGAACGACAGCCCCTCGGCGCGGTCGAGCAGGATCTCGCCGGCGGCGGAGCGGTGGAACGCCTCGGCAACGTTGCGCGGCACCTTCCGCGCCTCCCTTTCGACGCTCGGCTCGCGGAAGAAGAGGCAGAGCGGCAGGTGCCTGCGGCCGAGCATCGAGGCGTAGGCCCTGATCAGGCGCTGGTCCTCGCCGGGCACCAGGTGCGTCATCAGCAGCACCAGGCTGCGGCGCCGCACGCGGGCCAATACGTGCTTGAAGGCGCGGCGGTAGTTGGTCGCCACCTCGGCCGGCTCGACGTCGTAGCCGGCGCGGACCAGCGAGTCCACCGCGATGCGGCCGCGGCCCAGCGGCACGAAGCGCTCCACGCGGTCCGAGAACAGCAATGCGCCGATGTTGTCGCCGCGGCGGGTGGCGATGTGCCCCAGGATGATCGCGGTGTTGAGCGCGTAGTCGAAGTGGCTCAGACCCTCCGCGGTCTGGCGCATCATCCGTCCCGCGTCGATCAGGAACAGCACGTTCTGGTTGCGCTCCTGTCCCATCTCGCGAACGATCAGTCGCCCCAGCCGGGCGGTCGTCTTCCAGTCGACGCTGCGCGGATCGTCGCCGGTGCGGTATTCGCGCAGCCGCTCGAACTCGGTGCCGTCGCCCTTCATCCTGGTGGGGCGCAGGCCGAGCTCGACCAGGTTGTTGCACCGCGCCAGCAGCTCGAAGCGATGCAGCGCGACGATGTTGGGAAAGACCTGGACCTCGTCGTGCAGCTCCAGACGGCGGCGTACCCGCCACAGCCCCATGCGGCTGGGGTGCGAGAGCCGGACGCCCTCGAAGGCGTGGCGGCCCCGTCGCGAGGGCGTGAAGCCGTAGCCGAGCCGCTCCGTCTTCCAGGGCCGCACGAGCGTGCGCAGCGGCTCTTCCGGGTCGGCCCGGCCTGCGGTCGGCGTCTCGTCGAGCAGCTCGAGCCGGTAGCGGCGGCGCGAGCGGTTGCGCACCTCGAGCTCGACCGGGTTGTCGGTTCCGACCGAGAGGACGGGTCGCACCTTCCTCACCACCGTCAGCGCGGTCGCGGTCCCTCCCAGCCGGTCGGCGAGCGCGACCGCCAGCACCAGCGCCGAGGGCAGCAGCGCCAGGCCGAAAGGCACGCCGAGCAGCGGCACCGCCAACGAGGCCGAGGACGCCGCCAGCAGGATCCACAACAGCCGCGAAGAAGGCGTCATCCGCGCGGAACCTCCACCGACTCGAAGATCCGCTCCAGCAGCTCGTCCGGGCTGGTCTCCTGGATCACGGCGTCCGGCGTCAGCCTCACGCGGTGCCGCAGCGTCCAGCTCGCGATGTGACGCACGTCGTCCGGCGTGGCGTAGTCCCTGCCGCGCACCGCGGCCGAGGCCCGCGCGCCCATCAGCATCGCGACCGAGGCGCGCGGCGAGGCTCCGACCGCGATTCCGGGCCAGTCGCGGGTGCGGCCCACGATCTCGGTGATGTAGCCCAGCACCTGCGGGGCGACGCGCACCCCCCGGCAGGCCGCGATCATCTCCAGCACGCGATCGCGGTCGAGGACCGGCTTAACCCCGGCGGCCTCCATGTCGAACAGGTCGATCCCGCGCTCGTACTTCTCCAGGATCGCCAGCTCCTCCGAACGCTCGGGATAGTCGATCAAGAGCTTGAACATGAAGCGGTCCACCTGCGCCTCGGGCAGCGGGTAGGTGCCCTCGTACTCCAGCGGGTTCTGCGTGGCCAGCGCGATGAAGGGCGGGTCGATCAGGTAGGTGCTGCCGTCGACCGTCACCTGCCGCTCCTGGAGGCACTCCAGCATCGCCGACTGCGTCTTGGGCGTGGCGCGGTTGACCTCGTCGGCGAGCAGCACGTTGGTGAAGACCGGACCGGGCCTGAAGACGAAGCGCTGCTCCTTGGTCTCGAAGACCGAGTGGCCGACCAGGTCGGCCGGCATCAGGTCTGGAGTGCACTGCACGCGGTTGAACTCGCAGCTCAGCGAGCGGCCCACGGCGTTGGCCAGCAGCGTCTTGCCCAGACCGGGCGCCCCCTCGATCAGCACGTGGCCGTGAGCCAGCAGCGCCAGCAGCGCGCCTTCCACCACCTCGTGCTGACCGACGATCACCTTGGCGATCTGTTCGCGGATGCGCTCGAACCCGGATTCGATTTCGTTCGGTGTCATGATCCTCTTCCCTTCGTGCTCTCCATCAGTTTCTCCTCGGCCAGCGCGATGCTGCGCACCATCGCCGCGCAGCGCTCCACGCTCTCGCGCCCCGCAGCCAGCTCCTCGGCCGCGAGACGCTCTGCCTGCTCCGCCTCGAGGCGCGCGGCTCCGGTCGCGGCCTCTCTCTTGTCCCGCAACGACGCCCGCAGCCGTTCCAGCGAGCGCTCCAGCGCCCAGCGGCCCCGCCCGGCGCGCAGGTAGAACTCGCCGATGTCCCGCGCCAGCCGGCTCACCTCGCGAACGCCTTGGTTCTTCCGCGCCGGGCGCCGCCGGACAAGCCTCCGGGAGGACGCCCACCAGTAGGCGAAGATCCCGACCAGCAGCACTTGCAGCAGCACGGCCCGCCAGCGCCCCGAGCCGATCAGCCGGACCAGCGACGGCTCGGATTCGATTCCCTCGTGGGACTCGTCGATCGCCCACTGCGAGTCGGCCCCGGCCAGGTCGATCAGCGCCGCGGCCAGACTGTGGGTCCGCTTGCGGCCCAGCGAGTCGTTGTCGAGCAGGTCGGCGCCCGCCAGCTGGATCACGTTGCCCGAGCCGTAGCCTTCCAGCGAGGCAAGCACCTCGTCGTTCTCTCCGACCAGCAACGCCTCGGCTCCGTACTCGGAGAGCGACAGCTCGCCGCGATACTCGTGAACCAGATCCGGCACGATGCGATCCACCTCCAGGCTGAGCGAGGGAGGCCAGTAGGCTTTGATCCGGCGGGGCCGATCGAATTGTCTCCACTCGCTGATCGGCCACATTCCCTCGCGGTGGAACGCGGATACCGGCGCGCCGTCCCCGTCCGGCAGCGGGTGGCCCACCAGCAGCGTTCCCCCGCTCGAGGCGACCCAGTCCATCATCTCGGCGCGGTGGGACTCGGGGACCGGCTCGCTCGGCGAGAGCACGACCAGGGTGCCCACCTCGGCGGGCAGCTGGTCGGCGCGGCCCAGCAGGCGTCGCACCCCGGCCGTGTGGCGCTCGAGCAGATCGTGGAAGACCGCGTAGCCGGGCGGCCGCGGGCTGGCCGACGGCGCGTCGAGGAACGAGACCGGAGGGTCCGGCCGCCACAGCGCGGCCAGCGCGACCCAGGCGACCAGCGCCAGCCACCAGAGGGCTTCAGCTCGGCTCGGAGATCGCATCCGCGAGCTTCTCCTCCACGATCGATCGGCACTCCGCCCACTGCGCCTCGCCGGCGGGCCGATCGCCGAAAAAGACGTCCTCGAACACGCGCACCAGCCGTGTCGCGGCGAGGTGCGGTCCGCCGCGGCGGCGGGTGCTGTCGACCAGCTCGAGGTTCGTCGTCGACCGCCTCAGATCCGCGAATCCCCCGCGGTGCAGCATGGAGAGACCGGCCAGGTACGACCAGCCCACCGCGGCGCGGAAGCGCCCCTCGGCGGCCGCGCGCGCCGCCTTGTCCATCAGGGTCTCCGAGGCGAGATCGGCGACCTGCGAGACCCGCACCTCCTCCGGCTCGCCGCCGGCGGGCTGGATCGCCCGTTCTCCCTCGCCGCCCTCGCCTCGGCGCAGGATGGCCCGCGCCACCAGAAAGACCAGCAGCGCCAGCCCGGTCGCCGCGACGATGTAGCCCAGCGGCGTCAGCACCGCGCCCGCCCCGCCGCAGCCGCCGCAGCCGCCCGGCCCGCTCGAGCAGCCCGCTCCCGGGCTCGAGCCCGGGCAGCAGCCTTCCGGATCCGCGCCGCACCCCGCCCCGCTCCGCGAGCAACCGCCTCGCTCGGACGGGGAGCCCGGCTCGGAAGGACCTCCGCCGGACGGAACGCCTCCGCAGCCCTGTCCCTGCTCCGGGAGCCGCGGCGGATCGTCGGGCCCGCGCTTTCCCTCACGCCGCGGCGGCCCGAAGTCGCAGGAGCCGTCCTGGTCAGAGCTTCGTCGCGGCTCGGGGTGCTTCGCCCTGTTCGGTTTCGCGTCGCTGCCGGCTCCGTCGGAGCCCTCCCGGGACGGTCTCCGCAGCCAGTCGTACTCGGGCGGCTCGGTGATCTCCTCGATGTTCCTGCCGACCTCCTCGTTGGTCGGGGCGCCTTCGCCTCCAGCGGCGTCGGGAGGCAAGAAGAACGCGCACAGCGCGATCGCCAGCCGGGCGCGGCGATTCATGCGACCGCCTTGTCTCTGGAGGGCATGCGGCGCGCCGCGGTCTTGAGCCCCAGCTCGATGTCCCAGCCCTCGCCGCGAATCCGCGCGTCGATGTAGAGGAAGAACCACGACAGCGTCTTGATCGGCAGCACGATCAGCCCGCACAGCATCCAGAGACCCAGCCGCAGCGGATCGTGCAGCGCGTCGGAGGCGAACATGCCGTCGTTGCTCCACAGGACCAGCAAATCGGAGACGAACAGATCGAGCAGCGAGCCGAGCGCCAGCAGCATCGCCAGCCAGAGCAGCCCGGAGGCCAGGTCCATCCCGAAGCCGCTCGACCCCCCGCGCAGTCTCAGGCCCCGCCTGCGGATCCCCAGCGGCAGGCCGTAGAGACGCTCCAGCAGGACGATCATCGGGGTGAACGCCCAGCGCAGCCGCAGCGTGAAGCCGACCACGATCGGGGCCAGCAGGGCGAAAAGCAGGTTGTGCAGCAGGCGCCGCAGCAGCAGACCGAACCACAGCGAACGGTAGAGCGAGAGCGTCTCGCGCACACCCGGAGAGCTGCCGAAGACAAGCCGGCTGGCGGCCAGCACCAGCGCTCCGCAGGGCAGGGGCGCGAGCAGCCAGAACGCGGCCAGCGCCAGCCACCACAGATCGGTCAGAGCGTGCACCGCGATCGCGAGCAGCACGCAAGGCAGGCCGAGCACCGCCAGCAGCCCGGCGAACAGCGCGAAGTGCCGGCGGTAGAAGAGGGCGGCCAGGTCGATCATCTCGATGGTCTTGCGGGGGCGGATCTCGATCGTGGCGCTTTCGATCTTCATTCGCCGCTCTCCGCGCGCGCCGGGCCGCGCCTGCCGGCCAGCGCGAGGTAGCCCAGCACCAATGCCCACAACGCGCCGCCGACGGCGAACTTGATCGTCGCAGAGGCGTTCGACGGGGACCAGAAGCCCTCGATCAGGGCGGCGGCGAGCAGCATCGCGGCTGCGCCGAGGATAACCTCGATCATCGCCGGTCCGTGGACGCGCAGCGCGTCGGCGCGTCGCAGCGGCCCGGGATCGACCAGCAGGAAGCCGAGCCGCAGCCCCATCGCTCCCGAGAGCACGATCGCGGTCAGCTCGAAGGCTCCGTGGCCGACCACGAAGGAGAGGAAATTCTCCCAGTACCCGGCGCTGCAGATGAAGGCGCCGACCGCGCCTCCGCTGACGCCGTTGAGGACCAGGAAGAAGATCGAGCCCAGTCCGAAGAAGATCCCGGTCGCGAAGCAGCGAAAGGCGATCCCGACGTTGTTGTGCACGTAGAAGCCGGTCATCAGCGAGTCCTCGCCCTCCGAGCGGCCGCCGGCGTGTCCCTCGGCGTAGGCGTCGGTCAGCATCTCGAGCTGCTGGGGCGGAGCCAGGTTGTAGGCCAGCGCCGGATCGCGGGCCACGACCAGCGCGGCCAGCGCCAGCGGAACGACGAACAGCAGCGTCGCGGCCAGCACGTACCTTCCGTGGCGGCGCACCGCGCGCGGGAACTCCTCGGCGAAGAAGCGTCCCAGCCGGCGCAGGTTCGGCGGCCCGGGAGGACGGTACTGCTTGTGTCCGCGGGCGATCAGGGCGTTGAGGTAGCCTTCGGCCTCGTCGCCCAGATCCTCGGAGCGGGCGCGGGCCAGGTCGGAGCAGGCCATCCGGTAGAGGTGGACGAACTCCTCGAGGTCGTGCTGCTCGAGCTTGCGGGGCCCCGTCGACTCGAGCCGGTCGAGCAGGCTCTCCAGCCGCCTCCAGCGCGCCAGCCGCGCCTCGATGAAGTCCTGCTTCGGCATCGTCTACGGCTCCATCCCGGTCTCGGGCGGCGTCGAGATCGCCGAGGTGCGGCCGTACCACGAGCTGCGCGCCTCGTGACCGGCGAGCAGCATCCCGGCCAGCAGCAGCTCGGGGTTCTGATCCTCGAGCCGCAGCTCGCGCGCGGCGGGCCGGGCCAGGGTCTCGGCCAGCTCGCTTGCGCGGTCGCGGGAGAAGAGGTGACGGCGGCGGAACAGCTCGTCGATCATCGCCAGGTCGCGGTCGCGCAGGCGCAACGCGGCCAGCGAGCCGGCGGGCAGCGGCTCCGCCTCGGCGGGCAGCGGCGGCAGATCGCGCAGGCGCGGCCGCTCGACGCGGATCACCATCGTGTCGGCGGCGAGGTCGCCCAGGCGGCGGGCGCTGCCGCTGACGTACATCGCGAGCAGACCGGTGGCGTAGAAGAGCGGAAACAGGTCGGCGGCGCGCAGCAGGTTGCGCATCGCGGAGCGCACGAAGTCGAGGCCCACGCCGTCGGAGCGGACCACGCGGATGCGCAGCGCCCGCTTGCCCGGAGTGTAGCCGTTCCACAGCCATTCGATCAGCGTGTGGTAGCCCCACTCCACGGCGAACAGCACCAGCAGCGTCAGCCCGCTGGCCAGCTCGGGCAGCGCCCAGCCGACCGCCATTCCCAAAAAGAGGACGATCACCGAGACGATTCCGGCGCGGATCGAAAGGTCGATCAGGTAGGCGAACATCCGGGAGCTCGCCCCGGCCAGCTCGAACTCGAAGCGGATCTGCTCGGGAGTCTCCACCGAGACTTTGCCGCTCACGAAGGGGACCGCCGGGGCTGTTTCTTCGGCAACGGACACCGCCCCAGTGTACCCGCTGCGCCGGGATTGCCAATCCCGCTCGCGGTCGAGAGCTTCCCGTAGTCCGAAGTCATCATCGTCACGATCCACCGGAGAAACGCCGCGAAAGGATCACCAGGACGGCCGGTCAGGTGCTCTCCGGGCTTTCTGATGAGGACTTGGCGCGAGTGGATTCCAGCTCGCTGGAGCATTCGACCTTTTTCCCAGGAGAAAGCGAATTGCCGTCAAGAGGCTTCTTTTGGGCGGCGAGGATTTCGAGAATCTGAGAGGTTTCGTGGAAGTCGAAAACTGGCTGTCGGAGTAGGTATCATTCGTTGAGGCAGTTGGAGTTGCAGCCGTCTCCCGGCTCGGCGTCTCCGTCGTCGCACTCCTCCTGGTGCAGGGGAAAGACCAGCTCGTCTATCTGGAAGCGGTCGGCGCCGGTGTCGATCGAGATGTCCTTGGAGTACTCGAAGCGGAAGGTGCGCGTGCCCGCCTCGACCGGGTAGCAGGCCTCGCTCCAGTCAACCGTTCCCCCGTCCTCGAGCTGCTCGACCCCGTCGATCGAGAAGCGGAAGTGGTCGCAGCACGACTCTGACTCGCCGCGGTACCAGAAGCAGAGGCTGCCTTCCTCGACGGTCAGCGTCACCTCGGCGAAGGCGGTCGTCGACGCCGCGCCGTTGTTCTGGCTGACCAGCGAGCGCTGCCCCGAGTGCGCCTGCGCCGCGTTGTCCAGCACGGAGAACGCCAGCTGGCCCGCGCCGGTCGTCCAGGGCAGCTGGCTCAGGTCTCCGCTCTCGAATCCCTCCAGCGCGATCGACCAGTTCGTCTCTCCGTCGCCGCAGATCTCCCACTCGCAGTCCGGCGAGCAGCCGTCGCCCGGGTCGGTGTTCCCGTCCTCGCATTCCTCTCCCACGTCGAGCACGTCGTTGCCGCACTCCTCGATCTGGCAGGTCGCCGAGCAGCCGTCCCCGCCCGCGGCGTCGCCGTCGTCGCACTCCTCGACGACCGCGTTCGACAGGCGCACGTCGTCCACGTAGAAGCGATCCCAGCCGGTATTGACCGAGCCGTCCTTGTAGTAGTCCCAGCCAAAGGTGTGCTCTCCGGCGGAGACCGTCTCGCAGTGCTCGCTCCACGAGTTCAGGCTGCCCTGCGCTTCGAAGACCTGCGATCCGTCGACCAGGAAGCGGAAGTCGTCGCAGCACGACTCCGACTCGCCGGCGTACCAGAAGCAGATCTCGCCGTCGGTCTGGGCGGTCAGCGAAATGGAAGAAGTGCTGCTCGAGATTCCGGCGTTGGTCGAGCGGATCGAGTAGTCTCCGCCGTGGGCCCGCTCCGAGGTGATCTCCCAGCCGTGGATCTCTGCCGGTTGCCAGGCCAGCTCGTCCAGGCCGCCCGACTCGAAGCCGTCTTCCAATCGCAGCAGCGTTCCGATCACCCCGTCGCCGCAATACTCCCACTCGCAGTCCGGCGAGCAGCCGTCGCCCGGGTCGGTGTTCCCGTCCTCGCATTCCTCTCCCACGTCGAGCACGTCGTTGCCGCACTCCTCGATCTGGCAGGTCGCCGAGCAGCCGTCCCCGCCCGCGGCGTCGCCGTCGTCGCACTCCTCGACGACCGCGTTCGACAGGCGCACGTCGTCCACGTAGAAGCGATCCCAGCCGGTATTGACCGAGCCGTCCTTGTAGTAGTCCCAGCCAAAGGTGTGCTCTCCGGCGGAGACCGTCTCGCAGTGCTCGCTCCACGAGTTCAGGCTGCCCTGCGCTTCGAAGACCTGCGATCCGTCGACCAGGAAGCGGAAGTCGTCGCAGCACGACTCCGACTCGCCGGCGTACCAGAAGCAGATCTCGCCGTCGGTCTGGGCGGTCAGCGAAATGGAAGAAGTGCTGCTCGAGATTCCGGCGTTGGTCGAGCGGATCGAGTAGTCTCCGCCGTGGGCGAGATCGGTGGCGATCTCCCAGCCGTGGACGGCCGCCGGCTGCCAGTCCATGTAGCCGAAATCTCCGCTTTCGAAGCCGGCGAAGGTGTAGAGCGTCTCGCCGATCACTCCGTCGCCGCAGTGCTCGAAGGTGCAGTCCGACGAGCAGCCGTCCGCGATCTCCAGGTTTCCGTCGTCGCACTCCTCTCCGGGATCGAGCTGTCCGTTTCCGCAGAGCAACTCCGTTCCGGTGTCGGTGTCGGTGTCGGTATCGGTGTCGGTGTCGGTGTCGGTGTCGGTGTCGGTATCGGTGTCGGTATCGGTGTCGGTATCGGTATCGGTGTCGGTGTCGGTGTCGGTGTCGGTGTCGGTATCGGTGTCGGCGTCGGCGTCCGAGCCGCCCGCTTCGGTATCGGTGTCCGCGTCTGCGTCTGCGTCTGCGTCGCCGCCCGAGGAGCGCAGCTCGGACTCGACGCAACCGACTCCGAGGACGAGCCACAAAAAAGCGATCGAGAAGATGGACCCAAGCGGTGTTTTCAACGAGACCTCCTTTCAAAACTATATCATCTTTT
The DNA here is from genome assembly GCA_964530995.1 of uncultured Myxococcales bacterium. Lineage (GTDB taxonomy): Bacteria > Myxococcota_A > Polyangia > JAAYKL01 > JAAYKL01 > CAZHCG01. Next base: position 28,935 of record CAZHCG010000041.1, read on the forward strand.
GGAAAAAAAGCGGTCCGGCGGTGCGAGATTGACACCATCGCGAGGCTGCTCGACACTCTGCGCATGTCTGGTCGCGTGCGCTCCATCGACACGAGAGAGCACTGGCTGGCTTGCGGGCTCGCCACCTTCGCGGCCGTGCTCGGAATCGCGGCACCGGCTCCCGACGGAGAGCCGTCGTTGGGAGTGCGTGCGGCCTTGACCGCGGTCGGCCTGGCCGCGGCCGGGCTGGTGGTCTACAGCTTGCTGAGGCGCGACGAGAGGATCCGTTCTTCCAAGTTCTTCTGGCTGTGGCTGGGGCTGGCCGCCGCGATCGGGGTCGGCGTGCTGCGGGCTCCGCTCTCGGAGCTGACCGCGCGGGGAATCGGGGCGCTCTCGGTCGGCCAGTGGCTCGCGGTCGCGGGAGGGGGCGCGATCGTGGCGGCGGCGATCTGGCTGGCGGGGAGGGTTTTCCTGAAGCGAGCGGGAGGAAGGCGGCTTCGGGGATGAGTTCGGTGGAGACCGCGATTCCGATCGATCGCAAGCTCCACGCGGTGAGCCGGGGGCTGCTCACCTTGCTGGGGAGCGTGGCCGGGGTGCTGCTGCTCGTCTGGATCGCGAACGCCTGGATCGAGGGGCTGCCCGAGGAGCTGGACGCGACCTGGTTCTTCTCGGGCGCGGTTCGCGTCGCGACCTTCACCGGAATGATGCTGCTCTCCTTCCTGGCCACCCAGGGCGCCCAGCCGCCCAATCCGTTGAAAGAGAAGAACGCCACACCGCAGCCGCGCCACATGAGAATGCGGGCCGTCTCCGCGGTGTGCGCCGCGCTGTTCTTCGGCGACTTCACCGCCAGCTCGTTCGCCGAGTCGGGATCCGGCTGGCTGGGCGTGATGCACACCGTGCTGCTCAGCCTGCTGGCGCTGGCCGCCGTGGTCTCGCTGGCCACGGTGCGCTCCACCCTGCGACTCTGGAAGGAGGTCAGCCGCAAGGGCGAGGAGCCGGTCTGGCGGGAGCCGACCGAGCTGCAGGTCAATCGCTACGTCCCGATGGTTGGCTCGCACACGGTCTGGTTCGGAGTATTTCTGACCGCCTGGATCATCGGCGACGAGATCCCGCCGCTGGTGCAGATGGGCAGCGCGGCCAGCGGGGTCTCGTTCACCTTGACGCTGGAGGCGCTGCTGCTGGTCTGCGTGGGCGTGATGCGCGCGATGGCGCGGGAAATGGTGCTGGCCCGCCGCTATTATCCCTGGCGGCGGCGCCTGTTGCGCGGCGCCGAGGCGGTGTTCGGATTCCTTCTTTGCGGAGAGCTGGGCGGGCGGGTGATGATGGCCCGCCACGAGGCTGATGCCGCGATCTTCTGGGCGGGATTGATCGTCGCGGGGCTGGGCGCCTCGGTGGCGTTCTGGCGGCTGGTACCGCTGCACCGAACAGGCCCACCGAGCTCCGATTGACAGCCGGGCCAGGCATGGACCAGACTCGGCGCGCGATGGGTGATCCGGCGGACAACGACAGCGAGCAGCGCGACAGCGACCAGGAGCTTTTGCCGCGACCCGATCTGCGCCAGTCGCTGTGTCACACTATGTTGGCCTCCGCCTTTGTGCTGCTGGGTGTCTTCAACCCGTTCGCCAGGGGCACCGAGGCCGTTTTCCACTCCTGGATGATGGTGGTGCTGGCCGTGGTGGTGGCGCTGAGCTGGGTCCACCTGGCGCACCGCCTCGAGAGATGGCGCGGCATGCCGCCCGAGCTGAGGGAGAGGTCGGCACGCTCTGCCGAAGAGCTGCGCCAGCGGGCGGTCAGCCACCTGCTGATGGGGCTGCTGGCCCTGCTGCTGACCGGCTTCTCCCTGGTCGGCACGCTGAAGAGAGAGCAGCTGGGGCTCGAGCGGGCCGAGGGACGGGAATGGCTGCCATGGGTAGCGGCGCTGGTGGGGGCGGGATCCCTGGCGATCCTGGCGGCCGCCGCCCGCGACCTGCTCGAGAGAAAGAAGTAGAAGCGCCCTTTGCACTCGGCGCGCGGTCGCGGTCGCGATCCGTCCTCGCGGGATCCGCGGGGCTGGGGGAAGGGCCGGGCGCTTGATTTTTTCGGGGTGTTGGAATACTTCGTCGCCGCGGCCTGTCTTGTGACAAGATGGCGAAGCCGCGGGTGGATCGCGGTGGCCCCAACAGCTTGGAGGTAGAAAGATGAAGAGATGGATTGTTGTGCTGATGACGGCCTTGATGATGGCGGCGCTGGCGCCCGGATGCAGTGACGACGACGACGACGACGGCGGCTCGGACGCGGACACCGATTCCGACACGGACGCGGACTCGGATTCCGACTCGGACACCGACGCGGTCGGGTTCAGCGGCGCTGTCTCGATCGACAGCGGGCTGACCGGCGGCACCGGCTACCTGTGCATCGGCGTCTTCGCCGACGAGTGCCCCGACTTCTCCCAGTCGATTCCGGCGCCGATCGACGGCGCCGAGCACGGCGACGTGACGCTCGAGGACGACACCCAGGAGGAGAGCTTCGATTTCGAGATCGATGGCATCGGGGACGGCACCTACGGGGTGGGCGCGATGCTGCTCTTCTCCGACGGCGTCTCCGACTGCGAGCAGACCCCGGCTTCGGGAGACCTGATGGGCTGCACCGAGGTGGAGGTCAGCGACGGAGCCGACGTGACCGAGATCGATCTGGTGCTCGACACCGCCGTACAGTGATCGGTCCCCACCTCCCCGCGATTTCCGCTTGACCTTTGTTTCGCGAGTCGGGCGGCGTGCAGCAGCTCGGGGCGGTACTCGAAGTGCATCGTGTCGTAGTGGTGCCACTTGCCTCCCCAGATGAAGCCGTTTCGCTCGAAGGCGGCGACGATCCTCTCGGGAATGCGGTTGCGGTAGCGGATCTCTTTGCCGGGCAGCGGCCTGGACCAGCGCCAGTAGTCGGCCCGATCTCCGCCCAGGTCGACGGCGATGCCCCAGCTGTGGGGGCTGCGGCGGTCGGTTCCGCGGACCCGGCGCCAGGCGAACCCGCCGCCCAGGCGAGCCGCGATCGATCGCAGCCGCTCGGGCAGAGCCGCCAGCTCGGCCGCGACCTCGGCCAGTGCGTCGGCCGCGCCGTTGAGCGAGGTGAAAAGGACGCGACTCTTCTGGCCGCGCCCCTCCGGCAGCCAGCGCACCCAAACGAGACGGGAGCGCACCTCGGCGCGGGTGGAGCCGTACATGCGATTGAACAGCGGCTCGCAGCGGACGCGCCCCGGGTCATGGCCGGGCGCGGGAGGCTCGTCGAGCGATCCGGGAGGGTAGGGGATCGACATCTGGTCTGCCGGATCCGGGTCGCAGAGCAGGTCCGAAAAAGAGCGGGGCGAGCGTCCGTCCTCGTAGGCGATCCGTCGTCCGTCGGCCCAGATCAGCTCGCCGTAATCATATCCGACCAGCTGCTCCGGGTAGGCCGCGATCAGGGCGCGAGCGCCGAGCGGAGCCTCGTCCCCCAGCGCCGGCGAGCCGGAGCAGAGCAGCAGCGCGACGAAGAGCGCCGAGAGAGGCGATGGTGCGAAACAGAGCCGCGAAACGAGACCCTCCTTCGAGAGTGAGACGGACGAAGAGCCGCCGCTATTTAGGTTCATCCGGATCCAGCCGTTTTCATCTCCGCGTCCGTGCGCCGCGCCCTGTT
>CAZHCG010000042.1:0-32532 GCA_964530995.1 uncultured Myxococcales bacterium
GCCTGGCCAACCAGGCCAGCTACCTGCTCGGGCGGCAGATCCGCGCCCTGGAGCTCAAGCTGGTTCGAAGCGGCGGCTTCACAGAGCGGCTGTACCGCACCAGGCGGCGCTGTAGGGGATGATGGAAACCGCTGCCACGAGATTTGCGACCTGGGTGTTTTTTTCTCATTTTTAGGCACAAAAAAACGCTTGTCTTTCCTTCTAAAAGTGATAGATATTCAACATGGACGCTCTCATCGAAAAGCTCATCGGCGACTTTCACGAGCGAGAGCTCCCGGCGCTGACGCCGCGCTCGACCGTTCTGCCGGCGCTTCCCGGGAAGGTCGACGCGATCATCGGCATGCGCCGCAGCGGAAAGACCACTTTCCTCTTCCAGCGGATGCGGGAGCTGCTCGAAAAGGGAGTTCCCAAAGAAGCCCTTCTGTATATCAACTTCGACGACGACCGCCTGAGGCGGATGCGCCTCGAGGAGCTCGGCCGGGTGACCGAGGTCTACTACCGGCTCTACCCCGATCTCAAGGACCGCCGCTGTCACTTCTTCTTCGACGAGATCCAGAACGTCGACGGCTGGGAGGCTTTCGCCAGGCGCCTCCTCGACACCGAGAACGCCCAGATCGCCATCACGGGATCCTCGGCCAAGCTGCTCAGCCGCGAGATCGCCACCTCCCTGCGGGGAAGATCGCTGGCGACCGAGATATTCCCCTTCGATTTCGCCGAGGCGCTGGCCCACTCCGGCGTCGAGCCACCCGGAAAACGGCCCGCGGGCTCCCGCGCGCGCGCCAGGCTCGCCAGCGAGCTGCGGGAGTACCTCGCGGTCGGCGGCTTCCCCGAGGTGCAGGGAGTCGCCGGCCACCTGCGCACGCGTGTTCTTCAAGAGTATGTGGACCTCGTAGTTTACAAAGACGTGGTCGAGCGCCACCTGTTGCGCAACGTCCTGCCGCTGCGCATCCTGACGCACAAGCTCCTCGCCGAGCCGGCTTCTCGTTTCAGCGTGAACAAATTCTACAACGACCTGAAATCGCAGGGAGTCACGTGCACGAAGAACGCGATCTACGAGCATCTCGATCAGCTCGTCGACGCGTACCTCGTTTCGGCGATTACGATCCACTCCCGTTCCGAGCGCGTCCGCCGCGTGAATCCGCGCAAGATCTACCCCGTGGATCCGGGCCTGGCGACGGCCTACCGCTCGAGCCCGTCGGCGGATCTCGGCCGCCAGCTCGAGACTTTCGTCTTCGACCACCTGCGGCGGTCTTCGAGCGCCATCGCGTACTACCAGACGCAGGGCGGTTTCGAGGTGGACTTCATCGCGAGCTGCGACGGCGGCGAGCCGGTGCTCGTCGGGGTCGCCGCGTCCCTCTTTGATCGCGAGACCGCGACCCGCGAGCGGCGAGCGCTCAGCGAGGCGATGGTCGAGCTCGGGCTGCGCACCGCGACGCTCGTCACGCTAGACGAAGAGAAAACCGTCCAGGAGGGGAACGCCCGCATCGCGGTCGTGCCGGCGTGGAAGTGGGCGCTCCAGATCTCCGACCGCTCGCCCAGCAGCCGACGGTCTGCGAGCAGGCGTAGGGGATGAAGGGGTGCGGACAGCTTGACGCGAGCGCCTTTTCGTGGGGATCAATTCTGCCTGGACCGATTCCGACCACCGAGGAGCACGAGACCCATGAGCAACGACACGCGCGACTCCGATTCCGAGATCGAGGCCGCCGCTCCCTCCGGCGACGGAGGCGACGAGTCCGCGAGCTTTGGGGAGCGGGACGCGTCCGCGCGAAACGAGCCCAGCCCGGCGCGCGAGCTGATTAAACCGTTCGTCGACCTGGTGCGCGCCCCGCGCGCCCTGTGGGGCGTCAACCTCTCCTACCTGCTGGAGGGGATGGTCTACTTCGGGATGCTGGGCTACCTGGCGATCCACTTCTCGGACTTCGTGTTCCAGGGAGTGGAGAACGCCGACGTCTGGTCGCACCGGATGGTCGGAGCGCTGACCGCCGGGATCACGATCTCGATGTTCTTCCTCGGTTTCGTGGTCGACAAGAAGGGCGTTCGCTTCGCGCTGGTCGGCTCGTTCGTCCTGATGCTGGGCGGCCGCGTCCTGATCTCGGGCTCGCCCAACCTGCTGGGCCTGGAGCCGGCCGGGCTGTGGTCGCCGCTGCACCTGGCGACCATGGGCGGGATCCTGCTGGTCGTGATCGGTTACGGCATGTACCAGCCGGCGGCCTACGCCGCGGTGCGCAAGTTCACCACGCCCAAGACGGCGGGGATGGGCTTCGCGATGCTCTACGCGGTGATGAACCTGGGAGGATGGTTCCCCTCGTTCGCCTTCTTGCTGCGCGACGAGGACTTTTTGGGGCTGGGGATCCCCGGCACCTTCTGGATCTATACCGGCTTCACCGCGCTGGCGCTGGTGCTCACCCTGCTGATCCTGACCTCGCGCACGATCGCCGCCGCCACCGAGAGGACGGCCCGGGAGACGCGGGACGAGGCCGAGAAACAGGCCGAACAGGGCGGCGGCAAGCCGGCCGAGGACGCCGCGCGGAGAGCCGACAGACACGTGCCGCCCCAGATCTGGCTGCTGGCCGCCGGAATCCTGGCCACGATCTGGTTCGGCGTCGGCTCGCCGTGGAACCACTACATCTGCCTGGCCGGAGCCGGGCTGTGGGTCATGCTGTCGTTCGTTCCGCCCACGCGCCGCTGGCTGGCCAACCACCCGCTGTCCAACGCCAAGTTCTTCTTCTTCGTCTTCGCGCTGATTCCGGTCCAGACGCTGTTCACCTACAACTGGCTGGTGCTGCCCCAGTACATCAACCGCGCCTACGAGGGCTGGATCGGCGACTACTTCGAGATCTTCGCCAACGCCAACCCGATCCTTATCTTCATCGCCGCCCCGCTGGTCGCGGCGTTGACCCAGAAGCGCAAGGTCTACAACATGATGATCTGGGGCACGCTGATCATGGCCGCCCCGGCCTTCCTTTTGGCGATCGGCCCCTACTTCTGGACGCTTCTGGGCTACATCATCATCATGACCATCGGCGAGGCGATGTGGCAGCCGCGCTTCCTGCAGTACGCCGCCGAGATTGCTCCCGAGGGACGCACCGGCGAGTACATGGGCGTGGCCCAGCTGCCCTGGTTCCTTACCAAGGTGCTGGTCCCGCTGGCCTACTCGGGCTGGATGATGGAGCGCTACTGCCCGGCCGAGGGGCGGCGCGAGACCGAGACGATGTGGGCGATCTTCGGCGCGATCGCGATGTGCTCGACCGTGCTGCTGGTGCTGGCCAAGGGCTGGGTAGGCAAGGACTTCAAGACACGGGCGGACGCCTGACCTCAACCCCCCCGGAGGATCCCCTCAGACACGCTGAAGCGCAGAGCGGATCAGGGAGACAGAGCGGGAGCACCGCGAGGCGTCGCGTGACTACCTGGCCGGGGACTACTACCGGGAGTTTCCGCCGGGCACGTTCAGGCCGCCGATCGTGAAGCCGTACAAGTGGAAGGACCGCTACCGCAGCGGGTACGTGTAGCCAGGCCCGGCTGAATCGGCAAAAGCGAAGGGGGGAGTGACGCCGCCAGGTGCGGCGCCGGGCGCCGGGGTGCGCCCGAAGCACGGTTTTCAAGAGAAAAAGGACGATCCGACGGGGCGGACCGGGGCGAAAACCGGCCCAAGGCGATCGATTTCGAGCGCGCGCAGCAGAGAAAGCGAGTCAAACCGCGCTCGGATCTCCTTCGGCCCGCGAACGCCGCCCTCGTTTGTTCAGGGTGTCTGATACCCGAGCTTTGTTGTCTGAGTCGGAATCAGGGGTTTTTCAGGATCCATATTTTTGAGTGGTGGCGCGCTCTCACTCTGAAGCCGGGCAGCCCGGGCAGCAGGACGCGGGCAGGCGGCTCCTTGCGTCTGCCGGACAGCAGAACCAGCGTGGCCTCGCGGGCGCCCAGATCATACTCTATAGAGTACTCTGCATCGCCCAGGCTCAGACTACGCGGGAATTCCCTTACCAGCCACTGGCGGGCGTGCTCCGGCAACTCCGGGACTTCGAAGTCTTTGGGCGTCAGCAGCTGTAGATCCGATCCGCGTTCCACACCGATTTCTTCGATACGTTTCTCAACCCACCCCTCTATGTCTTGATCATGGCGAATGTTCGAGTCGGGCACCAGTTCATCAGGAACGCAACCGAAACGGTGCAGCCGGGAGAGCAGAGCAGCGTCCGCCAGTCTCTCGCGGGCGGCCGATATTTCCTCTGGGTACAACCGGCCCTCGAGCAGCAGCGAGGCGATCGCCTGCCTGGCCAGCTCGCCCGCCGGCTCCTCCTCTCTTTGATCCACGACCCGCCCGGCGTAGACGCGCTCTATCAAAGCCACCGCTGTGTCTCCCTTGCGTTCGGCGCGGCGCACCCGTTCGCGACCCAGCCTCGCCTCGGCCAGATCGCCGCGCTTCAGCCCGACGGCGCAGGTGGCGAAAATGCGCTGCTGCCTGTATCCGACGCCCACGGCCGCGATACCGAGCACTGCGATCGCCTCGGCCTCGTCCTCCCTGACCGCGCTTTGCCGGCCCAGCTCGATTTCGGTGCCTCCGTTGCTCCAGAAGACCCGTCCACGACGTCTTCGCGCCACGTAGGCGCAACGGGGATCGGAGCGCAGCGCAGCACGAGCGATTCGGCTGCGATCGATCCGCACTTCGTTCGGCTTGCTCGGCAGAAAGAACGCTTTTCGCAGCCGCCGGCGAGATGCGCGCGCCTCGACCAGCGCAGAACGGCTCAGGCCGTGACGTCCGGGCTCCCCCTGGCGCACGGCGCGGATCAGGGCCACGGCGTCGCAGCCGGACTCGCGCAGGTCGTCGTCTGCGTCCGGTGGACGTCGTTCGTCGCGGAACAGCGGACGATCCGCGGACAGCGCGGCGACCAGATCGATCCCGGTTTCCAAAATTCCGGCGCGCTCGGACTCGACCAGCAGGCTGCCCAGCGCGGGATCGAGCGGCAGCCCGAACAGCCTGCGGCCGCGCTCCGTGATCTCCCCGCGACGGTCGAGAGCGCCGAGCTCTGCGAGGTCTCGCCGCGCGTCCTCCAGCGCGAAGTCGCGCGGCGGATCGAGAAAAGGCAGCTTCTCCACCTCGGCATCGCAGGCCGCCGCGGCCAGGAGCAGCGGAGCCAGGGATTCTCTGTGAATTTCGGGGGGCGTGCGGCGCTCGAGGATCGCCTCGCGTCCCCACAGCCGGTAGCAGACACCGGGTCCGGTGCGACCGGCTCTGCCCGCCCTCTGATCTGCGCTGTCGCCCGCCACCGGGACCAGTGAAAGCACGGCCCGGCCGTTTACGTAACGCGTGCGGCGCACCAATCCCGAGTCGAGGACGACGCCGATCCCGGGAATCGTGATCGATGTCTCCGCGACGTTGGTGGCCAGCACGATCCGCCGCTTTTCCGAGGGGGCGAAGACCCTGCTTTGCTCGGCGAGGCTCAGCCCCCCGTGCATCTGCAGAACCGTTCCGTGGCCGGATCCGGTCAGCCTCGAGCTCACCTTGGCGATCTCGGCCTTGCCGGGAAGAAAGACCAGCGCGTCCCCCGAAGCGTCGCGCGACGCCGCCAGCGCTTCGAGCAGGCGGTCCTCCAGGCCGCGGGTATCAGGTTGCAGCGCGTTTCCGGGCGCGTGGCGGATCGCGACCGGGTAGGCGTGCCCTTCCGTTCTCAGGTGTTCCCCGCCGAGGTGACGCGCGACTCGATCGCCGTCCAGGGTGGCCGACATCGCGACCAGGTCCCCACCGTAGCGGTCGGCGAGCAGCGCCAGCAGCAGGTCCGTCTCCAGGCTCCGCTCGTGCAGCTCGTCGAGAACCACCGTGTCGAAATCCGGCCGCCGGCCGCCCGCCATCCAGCGCACGACGACCCCGGGAGTGGCGAACAGCAATCGCGTCTCCCGACCGGCGCGACGATCATCGCGCACCGCGTAGCCGACGCGCTCGCCCAGCTCGACGCCCTCCAGCTCGGAGACACGTTGCGCCAGAGCGCGGCAGGCCACCCGCCGCGGCTCGATCACCAGCGTGCGGCCGCGGCGGGAAAGCCAGCGCGGAACCTGGGTCGACTTCCCGGAGCCGGTGGGAGCGGTCACGACCGCCGCTCCGCGGTCGACGGCCGCGACGAGTCGATCGCGAATGCTCTCTATCGGCAGGCCGGAGTCGTCTTTCATGCCGCCTTTTCTAACGAGCGGGCAGCAGTCCCGCAACTCCCGGCAACCGGATCAGGCGGCCTGCTCCGAGTCCGACTTCTTTTCGGATTTAGCCTCGTCCCCGCGGCCGGAATCGTCTTGCGACCGCGGCGGTCCCGCGATCCGCTCGGCCAGCTCGGGGCGGCTCTCGATCTCGGCGATCGCTTTTTCGCGGCCCTGGCCGAGGCGCTCGTCGCCCAGCGAGAACCACGAGCCCGACTTGGTGACCAGCCCGGACTCGAGGCCCAGGTCGAGCAGCTCGGCCGCCCGGTTGATGCCCTTGCCGAAGCGGATTTCGAACTCGACCTTGCGGAACGGCGGAGCCAGCTTGTTCTTGACCACCTTGACTCGCGTGCGGTTGCCCACCGCGTCGTCCGCCTCGCGCTCCTTGATCTGTCCGATGCGCCGCACGTCGAGACGCAACGAGGCGTAGAACTTGAGCGCGTTGCCGCCGGTGGTGGTCTCGGGGCTGCCGAACTGCACACCGACCTTCTGCCGCGTCTGGTTGATGAAGATCACGGTCGCGCCCGTGCGATGGGTGGCGCCGGTGATCATCCGCATCGCCTGGCTCATCATCCGCGCCTGCAGCCCCACGTGGTGATCTCCGATCTCTCCCTCGAGCTCGGCGCGCGGCACCAGCGCCGCCACCGAGTCGATCACCACCAGCGAGATCGCCTCGGAGCGGATCAGCGTCGAGGCGATCTCCAGCGCCTGCTCGCCGCAGTCGGGCTGCGAGACGAGCAGATCGTCGGTCTCGACGCCCAGCCTGGCGGCATAGATCGGCTCCAGGGCGTGCTCGGCGTCGACGAAGGCCGCCGTGCCGCCCAGGCGCTGGACCTCGGCGATCGCGTGCAGCGCCAGCGTGGTCTTGCCCGACGACTCCGGACCGTAGATCTCGACGATCCTTCCGCGCGGATAGCCGCCTCCTCCGAGCGCCTTGTCGAGCCCCAGCGAGCCCGACGAGAAGGAAGGCACCTCCGCGCCCGTCTTCGCCTCTCCGAGCCGCATCACCGCTCCCTTGCCGAACTGCCGCTCGATTGCGGACATCGCCTCGGAGAGCCTCTTCATCGTTTTCTTGAGCTTCATCGTTCGTTTCCTTTCTCCGCCTTTGGCGGCGGGTTCACGGTTGTCTCCTGTCCAGCGTGCGGTAGCCGATCGCCTCGGCGACGTGCGGCGAGCAGACGCGCTCGGAGCTGTCCAGATCGGCGATCGTCCGCGAGACCTTCAGAATTCGGGTGTAGGCCCTGGCCGAGAGCCCCAGTCTCTCGATCGCGCGCTCCAGCAGCGACCTGGTCGCGTCGTCCAGCTCGCAGTGGCGCCGGATCTGACGCAGGTTCATCTGTCCGTTGGCTCGCGCCGGCGTCCCGTCGAAGCGGCGCAGCTGGACCTCGCGCGCCCGCACCACCCGCTCGCGGATCGCCGCGGAAGACTCGCCCGGAGAGCGATCGGTCAGCTCCCGAACGCGCACGGCGGGGACCTCCACGTGCAGGTCGATCCGATCGAGCAGCGGGCCGGAGATGCGGGAGCGGTAGCGCTCGATCGCCGCCGCCGAGCAGGTGCAGCCCCGGTCCTGGGATCCCAGGTAGCCGCAGGGACAGGGGTTCATGCTGGCCACCAGGTTGAACCTTGCCGGAAACGAGGCCTGCCCCGAGGCGCGCGAGATCGTGATCGAGCCTTCCTCGAGCGGCTCGCGCAGCACCTCGAGCACATGCCGCTTGAACTCCGGCAGCTCGTCCAGAAAGAGAATCCCGTTGTGCGCCAGCGAGACCTCCCCGGGTTGCGGCGGGTTGGAGCCGCCCACCAGCCCGGCGTCCGAGACGGTGTGGTGGGGAGAGCGGAAAGGACGCTCCACGACCAGCGGTCTCGCCGCGTCGGTCAGCCCCAGCACCGAGTGCGCGGCCGAGACCTCCAGCATCTCCTCGAAGGTCAGCGGCGGCAGGATCGTGGTCAGCCTGCGGGCCAGCATCGTCTTGCCCGAGCCCGGCGGCCCGATCATCAGCGCGTTGTGCGATCCGGCGGCCGCCACCTCGAGGGCGCGCTTGGCGTACTCCTGACCGCGCACCTCTGCGAGATCGATATCGGTCTCGGCGCGCTCGCTTTCGGTCTCGGTGGTCGGTTGCGGATTCAGCTCCTCCTCGCCGTTGATATGCATCACCGCCGACGGCAGATCCGGGACCGGAACGACCTTCAGGCCGCGCACCACTGCGGCCTCGGCCGCGTTGCCGCTGGGTACGAGCACCTCCTCGAAGCGGTGCGAGCGGGCCAGCAGCGAGTAGGGCAGAGCCCCGGGAACCGGGCGGCAGCTTCCGTCGAGACCCAGCTCGCCGACCACCATCGATCGGCCGAGGCGCTCGCCTTCGACCAGACCCGCGCCGGCCAGCAGGCCCAGCGCGATCGCGAGATCGAAGGCGGCTCCGTTTTTTTTGAGATCGGCGGGCGCGAGGTTGACCGTCACCTTGCGCGGCTTGAGCGCGTAGCCGCAGTTGCCCAGCGCGGTCTGGACGCGCACCTTGGCTTCGCGGACCGCCCCTTCGGGCAGACCGACCACCTGGAAGGCGGGCAGCCCCATCGACAGGTCGACCTCGACCCGGACCGGATTGGCCTGCACGCCCGAAAGCGAGGCGCAGTTCACCTTGGTATGCATTTTCCCTCCTCTTTCGTGGGCGAGCCTCTGCAAGGGGCGTGCCTGTTGCCGGATCCGCTTCGCCGGCGGGCGAGAGCGGCACGGCGGCGGCGGCGGCGGCGGCGAGCCCGCCGTTTCGCCGTTTTTTTCGCCGTTTTTTCGGCTTCGATGTCTGTTAGACTGCGCGCAGCTTCGCGCAGGAGATGAGCGACGAAACCACACCGGTCCGGCACCGGGCGGAAGTCTCGATACAGAAGCGATGGCGTCCGCCGGTGTCCGCCGTCGCGGCGCTGGTCGCCGCGGCGATACCTCTGCTGACGGCGATCGCGCTGCTCGGCGTGGCCCGGGTGCGGCTGGCCGAGAACGAGCGACGTCTCGAAGACGTGGAGGCGCGAGTGGCCAGCACCTGGCTGGCCGATCGCTTGGCGCTGCTGGGACGCGGCAGCTGGGAGACGCTGCTGACAGGCTCCCGCGAGGCGCTCGGCGCCCACGTCGGAGCTTTTCGCAACGACGGCGAGCCGGTAGGGGACAACGACCTCGATCAGATCGACGCGAAGCTGATCTCGCGCGTGCTGGCCGGCGAGATCGACGAGCTGAAAATCGGAGGACAACGCTGTCGGGTCGCGGCGGCGACGCTTCCGCCGCCGTTGAGCTCGATCGGCGTGGTCGTGGCCGTGCGGGAAGGCCTGGATTCCGTGTCGCAGTCGCCGCCGCTGCTGCGGCTGGGGTTGCTGGGCCTGCTTCTCGTCGTGGCGGCGGCGCTGCTGGGCCGCTCCTTCGGCGTAAAGCTGAGCAGCTCCATCACCGCCCTGGGGCGCTGGCTGAGCGGGTGCGCGCGCCGGGCCGACCAGTCGCCGCGCCCACCGCCCGGACCCACCCGCGACCGCGACACCGAGCGCCTGGCGCGGGCCGCGGCCCGGCTCGACGAGCGCACGTTCGAGGAGCTGTCCGGGGTCGGGCGCCGGCGCGCCGAGGCCGAGCTCCGCGACGAGCGTCGCTCGGATCTGTTCTCGGCCGTGGCGGTCGATCTCCACCTTCCGATCGACACGGTGATCGGGACCACGCGCGCGCTGCTCGACGGCGAGCACGGCGAGCTGCAGGAGTCGCAGCGGGACGACATCGCGATCGTCAACCAGGCCAGCTCGCGCCTGAAGGGGATGCTGGGCGACATCGCGGATTTTTCGAATTTGGTCGACGGCGAGATCGAGTTCGACGACGAGCCGGTCGGGATTGCCACGCTGGCGCGCGAGGTGGTCGAGACGGCCCGCGGCCAGGTCGGCAAGAAGCGCCTGGAGCTGCGCGTCGAGATCGGCTCCGGCGCCGAGGCCCCTCCGGCCGTGCCCGGCAACCGGGACCGTCTCTGGCAGGTGCTGACCAACCTGGTGGGCAACGCGATCAAGTTCACCGAAAAGGGCGCGGTGACGGTCGGCGTGCGGCGCGACGAGGGCGGCGGAGCCCGCATCGACGTCGAGGACACCGGGGTCGGCATCTCCCGTTCCGATCTCTCGGCCGTCTTCGACACGTTCCGGCAGCTGGGGGCCGTCTCGCGCCGCAAGCGCGGGACCGGCCTGGGGCTGCCGATCTGCAAGCGGCTGGTCCAGCTGCACGGCGGAACGATCGACGTGAGCTCCTCTTCGGGTCGCGGCACGCGCGTCACGGTCCGGCTCCCGGAGGCGCGATGAGCGAGTCGAGGACAGCGGGACGCAGGACCGGAGCGGTCGGCAGAGCCGCGGCCGCGGCGGCGAGACCGGCCAGGCTGTCGCTGATGCAGTGGCTGCTGCTGGTGGTGGGCGCGGTCGCGGCGGCATGCGCCGCCTGTCTCGGCTGGCGCGGCGAGATCGAGGTGCGCGAGGCGGTGCGGGTCGGCGCCCTGCGCCACTACGAGAACGTGCTGCGGGGAGTGCTGGTCGCGCCGCCGCTGCCGCCCGGAGAGATGGGCGCCGCGGATCCGGTCAGCGCGTTGACCCGCTTCGACGAGGTGTCGCCGTTCGTCGTCTCCCCGGCCGGGGAGATCGGCGGCGTGCGGGACGAGGCGATTCGCGCCGCGCTGGCCGCGGCGCTGGAGAGCGGGAAGGACGGAGCCCGGCTCGACCCGGCGACCGGAACCGGCCTCGTCTGGAGCACGCCGCGGGAGGGGGGAGCCACGGTGGGGCTGAGCTTTTCGCCGCGCGACGATCCCCGCTTCGCGCAGATCGCGATCTCGGTGGTGCTCAGCGCCGCGTTCGCCAGCGCGCTGTTGTCGATGTGGCTGGGGGTGCGGGCGCGCGACACGATCGCGGCCCGCGCCGGAGCGATCGACGCCCAGCCGCAAGCGATCTCGACCCCGGAGCTGCCGGCGATCAGCCGCGAGCTGGCCGCGTTGGATCCCGAAATCGCGGCGGTGGGCGAGCGGCATCGCGCGCTGCTCGAGGAGCTGGAGAGCGAGGTGGCGCGCCGCAATTCGTCGCGCTCGGAGAAGGCGCGCGTCTTCGCCGGGATGAGCCACGATCTGCGCAGCCCGCTCAACTCGGTGATCGGGTTCACCGAGCTGCTGCTCAAGGGCATCGACGGAAAGCTGACGGACGATCAGCGCCGGGCGGTGTCGGTAGTCGCCCGCGAGTCGGAGCGGCTGCTGGTCCGGATCGGAGACATCCTGGACACCGCCAAGATCGAGGCGGGGCGTTTCGAGCTGGAGCGATCGTGGGTGCCTTCGGTCGAGATACTGACGGAGTGCGCCGCGGGAGCGTCGCGGCTCGTCGCCGAGGAGGAGGTCTCCTTCGAGCGGGAGTTCCAGCCCGGCCTGCCTCCAGTCAGGGTCGACAAGGAGCGCGTGATCCAGGCGATCCTGAGCCTGGTGGCGCGGGCGGTGGAGTCGGCGTCCAAAGCGGGGACGATCCGGCTGGTCGCCGCCCGTCTCGCCGAGAGCGAGCGTTGGCCCCGCGGCGGGTTGGAGGTGCGCATCCTCGACGACGACGGCGTGATATCTCCCCGGCGGCTGGAGGTCGTCGCCCGGGCCTGGAGAGCCGCCGAGGGCGGCGAGACCGACTGGCCGGAGCGCGGCGCGATTCCGGCGGCGCTGGGGTTGTCGCTGGCGCGGAGCATCGTCGAGCTGCACGGAGGCGAGGTGAGGATCGGCGCCGACGAATCGGCCGCGGCGCTGTTCACGGTGACTCTCCCCTTGGACTCCGATGCCGGCGGGGCGTAGAATCCCGGCAGCTGCGGGGGCGAAGGAGAGCCCGATGGAGCGGGAAGAAGCGGTGCCGAGAAGGATGGTGGAGATGGTCGAGCGTGCGCTGCTCGGCCACCGCGAGGTCGTGGAGCTGGCCAGCTGCGCGTTCATCGCCGGCGGTCATCTCCTGATCGAGGACGTGCCGGGCGTGGGCAAGACGACCCTGGCCCGCGCGCTGGCCCGGGCCAGCGGCGGCGAGTTCCGCCGCGTGCAGTTCACCTCGGACCTGCTGCCGGCCGACATCACCGGCGTCTCGGTCTGGAACCCGCGCGAGGCCGAGTTCTCGTTCAAGCCGGGGCCGGTCTTCGGCAACGTGGTGCTCGCCGACGAGATCAACCGCGCTCCGCCCAAGACGCAGTCGGCGCTGCTCGAGGCGATGAGCGAGCGCCAGGTCTCGGTGGACGGAACGGCGCGGGAGCTGCCCGTGCCGTTCGCCGTGATCGCCACCCAGAACATCCAGGAGCACCACGGCACCTACCCGTTGCCCGAGTCGCAGCTCGATCGGTTCATGGTCCGGCTCTCGATCGGCTACCCGGACGCCGCCGCCGAGCGGCGCGTGGTCTCGCGGCCCGGGCTGGAAGATCCGGTGGAGGGGCTGGAGCCGGTGATCGGGCCCGAGGATTTCACCGGCCTGGAGCGAGCGGTCGACGCCGTGAGCGTGGAGGACGCGGTCCTCGACTACCTGATGGATATCGTCGAGCGCACGCGCGCCGCGGACACGCTCTCGCTGGGGGTGGGACCGCGCGGGGGAATGGCGCTGCACCGCGCGGCGCGCTCGCTGGCGCTGCTGCGCGGGCGCGACTACTGCTTGGTCGACGACGTCAAGCAGCTCGCCGAGGCCGTGCTGGCCCATCGCGTGGTTCCCTCCGGCTCGGCCGGCGACGGGATCTGGAGCCGCAGGCAGGCGGTGCGCGCGATCCGCGAGATCGTGGGCTCGGTGGAGATCCCCCTGTGAGAGGAGCGGCCCGCGCCGGCGCCGCGCGGCCGCGGCGCGCGTTGCGCCGCAAGCTGTTTCCGCGCCGGCTGTCGTTCACGCGCGAGGGGCGCGTCTACGTGATCGTGACCCTCGGCGTGGGGATCGCGGCGGTCAACACGGGCAACAACCTGCTGTTCCTGGTGCTGGGGCTGATGCTGGGCCTGATCCTGATAAGCGGGATTCTCTCGGAGATTTCGCTCAGAAGGGTGGAGATCAGGCGCAGCGCTCCGCGGCGGGTCGAGGCGGGTACCGTCTTTCCGGTGGAGCTGGGGCTGCGCAACCTCAAGCGGAGAGCCTCCTCGTTCAGCGTGGAGCTGCGCGACGAGATCGACGGCGAGCCGTTCAGGCGGCGCTGCTTCTTCCTGCGCGTCGCGGCCGGAGACACGCGCTCGATCGCCTATCGCTGCGAGCTGCTCCGCCGCGGCCGGGCCCGCTTCGACGGCGTCCACGTCTCCACGCGTTTTCCCTTCGGGCTGTTCGATAAGAGCCGCTTCGTGCCGCTCGTCGACGAGGTGATCGCCCAGCCGGCCAGGATTCGCGTCCGCGTCCCGGGCGCCGCGGTCGCGGCCGGCGAGGGCCTGCGTGGCGCGGATCTGCGCGGGCCGGGGCAGGACTTCCGCGAGCTGCGCGAGATGGTGCCGGGCGACGACTCGCGGCGCATCGACTGGCGCGGCACCGCGCGCCTGGGGCGGCCGCTGGTGCGCGAGACGGAGCGCGACTCCCGCGGCTTCGTCGAGATCGTGCTCGACGCGGCGCCGAGCGGAAAGGGAGACGCGCTGGAGCGCTGCGAGCGCGACATCAGCGCCGCGGGCACGCTGGTCCGCGACCTGATCCGCGAGGGCGCCGAGGTACGGCTGGTCACCTCTCCGCTGGAGGCGCTGGTCGGCAGCGGTTCCGGCGGCGGGCGGCGGCTGCTCGATCACCTGGCGTTGCTCGACGTCGGGCCGGCGCGCGACGCGGATCCCCCGCTGGGGCGGCACGCCGGGGCGGTCCTGATCGGCCCGCGCGCCGCGACCCGCGGCCGGGGTCACCGCTTGCCGATCCCGCGGCCGGCGGCGGCCGGGACGGCAGAGGGGAGGGGCTGAGCCGATGCCGTTCGCCGCCACCCAGAAGGTCCTGACCTATCTCCTGGCGCTGGCGGCCGTCTTGCCGCTGCTGCTCTCCGGCGAGGTGAGCCCACCGGTGGCGATCGGGTTCTGCGCGCTGGCCGCGGCCGGCTGGTTCCTCGAGCCGCCGCTGACGCGCAGGCCGGGCTACAGGCGCGCGATCACCGCCGTGATGCTCGGCCTGCTGGCGGTCCAGGTGGCGCGGGCCGCGCTGGGCACGCCGGTGCCGCGCGCCGGCTTCGAGTACGCCGCGGCCCTGCTGGGGCTCAAGCTGTGCAGCCGCGGCGGGGCCGGCGACTACCAGCAGATCGCGGTGCTCTCCTTTCTGCACCTGATCGGAGCCACGATCGCCACTTTCGATCTGCTCTACGCCGCCGCGCTGCTGGTTTTCGTGGTGCTCAGCCCGCCGGTGCTGGCCCTCTCGCACCTGCGCGCCGAGATGGAGAGGCGCTTTCGCCACGACGGCCGCCCCGAGGGCCGGCGCGCCCTGGCGCGGCTGCTGGCCTCCAGGCGCGTGGTCGGCGCCGGCTTCCTGGCAGGCACCGGCCTGCTGTCCGTGCCGGTCCTGCTCTTCACCGCGCTGCTGTTCGTCGCCTTTCCCCGCTTCGGCCTGGGGTTCTTCGGGCGCCTGCCTGGCCGCGACAGCATCTCCGGGTTCGCCGGCGAGGTGCGGCTCGGGGATCTGGAGCTGACCAGGCGCGACTCCAGCGTCGCGATTCGCCTCGAGCCGCTCGAAGCGCGGGGGGATCGGCCCGAGGTGCGGCGCCTGATGCTGCGCGGGGCGGTCTTCGACCGCTGGCGCGACGGCGTCTGGAAGCGCAGCGACGGCGGAACCTGGCGTCCTCTGCCGCACCGCGGCGACGTCTATCCGCTGGGTCCCGGCGCGATCGGCGCGGACGGAGAGCGGCTCGAGGTGCTGCTCGAGTCGCTCGATCCGCCGTACCTGTTTCTGCCGCGCGGGACGTCGCGGATCACCACCTTCCCGGTCGCCGAGCAGGGGATTCTCAGGCCCCGGCGCCTGGAGGCGGATCCGCGCGGAGTGCTGCGCTACGAGGACAGCTCCAGGGTGGGTCTGCGCTACCGGATCACGATCGCCGGCCGAGAGACGCGGCTCGAGCCGGCGCTGGCGCTGGCCGGCCTGGCGCCTCCCCTGCGCGAGTCGCCGGACTACCTGCAGCTGCCCGACGGCAGCGAGCGGCTCGCGGAGCTGGCCGGGGAGCTGGCCGGGGAGGGCTCGCCCGGCGAGCGGGCGCGGCGCCTGGTCGAAGGCCTGCGCAGCCGCTTCCGCTACGCCGATCGACCCGAGCCGGGCGAGGGACGGGGGATCGGCGAGACCCCGCTGGACCGCTTTCTCTTCTCGCGCCGCAGCGGCACCTGCGAGCACTTCTCCACCGCCTTGACCCTGATGCTGCGCGCCGAGGGGATCGAGGCGCGGATGGTGACCGGCTTCGCCAGCGCCGAGTGGAACCCGCTGGGAGAATACTGGGCGGTGCGGCTGCGCTCGGCCCACGCCTGGACCGAGGCGCGCCTGGGCGGGCGCTGGGTCACGCTGGACGCCACGCCGCCGGCGCCCGGCGGCCGCGACAGCGAGGAGGTCTCGACGCTGGCCCTGCTGGTCGACGCGGTTCGGATGCGCTGGCATCGCTACGTGATCGGTTTCGACACCTCGTCCCAGATGGAGATCGTGGAGAGCCTGCGGCGGGTCTGGAGGGGATCCGGGTCCCTGCCGGACCTGCCGCGCCCGCCGGGCCGACTGATCGGCCTCGGGCTGGCGATCGCGGCCGGGCTGCTGCTGGCGGCGTGGCTGGCTCTGCGCTGGTGGAGGAGCCGCCGCGCCGGCGGGACGGCTCGCGGCGGGGTGGAGCGCCGCGAGCGGGGAGAGGCGACGCGACTCTACCTGGATCTGCAGCGGCGGCTGGAGTCGCTGGGCCTGCCCAGGCCGGCCGGGACCACCCCGCGCCAGCACGCGGCTGCCGTCGAGCCCGAGTTGGGGCCGGATCCGAGGTTCTTGACTGACAGATACAACGAGGTCCGCTTCGGCAGGGGCAGCTTCGAGCCCGGAGAGCTGGGCTCCCTGCGCGAGAGGATCGCGGCCTTGCAACGGCGCGGGGACGACGCCCCGGGGAGCTGATTTGGATGCCCTGCTCGGAGATAAGTTCAACGCTGCTTTGCGTTTTTCGGTGGAGGGCGAGCTGTGCGTTGTGATATCGATATGGATCGTTTGCGAGTTGTTTCTCATAGCTCGTGCACGGGGGCGTGCATCCGTGCGCTCCGCATCGCCGGAGATTTTGGATCGGCGGCGGCCCCGGCCGCGTAGCCGAAGGGGGCGGAGCCCGTCCGGATGAAGGATAGACGCAGCAAACCCTACTCGCCGGTGCGCTACTCGCCGGCGCGCTATCAACCGTCCCGCTACGCCGAGGCGAGGTACAGCGGGGCGCCCTACCTGCCGGGAGCACAGATGAAGGAAACCCTGATCGGAAAGATCAACATCAAGGACGCCGCGGTCGGAGTGGTCGGGCTCGGCTACGTGGGCCTGCCGCTGGCGGTCGAGATCGCCGGCGCCGGCTACCGGGTGATCGGCGTCGACCTCGACGAGAAAGTCGCGGCGGGGGTGGGTCGCGGAGAGTCGCACGTGGGCGACGTGAAGCCCGAGCGCCTGCGGCCGCTGGTGGAGTCGGGGCGGCTCTCGGCCACCTGCGACTACGGGGCGCTGGCCGAGGCGGACTGCGTCACGATCTGCGTGCCGACTCCGCTGACCAAGACCAAGGACCCGGACATCGGCTTCATCACAGCCGCGGTGGAGGCGGTGCTGCCGGTCCTCGAGCCGGGCCGGCTGCTGGTGCTGGAGTCGACCACCTACCCGGGCACCACCGAGGAGCTGATCGCGGCCCGCCTCGAGGAGCGGGGGATGAAGGTGGGCGAGGATGTCTTCGTGGCCTTCTCCCCCGAGCGGGTCGACCCGGGCAACCGGGTCTGGGGGACCGGCAACACGCCCAAGGTGCTCGGCGG
The DNA here is from genome assembly GCA_964530995.1 of uncultured Myxococcales bacterium. GTDB lineage: Bacteria > Myxococcota_A > Polyangia > JAAYKL01 > JAAYKL01 > CAZHCG01. Next base: position 17,100 of record CAZHCG010000042.1, read on the forward strand.
CGTGACCCCGGCCTGCACCGAGGTGGCCCGCGCCCTCTACTCCAGCGTGGTCGAGCGCGTGCACTGCGTTGGCTCGGCCCGCGAGGCCGAGACGGTCAAGCTGCTGGAGAACACCTTCCGCGCGGTCAACATCGGGCTGGTCAACGAGTTTCTGCTGATGTGCGATCGGCTCGAGATCGACATCTGGCGGGTGATCGAGGCCGCGGCCACCAAGCCGTTCGGCTACATGCCGTTCTACCCCGGACCCGGGATCGGCGGGCACTGCATTCCGCTCGATCCGATGTACATGTCGTGGAAGGCGCGGGCGGTCGACTTCCACAACCGCTTCATCGAGCTGGCGACCGACATCAACGGCAACATGCCGCGCTTCGTGGTGGGCAAGCTGGCCGACCTGCTCAACGAGCGCGGCAAGCCGCTGATGGGATCCGGGATCCTGCTTTTGGGGATGGCCTACAAGAAGAACGTCGGAGACCTGCGCGAGTCGCCGGGGGTGGAGCTGTACCGCCTGTTGCGGGACAAGGGCGCGCGGGTGGAGTACGCCGATCCGCACGTCGGCTCCTTCGCCTCCGAGACGCGAGGGGAGAAGGTCGAGGCCGTGGTACCCGACGGCGAGAGGCTGGAGGGCTGCGACGTCGCGGTGCTGGTCACCGATCACGACGACTTCGACTACGAGAAGATAGCCGGCCGGGCCGGGCTGGTGCTCGACTGCCGGGGCGCCTTCGCCGCCCGCGGAATCGAAAAGTCCAACGTGGTGAAGCTGTGAGATTGATCGAATCATCGTCAGAGGACGAATGAGGAAGCAATGAAGATCAGGGAAATACTAATTGAACACTTCAAACGCTTCGAAAGGCTGGAGGTGAAGCTCAGCGATTTCGATTGTCTTGTTGGATCCAACAACGTTGGAAAATCCACTGTTCTTCAAGCACTGTCCGTATTCGATTACTGTGCGCACCGTTGCTTGGAAAGAAGGAACGGAAACATTACAATTCAGTCTCATACGGATAGTCCAGATGAATTCGTAGCAATTCAGTTCGCCGATCCGACCGCTCTATGGACGGATGGTTACTGGCGGCGTGGCAATACCGTAGTACCGCTCAGGGTATCAGCCGTTTTTGACAACGAAATAAAAGCGACCGTTTCAATCAAGCACAACATGAATCGGCTCGGTATCTCTCTCGATGTCCGGCCGGAAAACCAGCAGTCATTGCTAGAGTTGGCCGGGTTCAGCTCTGCCTATCTCCCGGTCTTCTCGTCCCTTGCTCCTCGCGAAGAGAGACGTACTCCGGCGGTCATTGCCGACGAATTGTCGAGAGGCCGCATTCACGGAGTCGTACGGAATCTACTTTTCGATCTGAAAAAGAGAGGCAGGCACGAGATACTCGGGAAGATACTGCAATCCACCTTTCCTGATATTCACGACTTGAGCATTGAATTCGATGAATTGACGGATCGTTACGTTTCTGTCAGCTATAGAGAGGCGGACCGCAGAAAAGACCTCGACTTGTTTTCCCAAGGTTCTGGCTTTCAGCAATTGGTATATCTTTTCGGATATCTCTTGCAGGCAGAGCCGAGTGTTGCTCTGCTAGATGAGCCGGACGTTCATCTTCATGGTCAATTGCAGGAGGCGTTGGTCGAGCAGCTGAGAATGATGAGCGACCAGGGTACGCAGATTCTTCTGGCGACTCACTCTCGAGACATAATCGAGCGGTTGAGCCCCCGGGATATTTTGTACCTGGATGAGAAAGGAACCCACCGTCTGGAGGCGGACGAGCAGGTCTTCGATACTCTCGAGTCGTTGGGTTCTCTAGGGCCGGCCGACGTACCTCGACTTCAGCGATTCGGCAAGCTGCTACTCGTTGAAAACAAGAGTGATTTCAAATTCATATCCATTTTTTTCAATAAATGTCTCTCAAGGCGAAGATGGAATAGAGCAGCACAGAGAATAGCGGTGGGATACACTTTGGGAAATCCGCGAAACAAGGATATTCGTTGGCTGCGACAACAGATACAAAATCATCTCGGAAGGTCGGAACGCTCCCTCGAAGTATTTGTAATTGGTGATCGCGACTACTATCCTGGAGATCCTGGCGAGCTTGCTAAAGAGCTGTCCGGAGATCATATCGAATGGCACGTCTGGCAGCGGGCGGAAATCGAAAACTATCTACTCGTCGAGACAGCTTTCGAGCGGCTTGTCGTAGAAAAAAGAGACAGTCAGCTGTCTCTGGACACGGCATCGATGCGTAGTTCTTTTCGGTCTGCCGTGGAACAGTCCAAGAACAATGCACAGGACAGGCTCGTGAAGGCTTACGAAGAATACGGGCGTCACAAGAAAAAAGGTTGGGATACAATTTCGGTGTCTCGTCTGGCACGAGAGCACGTCGCCGAAAGGTGGGAGGACGAATGGATCGAGCTGGCAGACGCGAAGGACGTAGTATTGCCAGAGATGCATCGTAGACTCCGGGCCAGCCGTGGGGGATCGGTTTCGAACTTGTCTCTCGCCCGGCTTCTGGAACAAGAGGAGCTCCCCGAGGAGATGAGAAGGGTAGCAGAACGAGTGGCGGCGTTCGCCGGAATAGAGGAGATCGGGGAGTTCGGGGAATGAGAGCAGAAAAGGGCGCCTACGTTCACGAGACCGCGGTCGTCGACGAGCCGTGCGAGATCGGGGCGGGCACCAGGATCTGGCACTTCTGCCACCTGATGAGCAACTGCCGCCTGGGGCGCGGCTGCAGCCTGGGACAGAACGTGTTCGTCGCCGGCGGGGTCGTGCTCGGCGACAACGTCAAGGTGCAGAACAACGTCTCGATTTACCAGGGCGTCGAGTGCGAGCGCGACGTGTTCCTCGGCCCGTCGATGGTGTTCACCAACGTCTCGACCCCGCGCTCCCAGCTGAGCCGCAAGCACGCCTACGAGCGGACCCTGGTGCGGCGCGGCGCCACGATCGGCGCCAACGCCACGATCGTCTGCGGGTGCTCGATCGGGGCCTTCGCCTTCGTCGGCGCCGGCTCGGTGGTGACGCGCGACGTGCCCGACCACGCGCTGGTGGTCGGCGTTCCCGCGCGGCGTGTGGGCTGGGTGTGCCGCTGTGGAGCGCGCCTCGGCGAGAATCTTTCGTGTTCCGAGTGCGGGGCGGGGTATCGACTGGAGGAGGGGGAGATCGTTCTCGAATGAAGCCGGGCGGCCCAGATTCCCGGCCCGGAGGAAAGGCCCATACCCCCCGGCCCCCTTTCCCGCCGGCGGAAAAGAGGGAGCCGGAACGCCGGGAGCCCGAGGGGGGAATGGGCCCTGCTAGCGACGAGGAGCGGCCGTGATCCCGATGCTCGATCTGCCGCGGCTGCACCGGCCGCTGAGGCAGGGCTTCCGGCGGGCTCTCGACGAGGCGCTCGCCTCGGGCCGCTTCATCGGCGGTCCGGCGGTGGAGCGCTTCGAGGCCGAGCTGGCCGCGCACGTGGGCGCGCGCCGCGCCGTGGGCGTCAGCTCGGGCACGGACGCGCTCCTCGTCGCGCTGATGGCGCTCGGCGTCGGGCCCGGGGACGAGGTGATCACCAGCCCCTACACCTTCTTCGCCACCGCCGGCGCGATCGCGCGGCTCGGCGCGCGGCCCGTGTTCGCAGACATCGAGCCCGACGGGCTCAACATCGATCCGGCGGCGGTGGAGGCGGCGGTGACCGGCGCCACCGTCGGGATCGTGCCGGTCCACCTCTTCGGCCAGACCGCGACGCTCGACCCGCTCGTCGAGCTCGCCGAGCGCCGGGGGCTGTGGTTGCTGGAGGACGCCGCCCAGGCGATCGGCGCGCGCCACCGGGGCCGGCCCGCGGGCACGATCGGCGACGCCGGGATCTACTCGTTCTTCCCGGCCAAGAACCTGGGCGCGCTGGGAGACGCCGGCGCGGTGGTCACCGGCGACGACGCCCTCGCCGACCGGATCCGCGCGCTCCGGCAGCACGGAGGGGCGCGGCGCTACGAGCACGACGAGGTGGGCGGCAACTTCCGCCTCGACGCCCTCCAGGCGGCCTTCCTCTCGGTGAAGCTGCCGCAGCTGGCCGGCTGGGAGGACGGCCGCCGGCGCGTCGCCGACCGCTACCGGTCCGGGCTCGGCGACGTGGGCGGTCTCGAGCTCCCGCGGGAGCTCGCGGGCCGGCGCCACGTCTACAACCAGCACGTGGTGCGCGTGGGCGGCCGGGGCCGGCGCGACGCCCTGCGCGAGGCACTCTCGGCGGCCGGCGTCGCCAGCGCGATCTACTATCCCCGCCCGCTGCACCTGCAGCCCTGCTTCGCGCACCTCGGTCGGGCCGAGGGGACCCTGCCCGAGTCGGAGCGCGCCAGCCGCGAGACGCTCGCGATCCCGGTCGATCCGCTGCTGGAAGAGCGGGATCAGGATTTGATATGCGATACAATATCGAGCTTCTGAATTGACAATTTGGAGTTTGAAAATTAAAACTGTATCAATAATCGGAATAAATCCGTGAGAAACTTTGCCCTGATCGGAGCGGCGGGCTACGTGGCTCCGCGGCACATGCGGGCGATCCGCGAGACCGGCAACCGGCTGGTCGCGGCCGCCGACCCGCACGACTCGGTGGGAGTGCTGGATCGATACTTCCCCGAGGTGCGCTACTTCCCCGAGATCGAGCGCTTCGACCGCCACCTGGAGAAGCTGCGCCGCGGTTCCGAAGAGCGGCGCGTGCACTGGCTGAGCATCTGCTCGCCCAACTACCTGCACGACGCCCACGTGCGGCTCGGCCTGCGGGTCGGGGCGGACGTTATCTGCGAAAAGCCGCTGGTGATATCGCCCTGGAACCTGGATCAGCTCGCCGCGCTCGAGTCCGAGTCGCGCGGCTCGGTCAACACCGTGCTCCAGCTCCGCGAGCACCCGGCGGTCGCCGAGCTGCGCTCGCGGCTGTCCGGCGCGGATCACGAGGTGGAGCTGAGCTACGTGACCGGCCGCGGGAGCTGGTACCGCCAGTCGTGGAAGGGCGACGAGGAGCGCTCGGGCGGGGTGGCGATGAACATCGGCGTGCACTTCTTCGACCTGCTCTTGTGGCTGTTCGGCGCGGCGCGCAGGGCGGAGGTCCACCTCCGCGAGCAGGGGCGGATGGCCGGCTTCCTCGAGCTGGAGCGGGCCCGGGTGCGCTGGCTGCTGTCGGTCGACTTCGCCGATCTGCCTCTCGACGCGGCGCCGGGCGAGCAGACCACCCACCGCGCGCTGAGCGTGGACGGCCGGGAGGTGGAGCTGAGCGGCGGCTTCGAGGATCTGCACACCCGCGTCTACGAGCGCACGCTGGCCGGAGAGGGCCGCGGGATAGAGGACGCCCGTCCCGCGATCGAGCTGGTCCACCGCCTGCGCGGCCAGCGGGTCACCGACCGGCCCGGGCACCCCCATCCCCGTTTGTGATAGGTTTCGATCGTGAAACGGGTTTTCGTGAAGGAAGGCAAAGGAAGATGAACAAGGACTCCAAGATCTACGTGGCCGGCAACCGCGGGCTGGTCGGCTCCGCGATCCAGCGCCGCCTGGAGCGCGGCGGCTTCGCGAACCTGGTGACCAGCGACCGCGACGACTTCGACCTGACCGACCCGCGCGCCACCGACGCCTTCTTCGAGCGCGAGCGGCCGGAGCACGTCTTCCTCGCCGCGGCCAAGGTGGGCGGGATCAAGGCCAACGACGTCTACCCGGCCGACTTCATCCGGATCAACCTCCAGATCCAGACCAACGTGATCGACGCGGCGCACCGCTTCGGCGCGACCAAGCTGCTGTTCCTGGGCAGCTCCTGCATCTACCCCAAGCACGCGCCGCAGCCGATGAAGGAGGAGCACCTGCTGACCGGTCCGCTGGAGCCGACCAACGACGCCTACGCGCTGGCCAAGATCGCCGGGATCATCATGTGCCGCAGCTACAACCGCCAGCACGGCACGCGCTTCGTCTCCGCGATGCCGACCAACCTCTACGGGCCGGGCGACAACTTCGACCCCGAGACCAGCCACGCGCTGCCCGGGATCATCCGCAAGCTGCACGACGCCAAGATCGCGGGCAGGCCGTCGGTCGAGCTGTGGGGCAGCGGCGCGCCGCGGCGCGAGTTCCTCTACGTGGACGACCTGGCCGACGCGCTGGTGTTCCTGATGGAGCGCTTCGAGCCGACGGACGAGAGCGTCTTTCTCAACGTGGGGGTCGGCGAGGACGTCACGATCCGCGAGCTGGCCGAGATCGTCAAGAAGGTCGTCGGCTTCGAAGGCGAGATAGAGTGGAACACCGAGATGCCGGACGGCACGCCGCGCAAGCTGCTCGACGTCTCCAGGCTCGGCGAGCTGGGCTGGACGGCCGAGACCGGCCTCGAGCAGGGCATCCGCAAGACCTACGACTGGTTCGTGGAAAGCGCGAGCCGGTGAGAGCCGAGGCGTGATGAAGATCCTGGTCACCGGAGGAGCCGGCCTGATCGGCTCGCACCTGTGCGAGGCGCTGCTCGGCGCGGGCCACTCCGTGGTCTGCCTGGACAACCTCTTCACCGGCTCGCGCGACAACGTCGCCGCTCTGCTGGACGACGAGCGCTTCGAGCTGGTCGAGCACGACATCGTCGAGCCCCTGCCCGCCTCGCTGGGCGCCGGCGGGCTCGACCGGATCTACAACCTGGCCTGCCCGGCCTCGCCGGTGCACTACCGCCGCAACCCGATCCGCACCGTCCAGACCTCGGTGGTCGGCGTCTGCAACGTGCTCGACCTGGCCGCGAAGCGCGGCGCGCGGGTCTTGCAGGCCTCCACCTCCGAGGTCTACGGCGACCCCGAGCAGCACCCCCAGCCCGAGAGCTACCGCGGCAACGTCAGCCCGGTCGGACCGCGCGCCTGCTACGACGAGGGCAAGCGCTGCGCCGAGACGCTCTGCACCGACTACTGCCTGGAGCGCGGAGTCGAGGTGCGCATCGCGCGGATCTTCAACACCTACGGGCCCCGGATGGCGATCGCCGACGGCCGCGTGATCTCCGAGCTGAGCGTGCGCGCCCTGCGCGGAGAGCCGCTCCGGGTCCACGGCGACGGAGGACAGACGCGCTCTTTCTGCTACGTCGACGACCTGGTCGAGGGCCTGGTCGCGCTGATGGAGCGCGAAGGGCCGGGATCCACCGAGCCGCTCAACCTGGGCTGCCCCGAGGAGATATCGATCCTGGCCCTGGCGCGCCTGATCCTCGAGATCGCGGGATCGAGCTCCGAGATAGCCCACGTGGAGCCCCAGCCCGAGGACCCGGCCCGCCGCTGCCCGGAGATCACCCGCGCCCGCGAGCGGCTCGGCTGGCGGCCGGCGACCACCCTGCGACGAGGCCTGGAGCTCACCGTCGAGTGGTTCCGGGGGAGGCTGGAAGGCTGAAGGCGGCGACACGGACGCCGCCGCCGAAATCGATTCGGTAGAATCCCGATGAAAACCTACCTGGTAACTTTTCTGGTTTCCACGGTCGTTACGGTGTTCGGGGTGCCGATCCTGCTCCGTTTTGCGCCGAGGATGGGAGCGGTGGATCTGCCGAGCGGTCGGCGGGTCAATCGGCGAGTCATCCCGCGGCTCGGCGGGGTGGCGATTCTGCTCGGCTTTCTGGCTCCGCTGGTAGGGCTCTTTTTTTGGGACAACAAGATTTCGGCGTTGTTCAGGGAGGACGTTCTGCGAACGGCCGCCCTGCTCGTCGGGGCGATAGCGATGGCCGCCCTGGGCACGCTGGACGATCTGCGAGGTACCCGCGTTTGGATAAAGCTGCTGGTCCAAGTGCTCGTCGCGGTGGCAGCTTTTGTTTTCGGCTACCGCATCGAGCACGTCTTGCTGCCGGTGGTCGGAACCATTGAGATGGGTTTCTTCGCGCTTCCGATCACTGTCCTGTGGATCGTAGGGATCGTCAACGCGATCAACCTCGTGGACGGCCTGGACGGGCTGGCTGCCGGCGTTTCTTTTTTCGTCTGCGTGGTCACTCTGGTGGTGGGCATCATCGAGGACTACCGACTAGCGTGTCTGTCCGCCTCCGCGCTCGGAGGAGCGCTGGTCGGCTTCTTGTTCTTCAACTTCAACCCGGCCCGCATTTTCATGGGCGACTCGGGATCGATGTTCATCGGTTATGTGCTGGCCACGACCTCGCTGGTGGGCAGCAAGGGAAGCACCGCGGTCGCGATGCTGGTGCCGATCCTGGCGATGGGCGTTCCGATAATGGATACCCTGCTGGCGATCGTGAGACGAATCATCAGGCGGCAGTCGGTTTTCGGCGCGGATCGCAGTCACATCCATCATCGACTCCTGGAGCGCGGTTTCACTCAACGGCGGGCGGTGCTGATGCTCTACGCCATATCGGTGGTATTCACCATGGCCGCGCTGATCGTCTACATCGGGCGAACCTGGCAGGTGGGTGTCACTCTTCTGGTGGCCACGGTTGTCATCTTCGGACTGATGCGTGCCGTGGGCGCCTTCCAGTTTCGCACGATTCGGCGGGCACAGCGCGAGGCCGTCTACTCCGAGACGGCTGAGGCGGTCAGGGTTTCTTTGCCGGGCTTTATTGTCGAGATGAACGAAGCCGATGACGTCGACAGGGTACGAGACGCCTTGGTCAGGTTCGCAGTTGAATCGAATTTGGTGCTTGTTGCCTGTGAAGACGACTCGGTGCCGGTATTGGGCGGAGTGACATGGGAGTCCGAGAGCCGAGCCAACGGGATCACTACCCGAGGGTATGTTTCGTCCAAGTATTTAATATCGTTACCGGGAGAGCCAGAGCCTACGACCTTGAAGTTCGGCTGGTACTCGGACAGCGGGGACGTCTCGCCCCACTGCGCGGTGTTGCTGCAGCTAGCGGCCGACGCGGCGGGCAGGGCGGCCGGTAGAATCTTGGAGAAAAAGAGCGGAGCGACAACGGCCGGCTCTGATGCGAGGACCGAGAGCGACCACCGATCGAGAAACGCATGAGCAACCGTTGGACGCCGCAGCCGGGTGATCTCGGGAGCAGGACGGTCCTGTCCGTGATGCGACGAGGAGCCTCCGGTTCGATGACAGTCCAGGTGGCAGGAGCGCTGGCGGGCTTCGGGTCTCATCTCGCGCTCGCACGTTTGCTGGGCGGGGAGCAGTTCGGAGTCTATGTCTACGCGCTGGTTTTTCTCCAGTTGCTGGCTCTCTTCTCGACTCTTGGGACCGGTACCTCTCTGGTGCGTTTCGTCGCGGCATACCGCGCGGAGAGCTGCTGGGGGTTGCTGGCCGGGGTCTTGCGGAGATCATGGCAAATCGTTGCGCTGTGCGGAGCGGTGGTGGCGGTTTTGGGAATCGTCGTCGTCCGGATCGCTGCGGGGTGTATCGAAGACGAGCTGGAGCTGACCTTTATCGTCGCCTTGGCCACCGTGCCGTTGCTGGCTGTGGCACAGGTCCGCTCCGCCGCGCTGCGGGGAATGCGGCACGTGGTGATCGCCGGGCTTCCGATCAACATCGTGCGCCCCCTGCTGATCGTGGCGCTGGTAGCCGGCTGGTGGTTCTTGAGTGAACAGCCCCTCGCCGCCTCGCGCGCGATGGGATTGAACCTGGTTGCGACCGCCGCCGTATTGGCCTTGTCGGCGGCTCTGCTTTTTTCCAGGTTGCCCGCCCCGGTGAGAGGTGCCTCACAACAGAGCGATCTCGGTGAATGGATCAGGGTCTCACTGCCGATTTTTCTCATCGCTGGAATGCACCTCGTTTTCAACCGCACCGATATAATTATGATCGGTGCGATCGACAGCACGTACGAGGCCGGTCTCTACTCGGCGGCGACCCGGATGGCGCGGCTGGCGCTCTTCGGTCTCACAGCGGTCAACGCCATCGCGGCTCCGCTGTTCTCTGAGCTGCACACCGCGGGCCGCTTGCGCGAGCTGCGCAGGCTGGCCGTGGTATCTTCGCGTTACGTGCTGGTCTTCACGGCTGTCGTCGCGGCGGTGCTGGCCGCGAGCGGCCGATATGCTCTGGGGCTGTTCGGAGAGGAGTTCGTCGTCTCCTACGTCCCGTTGCTCGTCCTGTTGGTCGGGCAGCTGGTGAATGGATTCTGCGGATCGATAGGGTTCTTGATGACGATGACCGGGATGCAGAACCGCGCGGCTTTGATCGTCGCCGTCTGCGCCGCGTTGAACATCGCGCTGAATGCGGTCTTGATTCCGCGCTTCGGCGCGACCGGGGCGGCGGCCGCGACCGGCGTGTCGATCGCGGTCTGGAACGTGGCGATGGTGATAGTGGTGCGCAGGAAGCTGGGATTCCTGACCGTGGCTTTCGGGAGGGCGTGATCGCGAGAGCACCGCATTTCTATGTGGTCGGAGCACCGCGTTGCGGGACCACGGCGATTTGCAGCTACCTGGCTTCCCACCCGCGGATTTGTTTCTCCCGCCCCAAGGAGCCTCATTACTTCTCCGACGATTTTCCCGGGCTGGGTTTTGGCGGCGGGATTGATCGGTACAAAGAGCGCTGTTTCTCGCATTGCCGGACGGGCGAGAGCGTGCTGGGCGAGGGATCGACCTGGTACATCTACTCGCGAGTCGCGGCACGCCGAATCATGTCCGAGGCGCCGGACGCCCGATTTGTAGTGATGCTGCGCAACCCTCTCGAGCTGTTGCCGTCGTTGCATGCTCAGCTCCTGCGCAGCTACGACGAGAGCGAGCGCGATCTGCGGCGGGCCTGGGAGCTGCAGGAGCAGCGCGCAGCCGGCCGCGCTCTGCCGCCCGGCTGCCGCGAGCCGGCTATGCTCCAATACCGCGAGCTGATTCGTCTGGGCGGCCATCTGGAGCGCCTGCTGGAGGCAGTGCCGGCCGGGAGGGTGCTGCCCCTGCTGCTGGATGATCTGGCGCGCGATTCCCGCGCGACCTACCTCGAGGTGCTCGGCTTCCTTGGGCTGGAGGACGACGGGCGAAGCGACTTTGCGCGGCTCAACCCGCGGCGGCGGCACCGCTCGCGGCTGGTCGGGCGGCTGGTCAAGCGTCCGCCGCGCTCGCTGGAGCGCGCGGTGCGGAGGGCCAAGCGCGCGCTGGGCGTCGAGAGTTTCGGCCTGCGCCCGCTGCTCGAGGAGCTCAACAGCGCTCCCGTCGATCGGCGGCGGCTCCCGGAGGGATTGCCCGCGCGCGTGGCGGCCGAGGTGGCAGACGACGTGGCACTGCTGGGCCGCCTGCTGGATCGAGATCTGTCAGGGTGGCTCGAGCACCCGGTCCAGGAGACGGAACGGTGAGCTCGCGACCTCCGCTGCGCGCGCTGCAGGTGATCGGCAGCCTCGATCCGGGCGGGATCGAAACCTGGCTGCTGGCCGCGCTACGCCATCTCGACGCGCGCCGCCTGCGCATGGATTTCGCAGTCCAGTCGCGGCGCCTCGGCTGCCTGGAGAATGAGGTGCTCGAGCTGGGCGGACGCGTGCTGCGCTGCACCCGGCCGCACGCACCGTGGCGCTACGGGGCGAGCCTGGAGCGCATCCTGGAGCGAGCCGGTCCCTACGACATCGTGCACGGCCATCTCGATCACTACAGCGGTTTCGTGCTGGCGCTGGCGGCCGCGGCCGGCGTGCCGGTGCGCATCGCCCACGCACACAACGACAAGCGCAGCGTCGAGAGCGGACGCGGCCCGCTGCGCGCCGCCTACCTGGCCTCGATGAAAAGCCGCATCCGCTGCCACGCCACCGCCGGGCTGGCGGCGAGCGATCAGGCGGCCGAGTCGCTGTTCGGCTCGCGGTGGCGGGAGGACCCCAGGTTTCACGTGCTTCCCTGCGGCGTGGACCTCTCTCCGTTCGAAGGTCTGCCGCCCGCCGAGATCGTGAGGCAGGATCTCGGCATCCCGCGCGATGCCGCGCTCGTCGTCCACGTGGGCAGCTTCGGGGAGCAGAAGAATCACCGCTTCCTGGTGGAGGTCGCCGGCGAGCTCGTTAAGAGATCACCGCGAGCGGTGCTGCTGCTGGTGGGCGGCGGACCGCTAGAGCGCGAGATCCGAGAGCTGGTTGCAGCCTGCGGCCTGGAGCGTCGCTTCTTCTTCGCCGGTCGCCGCCCCGACGTGCCGCGGCTGCTCGGTGCCGCGGATGCATTCGTCTTTCCCTCGCTCTACGAGGGTCTGGGCCTGGCGCTCGTCGAGGCCCAGGCCGCCGGGCTGCGCTGCGTGGTCTCCGATCGGGTTCCGCGCTCCGCCGGCGTGGTCGCCGGTCTCGTGGAGCGGATCCCGCTCACCGGCGGCGCTGAGGTTTGGGCCGCCGCGCTGGCGCGCGCGCTGGCGGCGCCGCGAGCCGATCGCGCCGCCGCGCTGGCCGCGGTGCGCGACAGCTCGTTCGCCATCGAGCGCAGCGCCGCCGGCCTGCTCGACATCTACGAGCGCTCTGCGGGACGCGGCCGAAAGGAGCGGAGGTGAGGCGGATCGATACCGGCAGCGGACAGGGCGCGTTGCAGCTCACGGTGATGCTGTTTTTGATCAACCTGTTCGTCGCCGCGGTGGTGATGGCAGCGGACGAAAGCTGGGAGATCGGCCGCGTTCTCTCTCACGGATTGGTGATCGGCATTTTCGCAACCTCCCTTTTCGTTTGGAACGCCTTTTCGCGGTTGGGCTTCTCCGATCCGGTCAACTACCTGCTGGCCGTGATCATCGTGTTTCACTCTTCGCAGAGCATCTTGATGATCTTCGGGCTCGAGGGGTATGGCCTGTTTCGAGCCTACCCGCTAACGGCACACGACGTGGCAAAGGCCAACGTCGTCGTAATGCTGGGATACCTTTTTTTGCTCGCCGGCGCTACGATCGGTCGCCTGGCCGGGGATCGCAAGGTGGCTCGCGAGGAGGGTCGCGATCGAAGCTGGACGGCCGCCACTCCCGGCGTGGCGCGCTTGCTGCTCGTGACGGGTGTGGCCGCGCTGGTCGTGGACTTCGATCCTTCCTGGCTTCACTCGCGCTACATGGAATTCGGCGAGACGACGGCGGCGCGAATGATATGGACGCACTGCCTGCCGGTGGCGGGCTTCATCGACATGTCTCTTCCTCGCGAGGATGGGCATTGGAAAAGGGGCGCTGCGATCCTGGTCGCGCTCACCGCGATTTACCTGCTGATGGGCAACCGTGGATATGCCGTGTCTGTGCTGATTTCCGGCTTTTGGCTCTACAACCACAATATCGGAAGAGTCAGCCTGGCCGCTGGCGCCGGATTCGTCGCGATCGTCTTCGTGCTGGTAGCTGTCTTCTACCAGCTCAAGCCTGCCACCGTGGAGGAGAAGCTGAGCCTGTCCGTCTTGGACATGGAGGGTTTACAGCCGGCGGTCGACGTTTTTGTCGAGGGCAGCAAATCGTACCGGACAGTGATCTACACGGTCAAGGACGTCCCGAGCGACAAGCCGTTCGATATGGGGCGGTCCTACGCCTGGGCTCTGACCACGATCGTGCCCAACTTTCTAGGAGGTCTGCATCCTGCTCAGACCCGCGACTCTCCGTCGGAGTGGTTCAAGTGGCGGTTCAACCCGGCGATGGCGCGGCTGGGATACGGCTACGGGTTTTCGGTCGTGGCCGAGGCCTACTACAACTTCGGCACGCTCGGAGTTATCGCGGTGATGGCACTGCTGGGCTATCTCTTCTCCCGGTTGACAGTCACCGCGCGAGCATCCGAGAGCAACATGCCAACATTGATCATGGCGATTCTGCTGCAGAACATGGTCTGGGGGGTGCGCAATGTTATGGAGTCGATTGCTCGACCGATTGTCTGGGAAATTCTATTCGTGTTGGTGGCTTTCGGCGTGTTGGAGTTGATGCGCGCCGGCGTCCGACCGCGCGTTTCGTCCGGGGACCATCGTGAATGGTAGTTTAGTAGTAGTTTGCGAAGTTTTTGTCGTCGGCGCACGCACGGCGAACCGCAGCGTGGACGAGATTCTCCGCGCCTACGCGCGCTGTTTTGATCATGTTCACTACATAGGGCCCGGCAGCGATCGATTGACAGCTACTCCGGCGCTCGAGGACAACATCACCGTCTCGACGGTCGAGGGTTACGGCAAGCCTCTCAATAGCCGGGTGTCTTTTTTCCTGCGCCACAAGGGTGGAGCTTATCGCTTCAGGGAGTTGCTGTCGCTTCTGCAGCCGAGCGTGGTCCAGCTCCGCATCCCGGGACTGTTCCCGCTAGCGGCCTACCCGGTGGTGCGCGAGCTCGGGCTGCCGCTGACCAGCTACATCTCGACCGATTGGCCCTCGGCCTTCTCCGCGAATCGCCCTTTCCCGGGCGCCCGCCTGCTGGGCGAGCTGCTCGACTTCGCCCAGCGGCCGGTGATCCGCCGCTCGGCGCCGGTCGCGGCCGGTCCGGTCCTGGCCGCCCGCTACGCCGGCATCAATCCCTGCCACCCGTACCTCTCGACCACGCACCGCGAGGTTCGGCCCCGCGCCCCGCGCTTCCCCCCGCGGCGGCTGCTCTTCGTCGGCCGTGTCGAGCCGCTAAAGCGCCTGGGGGACGCGCTTGAGGCGCTGGCGTTGCTGCGCGGCGAGGGGGTGGAAGCGACGCTCGACGTGGTCGGCGACGGCGTGCTGCGCGAGCGGGAACAGGCGCACGCCGGCGAGCTGGGCCTCGGCGACGCCGCAGTGTTCCACGGCCGAGTCGCCGACACCGGACGGCTGTCCGGGATCTACTCCGCTTCGGACGTGCTGGTGCTGCCCTCGCTCTCGGAAGGCACGCCCAAGGTGCTGCCCGAGGCGATGGCCCATGGCGCGGTGCCGATCGCAGCGGCCAGCGCTGGCAGCGTGGAGAGCATCGTCACCTCTGGAGTAAACGGCCTGATCGTGCCACCGCGCAGCCCGCGGGCGATCGCCGACGCCGTCTGCGAGCTGCGACGATCGCGGGAGCGCTTCGCCGGCATGGTGGAGGCGGCGCTGCGCTACGCGGCCGAGCACACGATTGATCGCGAGGTCGAGGCGATGTGGCGTTTCGTGCGCGATCGGTTGGAGGGTCTTGACTGAGCCGCGCAGCGCGTTGACCGGGCGCAGGCTGGGAGAGGAGCACCTGGTCATTCGGCGCCGTTTCGAGGAATACTCGCGGCCGTTCGATCTCTACCGCTGCCCGGACACCGGAATAGTGCAGACGGTCCCCCTGCCGGATCCGGAGGAGCTGGCGCGGCGTGAGTACACGGACGACTATTCCTCCTATCGGGAGAAGCGCCCGGCCGCGGCGCGAAATACCACCCGGCGCCGACTGCGCTGGATTTCCGCGCACTTGGAGCGCCGTGGGTCGCCGCGCCTGCTCGAGGTTGGTTGCTCCACCGGCTGGTTTCTAGCCGAGGCGCGCGGCCGCGGCTTCACCGTGCTGGGTGTCGAGCCCGTCTCGTTCGCGGCCTGCCGTGCGCGCCGGCTTCTGGGCGAGAGCAGCGTTGTCTGCGGCACGATCGACGACGTGCCGCCCGATCACCTCTACTTCCGCATGACCCTGCTGCTGGCCTCGGACATCCACCAGACCGTGATGAAGCGTCTCCAGAAGGAGGCGAGCGGCATCCGGGA
>CAZHCG010000043.1:0-32006 GCA_964530995.1 uncultured Myxococcales bacterium
CTCGACCAGGTGCTCGGCTTCGAGCACCACACGATCCGCGGCAAGGCCAAGATGGCGACGACCACCGGCGCACCGGTGCGCCTTTTTGCGCGCATTTCGAGACTCCGCGCGCCGCATGACCTCTCGAAAAGAGCAGATTCGCCTCGCCCCGCCTCGGAGCCGCCCGGTGTCGCCCACCGATGCGACTCAGCGCTCCTCAAAAAACCCTACAGCGCGGATGGCTCGAAAAGGGATCCCTCGAATCGCCGAGTCAGTGCTGTCAGGGGACAGTGCGCACCGGACGCAAGCCGGTGAAGGCAGTGGGATTTTCTGGCATGTAGGGCAATACGAAGGCCGAGCGGCAGTTGTCCGGACAGAACATGCTGGCCGCGCCACGCGTGATGCGATCCAGGCCGCTTTCCGGGCCGATCGGGTCGACCTGGTGTTCCTCGTAGCCGTCGCCCCACCAGTCCCACGTCCACTCGGCCACGTTGCCGTGCACGTCGTACAGTCCCCAGGCATTGGCCTGTTTCTGCGCCACCGGGTGGGTCTCGTTCGAGGAATTGTAGCAGTACCAGCCCGCGGCCTCGAGGTTCTCGTCAGGATAGTCGCAGGACCACGGGTCTTCGCTGGTGACCGGGCCGGTGTGGAACGCGGTGCTGGTCCCGGCCCGGGCCGCGTACTCCCACTCGGCCTCGGTCGGGAGGCGGTAGCCCTCGCAATCGAGCCCGCCCGGCCAGTCCGGCTCGGTCTCGGCCTCGGCGTCGGACGGGTCGTACGGCGTGCCGTCTCCGGGATCGCGGTAGCATTGCTCCAGGCCCTCCGAGGCGGAAAGCGCGTTGCAGAACGCCGCCGCGTGGTACCAGTTCACCTTCTCCACCGGGCAGTCTCCGCCGCAGCCGGAGAAATTGGAAGGATTAGATCCCATCACCGCTGTCCACTCGTCCTGGGTCACCTCGGTCTGCTTGGCCAGGAAGGGGCGCTTGATCGTGACCTGGTGCCGCGTTTCGCTCCACATGTGACAGATGCCGTCCTCGGGGCTGCCCATCGTGAAGCATCCCGGCTCGATGCGGCACCAGCCCTCCTGGCACGACTCCTCCACCTCCGGGTGCACGCACTCGACGCCGGTGTCCGTGTCGGTGTCCGTGTCGCCGTCCGAGCCGGTCGGCTCGCGCAGGCAGCGCACGTCCAGCTCGTGTACGGCGTTGCTCTCCGCCACGCTGCCGTAGTCGAAGTAGGCCTGCCAGGCCATCTCGTCGCCGTGCTTCGTCGACGACCAGTACCAGCCGCATCCGATCAGCAGGTCTTCCAAGCTCGACTCGTCGTCCAGGCAGCCCTTGCCGTCGTGCAGCCCCAGCGCCGACTCCTCGAGCAGGGCGGACAGCTCCGCGGCCGTGGGCAGGCGGTGCTCGGGGCCCAGCTCCCGCGCGCAGATGTCCTGGCCGGGGTGGTCCGGCTCGCAGACGCTCGACTCCTTACCGCTGGCATCGCACCAGTCGACTGAAACACTGGTTCCCATGCAGGTAGCGTAGTCCGGTTCCCCTGCAGACAAATTGGGGGGATAGGCTGTCTCTCCGAGCGGGCAGCGGCGCCAGCACAGCTCCGTGCCGGGCTGCCGGACCTCCACGCCCGGCAGGCAGAGATCCGCGTCCGCGTCGCTGTCGGCGTCCGCGTCGCTGTCGGCGTCCGCGTCACCGTCGGCCCCGGGCGCGTCGTCGAACACGCAGCGCACTCCCGTGTCGCAGAGAAAGTCGTTCCTGGGCAGGACCAGGCGCGCCGAGATGCGCGTGTACTCCCATTTTTGCGTGATCCCCCCGCCCTTGAGCACCCGCAGATCGCCGCTGTCGTCCACCGGGTCCTTGCAGCCGCCGCCCGCGCACTGCTCGTGCACTCCGGCCAGGCCGTCGCGCACCCACTCCAGCGCGTTGCCGTATACTCCGTCCAGGCCCAGGGGGCTGTCGCAGTGGCCGTTGAACTCCGCGTTGTCCGGCATGCAGCATTCGTCCATGCAGTGGCCCACAGCGCAGTCGCCGGACTGGTAGCAGCAGTCGTAGAGACCGTACCAGCAGTCCATGTGCTCGTAGGAGCAGGGCCAGATCAGCGCCCTGCGGCCGCGCGCCGCCGCCTCCCACTCGGCCTCGGTCGGCAGCCGACCGCCGCGCCAGGCGCAGAGCAGCTCGGCCCCGTGCCAGGTCAGACCGCCGACCGCGGCCTCGACAGTCTTGTCGCACTTCTCCTCGTGGATGCCCCACTTGTACTGACCACTGGAGTTGAAACCAATCTGGTTGTAAGCATGAACCCAAATATGCTCGTCTCCCCCTTCTCGCCATATATTCCCATATTCATCCCACTCGAACCCGCTCTTCTGGTGGGCGTTGAGAAACGGGATCAGCTGCCTGAGCGTGACCTCCTCGCGGTCGATCCAGAAAGGGCTCAGCTCCACCTCGGCCAGCGGCAGCTCGAACGGCGCGCACCAGGGGTCGTAGTCCATGCAGCCCAGCAGATAGTCGCCGCCCTCGATGCAGACGGCCCCCCGCGGAGCCGAGCCCGCGCAGCCCTCGAACGGCCCGCCGTCGTAGGCGGTGTCCATCTCGCCGACACCGCCGGCCGCGCCGCCCCCCTCGTCGCAGGACGTGCAGCCCCCCAGCGACAAAAGCAGCGCAAAGAGCAAAAAGCTAGTCCTCATAGTCTCCCTCGTCCAGGTTCCGAACCCTGACGCAGACTCCGTCGATGCAGTCCGCGTCCACCGTGCACCTGCCCCCGCAGCGACCGCAGTTCTCCTCGTCGCTCGCCAGGTCCACGCACTCCAGTGTATCACTCCCGCCGCAGTTGCTCGTCCCCAGCGGGCAGGGGTCCCAGACCTCGAGCAGCTCCACGCATGCTCCGCCGTCGCAGACCGAGCCCAGCGGGCAAACGT
Source organism: uncultured Myxococcales bacterium (assembly GCA_964530995.1). GTDB lineage: Bacteria > Myxococcota_A > Polyangia > JAAYKL01 > JAAYKL01 > CAZHCG01. The sequence goes on from CAZHCG010000043.1 coordinate 2,897, forward strand.
GCCCGCACTGCCCGCAGTTGAAAACGTCGTTTGAGGTGTCGACGCACGCCGTCTGGCCCAAGGCCCAGCAGCAGCTCCGGCTCTCGCCGCAGTCCGCCTGGCAGGGCTCCCCGGTGATCGGCAGGCAGAGACCGCCGGCGCACTCCCTCCCCTCGTGTCCCATCCCAGATAACTGAACCAGGATATCCCACGAATCGTTGTTCGTTATAGTGAACGCACTTCTTCCACCAGAGAGACCTCTCACCCTTGTGCGGAGCACTTGGGAGGTCTCGCAGGGGGAAGAAGTGCGAGGCGTCGTTACGGGGATTGATGTGCGGGATTTCATGGTAGAGATCGGTGGTACCGGACACCCTCGCCGCAGGCGTGGCCCTTCCAGCCGCAGTTGTCGCGGTCTACGTCCAGCGCCAGGCAGGACGGGTCCGTGCGGAACAGCCACGCGTCCGAGGCGCAGTAGGTCCCGTCCGGACACTCGGTCTCCCAGCAGCTGATCCCCTCTCCTCGGGCGCACACGCCGTCCAGGCAGACCTCGTCCCACTCGCAGGTGCGCCCGCAGCCGCCGCAGTTGTCGATGTCGTTGCGCGTGTCGGCGCAGCTCGCGGCTCCGTTGGCGTCCAAACAGCAGACCTCGCCCTCTCCCTCGCACGCCCCCTCGCCGCCGCAGATGTCGCGCGTCACGTCGTGCTCGGAGCAGTCCGGCGCGCCGGGCGGGCATAGGTAGATTCTCCCCCCCACGGGCTCGCCTTCGCTTTGCACCATCACGCGGAAAGGGCCCTCGTCGATCTCGAGCCCGGCCGTGTCTATCGCCAGGCCGCCGTCCAGGCGCTCGGCGTATCCCACCGGGTAGCCGTTGGCGTCGAGCGCGACGTCCCCCCAGCGGTCGACCATCACCATCTCCACCTGCCACAGCCTGCGCTCCGACTCCTCGCTGGGCCTGAAGAAGACGCGCTGCTCGGTCTCTACCGCCACCCGGTAGGGCTCTATCTCCACCCAGCCCCCCTCGAACTGCAACCACTTGGACGGGCCCATCTCGAAAGCCGGCCTGTCGATCTGCTCGGGCCAGAGTGGCCAGGCAACCTCCGGATTCTGGACCGTCAGCGAGATCTCGAGCTGGTAGCTGAAGCTCCTCGGGCTCGAGCTGTCGTTCCGCACGGAGACCCGGACCGGGTAGCCGTTCTTCATCGCCGTTGTCGCGGCGTAGTCCAGCGGCACCTCGAACTCGGGCGCAACGAGCTGAGAAGGAACCTGGGTCCAAGGCATCAAGGTCTCATAGTTTTCGAAAACTGGACCCGACAGCAGCCTGCCTATCCGGATATCCCACGAACCCGGAGATTGACTGGTGTCGAAGCACAGATCTCTGGCAGTCACCTTCAGGTTGTACTTGTAGTGAGGAAAATCCTGATGCGTTCCCTTGATCTTCACGTGATCCACATCCTGCTGCAAGACGCCGCTCGAGCTCTTCTTGTGCAGAGTTCTACCCACGCTGTGCTGGCCCCAGCCGGCGAGCACCGGGGACGTCTCGCCCACCGAGCCCTCGTGAGAGTCCTCGAGCTGGCCGCTGAGGCACTCGCCGGCGGTGTCGCAGTAGCCGTCCACGCAGAAGGCGCCGGGGCCTTCGCACTCCACGTACTCCTCGTCGCGAAGACCGCACTCACGGCACCGGCCGTCGCCTCCGCACCAGAACTGCTCGTTCGGATGGGGCATGCCGGCCTGGCAGAACTCGTCCGGGCCGAGCCCGTTGGGGATCGCGGAGCTGTCGTCGCAGGCCACCACCCGAACCTTGGCCACGTTGATGTCGTTTGCTTTCGTGGCATTCCAGTTGGGACTGAGTACCTCGCTGTTTTCTGCCGACAGGACATGCACGTCTGTGTTTGAAGAACCCGGACTGAAAACGTAACGTGATTTCACAGCCTGCCTTGTTCCAGTTTGTAATGTGTATGTGTTCCCCCCCAAAATTTTGTCGAATTTCAGAGAGTTTCCATTGTAACCTAGTTCATCCACCCACAAATTCAGTGCAGCAGAACTCTGGTAAGTATCTGGTCCACCTGAAACAATATCTAACTCCACCACCCAGTTCCCGGCCGGGATTACCGTCACGGCTCTCGGGTCGTCATCCACCTTCTGCCAGTCGTACTCTGTCTGCTGCACGCCGCGGCCGTGGCCGTCGTGGATGCGCAGCCCCATCACCGACGAGTCGACGACCCCAGGCACTACCAGAGCACCCGAGCCGTCCCTTCCGTTCCACGGTGTCCCTGCCTGGTCTGCCAGGTAGGCCACCATCCCCTTGAGCCCCTCGAGCTGGTTCTCCACGGCCAGGCGCGAGCGCGGCCTGCTGCCCAGGGCTCCCACCGTCTCGCCGTCGCAGGCGATCGTGCGGCTGTACAGCATGCGCTCGTCCTGCTCCACCTCGTCCTTGCGCGTGCCGAGCTCGACGAGGAACGACGGGATCGCGCGCACCGTGTCGCGGTCGAAGTTCTGCACGGTGACCGTATACGCGCCGGCCTTCTGGACAGCTTCGGTCTTGCTCGAGTAGTAGGCGGTAAGCTGGCCGAGGCCCTTGGAGCTGATCGACCCGCTCTTCTTCCTGCGGTGCGTGATGAACTCGGGGAGCTGCTCGTCGCCGCTCAGCCCCATGCCGCCCTTGTAATAGACGTCCCAGTGTCCGTCGGCGCCGGCGCTGTAGTCGTGGCCGGAGTTGGTGTAGCCGTAGTTGTAGGCCTGGACCAGCGCATTCAGCATTCCGTTGCCGTTTGCGTGGGCGTGGTCTCCCGACGAGCAGCCGTTGCCCAGGCCGGTCTTGGAGCAGACGTACTGCGAGTCCGACCGCGACGAGTGCGGATCGAGCGCCAGCGAGAACGGCACGTTGTTCACCAGATCGCGGATCATCCTCGCCTCCACCGACTCGTAGGGACGCTGGCCCTCGTACTCGGGAGAGCAGCAGGTGCGGTTCTCGGCGATCGAGCAATGGCCGTAGGAATCGGAGCTCTCATTGAGATTGCAAAAGAGGTGGTCGTCGATATCGGCCAAGTGAGCGTGCGGAGGTTGCGGGTCGGTGAGGGGGTAGACTTCGAAGGTGTTCGCCGCCACGTTCGGAGGATGGCAGTCGGCGTCGCTCGCGCACGAGACCAGCACGCCGTAGTGGCAGTACTCGAGCAGCGGCTCGTTCACCAAGCTGGAAAACCAGGGATTACTGCCCGACCAGTCATCTACGTGGTCGCCCTTTACCCCGCACTCCCAGGGCAGGAAAATCGTTCCGCCTCCTAATGGAAGATCGGTCTCCAGGCAGGAGTGCACGATCCCGTGCTCGTCCTCCAGCCCGACCATGAAGTTCGTGCTCGGATCGCAGGACGGAGCCATGAAACAGCCGCTTGCAGGGTCGCCAGATTTTGGGTCCATGTATTCTATACAGAATGGATGGTCCGGGAACTCGTCCTCGCACTCATCGTCGTTGTTGCAGCTGTAGCGCTCGGGCGCCACGTTCGGAGCGTTCCGCTCGCCGAAGATCAGGTTGCGCGTGAACCCGACAGGGCTGGCCTGACCCCAGCCCGTGCCGAACGCCCGGCCGACGTTGATCCCGGGCTTGTTCCAGTGGTTCCTCGAGCCGCCCTTCCAGACGCTGGTCTCCCCCAAGCATCTCCCGGAAAGCCCGTGACCCTGCCAGGAGCTCATGCAGTCGAACCCCTCCTCCCACTGGGCGTTCTTGCGCTGGTTGGTCTGATCCTCCCAGGATTTCCCGCTGCCGTCGAAGTCCTCGTCCAGGATCCTGCCGCCCGGGTTGGCCTGCACAACAACCCAGATCTCGACCTTTTCGAGAATGTCCATCACTTTCTGTTTGTCGGCCATGTACGGATATAGCCCGTTGGCGGCCTTGACCAGGTAGTCGACGTAACCGAGGCAGACCTCCTGCGGAATCCACTCGTACGCGTGCACCCCGCAGTTGAGCAGCAGCGCCGGGACCTCCATTTCCGAAGAGCCCGCGCTTTGAGAGACGCGAGCCGCTATAAGCTGGCTCTCAATACCTGGCGAGTACTGGGTGTCATATGGAGAGATGTCCAACGCCACGCTGTTGCCCGGAACCACCAGCTCCAGGTAGCCGCCGGCGTCCAGCTGGTTCAGCTTCTCCAGATAGAAATTGGACTCAAAGTTGGATGCGTAGTCGACGATGAATCCATAGTAGAGCGGCACCATGGTCGTCGGTCCGCTGCCCCGCGCGCAGTGGTCGTTTACCGGGTCGCAGCCCCTGAAGCCGTCGTTAGGATTGTTGACGCAGGGCTCGGCAGCGCGAGCCCCCCCCCCCGACAGACAGCGCGATCGACGCGCAGACCGCGATCCCGATGATTCTCGAAAAAATACCCGGCATGACCCCACCTCCCTTGCGTATCTTTGACCGAACACGAAAAGCATACAGGCAGCGGGAAACGATGGTCAAGCGAAAAAAATGGCGTCAAACGATCGATCCGCAGAAACACAGAGATGGAGATGCGGCTCGGTCTCGCGCCGGTCGTGTTGATGGCTATGGTTCGTGGGAATCAGCACCGGCTGCATGAGCCGTCTTGACGGCGGATATTCCCCAAACTGATCGCGACCACCACCGACGCACCATTGCACCTGTCTGCGTGCCTTTCGAGACGCCGCGGATTGGGACAGATGTTGCCCGCCGATGAGAATCAGTGGCTCTCGGAAAACCCTACAGCGCGGATTGCTCCTCGGGAGCACTCCGCATTCACCTGGCAACAAATCGACACGGCCTCGGATTCGGACCGGCTGCGCCTCGTGCTCGACGCGCTGCCCGACGATCCGAGATTGGATCTTTGTGGATCTCGATCTTCTTTATTCTCTCTCCTTGGGAGAGTCGGTCTACCGTCTCCATGCCCTCGGTCACCTCGCCGAACACCGTGTAGTTGCCGGCCAGGTGGGGCTGGGGCGAGAGCGTCACGAAGAACTGCGATCCTCCCGTGTCTTTTCCGGCGAGCGCCATTCCCACGGTGCCGCGACGGTAGTCGCGAAAAGAGGCCTCGCAGCGCAGCGCGTAGCCGGGATCTCCGAGACCCGTGGCGGTCGGGTCGCCGGCCTGGACCACGAAGTTGGGCACGACGCGGTGGATTTCCGTATTGTCGAAGTAACCGTCTTCCGCCAAAGCAGTGAAGCTGCCAACCGTCGACGGCGCCACACCGCCGAGCAGTTCTATCGAGAAGGCGCCGCGGGTGGTGTACACGGTCGCCGTGGCGTCGGTGCGGCGCCAGCGCTGTCGTTCCTCGTGCGACACCCGCCTGGCCGGTCGGGTGGGCGGAAGGATTTGCGGGGCTTCGATTCCGTCAATCGATCGATGAGCTTCCAGAGCCGCTCCGCGGACCGGCGGACGTTTGTCGGTCACCAGCCTCTCCAGGACGGGCTCGGCTCGCGAGCTGCCGGTGGCCGCCAGCGCTCCCGCGGCGGATACCAGGGCTCCCCACGCGTGCTGGAAGCTCCTGAAGCGCTCCACGGCTTTTCCGATCGACTCCAGGGTGGTTTCGAGCCTCCCTTCGGCGGCGAAAGTTTCGGGGTGGGCCGCGATCGCGTCCAGCGCCGCTGTCGCGACCAGCGCGCGATCGGCTCCGGTCGCTGTGATCACCGCGCCGATCGCCCCGGGATCGCCGCAACCGGCCAACGCGTCGATCGCTGCACAGGCCACCCGCGGATCCGGATCCTCCGCCATCGAGGACAACAGCTCCCGGCACCGCGGTTCGAGCGGCGGCGAGCTCGCGATGCGCTCGATCAGGATGCGTTTTCCCACGTGGGGCCGTTCCCTGTCGCAGGCGATGAGCGCGGCGTCGGGTGATCCTCCCAGGGCGCGCGCCAGGCAGAAAACGCGTGACGCGCCGGCTGTGAGGTCTTCGCTCGATCCCTCGATTTTCCGCTCGATGCGCTTCGCGGCTTGGCGCGGTCTCTCGGCGGGCGGACAAGAAAGAGCGATTTTCAGCCCGGCGATTACGGTCTGCGCCGCTGGACCCGATATCCAGGCGGGGTCTCTTTCGAGGCTCGCGGCGAAAAAAGCGAGGGCGCGCGCCGCCAGCGGGCAGCGGTGCTTGCCGCGCTGCAGGCCCAGAGAGGAGACCGCTGTCGCTCGAACACGCCAGTCCGTGTCTTCCAGCGCGGCACCGAGCATCTCCTCGTCGATCTCGTCGCAGCGGGCCAGAGCGCGGAAGGCGTAGGCTCGCACGTCGGGATTGTCATCCCTCGTCGCGACCTCGCGCAGCGCCTCCACCGCTTCCGGCCGCAGCCGAGACGAGGTGGCGGCGCCGTAGAGGGCGAAGGCGGCGGCGAAGCGGACTTCGCTGTCGTCGTCTTCGAGCAGCTCGACGGCACGGCGCGCGGCCTTTTTCAGACCGATTCCGCCGCGGCCCAGTCGACCGAGCGCGACCAGAGTCGCTGCGCGGATTTCGGCGGAATCGTCGGAGAGCTCGGCGACCAGCCGCGGCACGACGTTCTCGGAGTCCGAGCGCCCCAGCGCGTCGATCGCGAAAAGACGCTCTTGCATCGGTGCGTCCGCGCCGATTCGCTCGAAGAGCAGCCGCCTCGCGTTGTCCGGCGCCTCGTCCAGCAGCCCCAGGGCGAAAAGAGCGTCCTCTCTGACTCGAGGCTCGCGATCGCCGGCCAGTCCAACCAGTGTTTCGGCCGAGAGCGGATCGCCGATTCGGCCCAGCGCGATTGCGAGCCTGGAGCGCACCTCGGAATCGGGGTGCTCGATCAGGTCCAGCAAAGCCGCGCCCGCGCGGCGGTCGTCCTCGGCGCGGTCGATCAGAGCCAGGGGATGCAGCGGCTTGTCCGCGCCGACGACGCGCAGCTCGCTGCGGTCCGCGTTTCCTCCGCACGACACGGCGATCAGCGCCGCGGTCAACGCTGTCTTCCCATGGAATACCCTGGATTTCGAAATCGGCATCGAGGCCGAATCTACCAGAAGTCGAAGGCCCAACCGAATCTAATCGCCAAGGTGGGGAAGATGCGTATCTTCTCGACCGCGACGCGGTTGGCCCCCTCCTCGAGGGCCTTGCTCATGAAGCGCTGGGCTTCTTTGACGTTGTCCTTCACTCTGGGGTCCAGCTCTTCGAGCCGAGTGATCGCCGATCCGCCCAGCTCGACGTCCGCACCGGGGGAGAGCAGCAGGTTCAGCCCGCCCGCCAGGTCGAGAAACGCTCCGTTCTTCCACAGAAAACGCCAGCCGGCGTGCAGGCCGATCATCGGCACCCAGACACGTGCCGTGACCTTGAGCGACAGGTCTTCCTGCGTCTCGGTGTCGGTGATCACCCCCTTGGCCATCGCCTCCAGGCTCCAGACCTCGAGCGTCGACTCGGTGAAGAAGCGCCTGCTCCAGGGAAACCAGCGACCGAACAGCCGGCCGGAGCCGAGCTCGGTCCTGACCCTGCCGGTGACCTCCAGGCCGTGGCTCTGCGCGGATGCTTCGAGGTCGTCGGTTCCCATCGCCCTGCTCAAAGCGCGATCGATGGGGAAGGATCCCGCGCCGATTCCGACGACCCACTCGCGCGATATCAGCAGGGCGATATCCAGGTGGAAGAACTCCAGGAGGCCGGCACCGATATCGAACCCCATGTCCATCTCGTCGCGCGGGTCTTTCTCGTAGATCGGCGGTGCGGCGGGAGCGGGCACGGTTCCGGGATCGGGGGCGGTCGGCTCCGCTGTTCGGTCGAGGCTGGGGGTGGCGTCCTGTCCCTGTTCGTCCGCGTTCGGGGCGGCCTGGTGCCGCGGGCCGGCGAGGGCCGGATGGACGGGCGCCAGCAGGAGGGCGGCGGTGAGCGCCACGGCTATCGGTGACCAGTGTTTTATGTCGGCTGTCATTTCCCTTTGTGGTGTTGGACACCCGAGACAGCTAGTTTGTTGGGGCCCTGTGAGAACCAATGATACGATAGTGCGACATCTGACGCGAGATATGACTCGAAAACGACTACGAGTTGTCAGACCCCGGGACTCGCGCAGCCAGGTCGCGCCGGAGCCCGAAGAGGGACAGCGACCCGAGAGCGACGGGTTCTCCCTGCATTTCTCCGGCGGGCGCGGCATACTGCGCCTGCAACGGGAACGGGTCTCGCCGGCCGCCTCGGTCGACCTGCTCGAGCTGGCGATTCCCAGCATCTCGTTTCCCTTCGACGTCACCGCCGGCGTCCGGGGGCTGCGCGGTCGCCGCCTGTCGCTGGTCCGGATGGTCGTCTCTCTCGGCCTGGACGAGCTGGAGAAGCTGCTCGGCTCGCGGGCCAGACCGGGGTCCTGGATCGGGGAATCCAAGCTGGCCTTCGAGAAGGAGTTCGTCTCGGTGCTGTCGAGCTACGGTCCCGAGGGTGGACGCGTGCCTTTCAGCTTCAGGCTGCTGCCCTCGACCGGGGAGCGCGTTCCCTCGCTGTTGATCGACGATCCGCGCGCCTACGGCCCCCTGCCGGCTCCGCTGCTGATCGCCGCGCTGGCCTGTGTCGGTGAGCTGCAGGGCGCCGAGATCGACGGTTTGGAGCTGCGCCCACCGGACCCGGTAAAGTCGGCCCTGATCGAGATTCTGCCGCGCCGCGGGTGGAGGCTGCCGGACCACGGGGGCGTGCTTCTCCATCGCCTGGAGCTGGTCGCCGATCGCGCGGAGCTGGACTACCGAGACGCGGATCTGTCCGAATCCACCAGCGACGAGAGGAAGCGCGAGACCGGCATCGCCCGCCTGCGCAAGCTCGAGGAGGCGCGCCTCACCAGACCGGGAGACGATCGGCTCGCGCGGGGGGAGCTGCAGGAGGCGCGCGGGGCCTACGCCCGCCTGCTGGAGCAGGAGCCCGACAACGCGATCGTCGCCGAGCGGCTGGCGATGATCGATGCCGTCTCTCCCGATCTGCGAGAAAGCGCCCGCGCCCTGGCGGTGGAGGCATTCGAGCGCGGCGAGCCCCAAAACGGTCTGCTGGCGGTGCTGGCCCAGATCGGGGCGCTTTCCGGAGACGCCGCCGGCGAGGTGCGTTTTCTCGAGCAGCTCTTCGAGCGGGGTTGCGCGCTGGAGAGGCTGGCCGCCGGCCTGCGGATCGGTCGCCTGCTGTCCAGGGGCGATCCGCACGCGGCGGCGGGCTGGCTCGACCGCGCGCTGGCCGCGCGACGGGACGATCCGCAGGCGTTGTTGGAGCTGGTCCGCACGCGCGCGGCGCTGGGAGAATCGGAGGCGGTCGAGCGCCTGATCCAGCGCTGGATCGCGATTCACAAGAGCCCCGGCACCCGGGGGGAGGCCCACAGCCGGGCGGGACGGATCATGCTCGAGGAGCTGGGAGACGCCGAGCGCGCGGTGCGGCATTTCGAGCGGGCCACACTGGCAAATCCCGACGACCTGTCCTCCGCCTGGGGGCTGGCCGACGCCCTGGCGAGCAGCGGAAAGGCGGAGCGCGCGATCAGCGGCTACGAGCGCCTGGAGCGGCGCTGCGAAGAGCGGGGGGATCCGGCCGGGGCGGCCCGCGCCTGCGCTTCGATCGCGGATGTCTGGGCCGAGAGCGGCGAGCAGCGGCTGGCCGTGCCCAGGTACCGCAAGGCGATCGAGATCGGTCCGCGCGCTCCGGAGCGGCTGCGGCGGCTGGCGGCCGCCCTCGAGGCGTGTGGCAGGCACGCGGAGGCGGCGGACGTGCTGGAGCAGTCCCTGCGCGGAGGAGAGTCGATCGAGGACGGTTTCCACCGCGGAAAAGCCGCGCTGGAGCTGTCGAGGATCTACCTGGAGGAATTGGAGACGCCGGCCGCGGCCGAGCCCTGGCTCGCCGAGGCCTCGCGCCACGAGGAGTCGGCCGCGGGAGCGCGGAGGATGCACCTCGATCTGCTCGAGCGGGAGGGCCGCTGGGCCGAGCTGACCGGAGAGCTGGAGCGGGTTCTGGTCGAGGAGCCGACCGCGGACACCGTGCTGGCGCTGGCTCGCGCCCGCATCGAAACGGGGGCGTTCGCACCGGCCCTCTCGACGCTGGAGGCCGCCCGCGAGCGATTTCCCCGGCGGCTCGAGATAGTCGACGAGCTGATTCGCGCCAGCCGGGGCGCCGGCGAGAAGGCGCGGCTGCGCGACTTGCTGCTGGAGCGGCTGGACAGTGTCGACGATCCCGAAAGGCGCAGTGAGATGGCCGCCGAGATCGGGATGCTGGAGCTCGACGACTTTCAGAACCCCGGCGCGGCCGTCGGCTGGTTGCGCGGAGCGCTGGAGAGCAGGCCCGATCTGGTGGAGGCTCGCCGCGCTCTGGTCGACGCGCTGCGGCGCCTGGGCAGGAGCGAGGAGCTGGAAGGCGAGCTGGATTCCCTGGCCCGCGGCCTGAGAAAGGCCGGGCGCGGCGAGGAGGCGGCGCTGACCCTCGCGGAGAGGTCGCGGCTGATGGCCGCCGCCGGCCACACCAACCGGGCCGCCTCGTTGCTGCGCGAGGCGCTGCCCGACCTTCCGCCGGATGCAAGGCGGGGCGCGCTTCTGGAGATGGCCGAGCTGTTCACCGAGGCGGACAACCCCGACGCGGCACGGGACCTGTTCGCCGCGGCGCGCCGCGAGCGGGGAGTGGAGACCGAGGGCGAGCACCTCGCCGCGCTGGGGGAGGCCGAGGCGGCCCTCAAGACCGGGGACCACGAGCGGGCGCTGGAGGCGGCGACGGCCGCCGGCTCCGGGCCCGCTCCGCTGCGAGCCCGCTCGGCCCTGATCGCGGCCAAGGCGCTGCTCTTCCTGGGTCGCGCCGAGCAGGCGGCCGGCACGCTGGAGCGCGTCGCCGAGAACGTGGAAGAAGGGAAGGCCAAGGAGCTTCTGCTGATGGCCGCCCGCGTGCGGCGCAACGAGGTTCGCGACACCGCGGCGGCGCGGGAGATCCTGGAGGAGATCGTGCAGCTCGACCCGGCCTATCCCGGCGCGCGCGAGGAGCTGGTGGATCTCGTGGAGTCGACCGGCGACCGCGCCCAGCTCGCCGATCTGCTGGTCCGCACCGCCGGCGACGGCGAGGACGCGATCGCCGACCTCAAGCGGGCGGCCGACTTCTTCTCGGCAGAAGGGCAGCACGGCAGCGCGGCCGAGGCTTTGCGCCGGGCGCAGTCGATCGCGCCCGAAAAGGAGACGGCCCAGATGCTGGCCGCTTCGCTGAAGCGATCCGGTCGCCGCGACGAGGCGATCGAGGTGCTGGGCGAGCTGGCCGAGAGCGACTCCGAGGCGCGCGTGGATCTGGCCGTGGAGCTGGAGCGGGCAGGTCGCAGCGACGAGCTGGTCAGGCTGCTCGAGTCGCGAGCAGAGCCCGATCCGCGCGCCGAGATCGAGCGGTTGCTGAAACTGGCGCGGATCCACCGCGACCTGCGCGGCGACGTCGAATCGGCGCTGGCGATGCTGCGCCGCGCGTGCGAAATCGGCGGCGACGATTCCGAGGTCTCCGCAGCGTTGGCCGAACAGCTGCGGGAGGCCTCGCGCTGGGGCGAGCTGGCCGACCATCTCCAGGGAATGCTGGATCGCGAGCGGGACGCCGGCGAGCGGAAACGGATCTTGTCGAGCCTGGCCGATCTGCTCTCCGGTCCGCTGGAGGCGCCCCGCGATGCGGTCGACGCGCTGCTGGCCGAGATCGAAGGGGAGGCGCCCTCGCGGCGGGCGCTGGAGATCGCCTCGCGGGCGCTGGAGATCGCCTCGCAGCTCGAAGACATGGCTCTGCGGCTGCGCTGCCTGGAGGCGCGGGCGGCGGTCTCCGAGCCGGGGGAGGCGGCCGCGTTCCTGGTGCGCGCGGCCGACCTCGCCGCCGCGGCCGGAGGCGCCGATCGTTCTCGAGATTTGTTGCGCCGCGCGCTGGAGGCGGATCCGAGCAACGGCGAGGCGCTGGCCCGGGCGGCGGCGGACGCGGTCGAGCGACAGGCCTGGGAAGAAGCGGCGCAGCTGGTTGAAAGGATTTCCGAGTCGCGCCGCTCCATCGATCTGGAAAAGCTCCGGGCCGGAGCCCTGGAGCGGGCCGGGAGATCTTCCGAAGCGATCTCCTGCTGGCGTCGGATCGTCGGTCTCGAGCCGGATCGGGTCGAGCACCTGGACGAGCTGGCGCGGCTGCTGGAGGCGGAGGGTGATCGACGTCAGTTCGTCGCCGTGCTGGGCAGGCGTCTCGAGCTGACGGGGTCAGACGACGAGCGCGCCGAGCTGCTCTCGCGCCGGGCGGCGGCGCGCAGCGAGGCGACAGGGGATCCGGCCGAGGGCCTGGAAGACCTGGTCGCCGCGGCTCGGCTGCGCCCCGGTGATCGCGAGCTGGTGCGGGCGGCGGCGGACGCCTCGGCCGCGGGAGGACGCTGGCCGCTGGCCGAGGAGATGCTGACCCTGGCGATGGAGGGCACCGGCGGAGAGGAGCGCGCCGGTCTGCTCAGGCGCCGCGCGGCGATTCGTCGCACGCGGCTGGGAGAGCCGGACGGCGCCGCCGCGGACCTGCTGGCCGCGCACCGGGCCGAGGGGCTCTCCCCTCCGGAGATGGAGGTCCTCGCCGAGCTGTTGGAGCGGCGCGGAGACGTGAAGGAGGCCGCGAGCATCGCCGGCGAGATCGCGCGAAGCGGCGACGCGGACGGGGTCCACCAGGCGCGGGCGGCCCGCCTCGCCGCCCAGGGCGGGGACGTCGAAGGAGCGCGCGAGTTCTGGCGGCGGGCGGTCGAGCGCAACCCGGATCCCAACTGGATCGCGGCGCTGGTGGGGCTGCTGGATCCGGCCTCCGATGGGGAGGAGCTCGGCGAGCTGCTGGATCGCCTGGAGGGCATGGAGAAGGTACTGGATATCGAGGATCACTGGGCCGTGCTCGAGGCTCGCGTCGAGCTCGATCTGGCCCGGGGACGGGAGATGGAGGCGGTCCAGGGGCTGGACGCGATGCTCGACCTGCGCCCCGCCGACAGCGGCCCCTGGGCGCGGATGCGCAGCATCCTGGAGCGCAGGGGAGACTGGGAGAGCCTGGCCGATCGCCTGCGCGCCCGCATCGAGAGCGGCGCCCCGCCGGCCGAGACCGCGCGGCTGGCGGTCGCTCTGGGGAATCTGCTCGAGGACAAGCTCGGAGACGAGAACGGGGCCGAGCAGTGCTACCGGCGTGCGACGAGGGCGATTCCGGACGAGCCCCGCGCCAACCGCGCGCTGGCCGGTCTCTACGTCGGCCGGCAGCAGTGGCGCGAGCTGGACGCCTGCCTGCAGCGCCTGCCCGAGGAGTCGGACGACCAGGAGCTGCGCCTCTGGCGCGCGCGTGCCGCGGAGCATCTCGGTCGCATCTCCGAGGCTCGCGATCGTTACCTGGAGCTGGTCTCCGGCGATCCGATTCCGCTGCCGGCGGCCGAGGGGCTGGCGCGCGTGGCGACCGATCCCGAAAGCGATCGCGATCTGGCCGAGCTGACCGATCGCCTGCTCGAGAGAGTGGGCGATCGATCGATCAAGCCGGTCGTCTACCGCCGCCTGGGCCTGGCGCAGATGAGGCTCGGGGACGGCGACGCCGCGCGCGATCTGCTGGAGCTGGCGGATCGCGTCGCGGGCGGGGATCCCCAGGCGCTGGAGCTGCTGGCCCAGGTCTACGAGCGGCAGGGCGACTTCCGCAGCCAGGCCGAGGTGCTCGCCCGCCTGGCGTACATGATTGGAGATCGTCCCAGCGCGGCGCACCTGGCCGTGGTCGGCCGCCTGCACCTGGACGCGCTCTCCGATCCCGGCCGCGCGCACCACTGGTTCTCGCAGGCGGCCGCGGAGGATCCCGACAACCCGGAGGTGCTGCTCGGGCTGGCCGACAGCGCCTGGGTGCTGGGCGATCTGCACGCGGTGGCGCGCAGCCTGGAGCGAGTGCGGCTGGTGGCGCCCGGGTACGATCTGACGGCCAAACGCCTCTACAGGCTCGCCGCGGCGCTGGTCGAGACGCGTGCCTGGCCGGACGCGGATGTCCTCGAGCTGCTGGAACAGGCGATGCCCGCTCTCGAAGGTGGAGAGCGCGAACAGGCGCGGCGGCTGGTCGAGACGCTTCGTCGCCGTAAGAGCGGAAGATGAAGCGCGAAGCCTGGCCCTGCCTGGTGGTGCGCGTCGACGCCGATCGGGTTGACGACCTGTGCTGGGAGCTGTGGGAGCGCGGGGCGGATTCGGTGGAGGTGCGGGATCGAGACACGCTCTCGTCCGGAGCGGGGGAGACGAGCGAGCTGCGCGCCGGTTTCCCCGAGGCCGGGATCCGCGACCGGGTCGCAGAGGCGATCTCACGCTTGGAGCCGCCCGCCCTGATCGAGGCGATCGAGGTCGTTGACGACGGCTGGAGCGTCGGCTGGCGGGAGTTCTTCTCGCCGGTGGAACTCGAGACCCTGCGCGTGGTGACGCCCTGGATGGAGCGGCTCGACGATCGACGCGAGACGATCGTGATCGATCCGGGCGCGGCGTTCGGCACCGGCGGCCACGCCACCACCCGCCTGGTGCTGGAGATGATGGAGAGCAGGGCGCTGAGCGTCTCGGGTCTTCCGTCGCGGGTGCTGGACGTGGGGACCGGCTCCGGAATCCTGGCGGTGGCGGCGGCCAAGCTCGGAGCCGGGATCGTGGAGGGAATCGACGACGATCCCGAGGCCGTGCGGGCGGCCGAGGAGAACCTGCGGGCCAACGGAGTGGAGGATATCGTCTCGCTGCGATGCGCCGATCCCCGTGAAATTTCGGGCGCCTGGCCGTTGGTGCTGGCCAACCTGGAGCTGTCGGTGTTTCGCGATTGCGCCGCGCGGATCGCCCGGCTCGTCGAGCCGGGAGGAGAGGCGCTGCTCAGCGGCCTGCTGGTCGACCAGCTGGACCCCTGCCTGGAGCTGTGGCCGGGCTTCGAGGAGAGGCAGCGGCGGGATCGGGAAGGTTGGGGGGCGATCGCGGTGCGGAGGCCGGCTTGACGCGGGTGCTGGTGGAGCGGGTCGGAGAGCCCGGCGAGTCGCTGAACGTGACCGGCGGCGAGCTGCGGTACCTGTCGCGCGTGCGGCGTCTCTCCGCGGGCGACGCGGTGGAGGTCGCGGATCCGAGCGGGAGGCGCGCGCTGGCCGAGATCGAACGAATCGACAGGAAAGAGGCCGTGCTCCGCTTGATCCGGAGCCTGCCCGACGCCCCGCGGGCGGCGCCGGTCCACGCGCTGGCCGCCGTTCCCAAGCGCAGGGCGTTCGACGACGCGGTGCGCAGGATCGGAGAGCTGGGCGCCGAGCGGCTCACGCCGCTGCTGACCGGCCGGGCGGTGGCCTTGCCTGGCGAGGATCGGGCCTCGCGCTGGCGCCGCATCGCCCGGGAGTCGCTGCGCCAGTGCGGGCGGGCGGCGCCCCTTCGCGTCGATCCCCCGACAGCTCTGGACGAGGCGCTGCGGAGCGCGGATCGCGACCGCCTGCGGCTGGTTTTGCACACCGATCCCGCGCTGCCGAGCCTGCTGGAGGAGTTGCGCCGCGCGGATCCGAGCCGGGGCGTGGCGGTGGCGACCGGGCCCGAGGGCGGCTTCGAGCCGGAGGAGGTATCCCGGGCAAAGGAGCTGGGTTTCGTCCCGGTCCGCCTGGGTTCCACGGTTCTGCGCGCCGAGACCGCGGCGGTCGCGGCGACCGCCCTGGCCGTCGCCTTCGCCGGCGGTTTCGATTAAAGATGGACCAAATAGATCAAAAGTCTCTAGAAAAATCGAACGCGCGCTCATAAGCTGTACTTCCGATGTCTGCTCTGAGCTCATTGCTGGTTCAGGACCAGGTTCTCTCCGTCACCCAGGTGGAGCAGGCGCTCCAGCGGCAGGTGATCTTCGGTGGAGACCTGGCCACCAACCTCCTGGAGCTGGGTCTCGTCGGCGAAGACGTGCTGGCGGAGTACCTCGGCCGGGTGGTGCGTTTGCCGGTGCTGTCGCGCGCCGCTTTGGAAAACGTCGATCCCCGCGTGCTCAAGACGGTTCCGCCCGAGGTCGCGCGAGACCACCAGATCGTGCCGGTGCGGCTCCAGGGCAACGCCCTGCTGGTCGCCTGCGTCGGACCGCCTCCGAGCGAGGCGCTGGAGCGGATCTCCCGGCTGGCCAGCTTCGAGGTGGCACCGCGCCTGGTGCTCGAGTTCAGGCTGGCGATGGCGCTCAACCGCTACTACGGCGTTCCGCTCTCGGCGAGAATGGCGGCGTTGCAACGTCGTTTTCAGCCGGATTTCGAGGTCGATTTCGGGCCGGACGAGCAGCCCCGGTCGGAGGCGGCGCCCGAAGAAGATTCCGCGCCGGATCGGTCGCGGGAAGCTGCCGTGATCGAGCCGCAGCCGCCGGCCGAGACGCCGATCGTGATCGAGCCGACGGGGCCCGTTCGGCAGGAGGGCGAATCGACAATCAAATTCGTGACCGCCGAGCGGCGGGGACGCTCTGGCGACGACACCTCGCCGTTCGGCAGGCCGGCCGCGCGCCCGGCCCTGCACCGCGAGGAGAAGGAGCCGGTCGAGGAGAAGGAGGAGGAGCGCGGGTACGAGCCGCGACGCCTCCGATTCTCCGAGGCCGTCCGGGAGCTGGAGTCGGCCGAGGGACGAGACGAGATACTGGACCTGCTGCTCGAGTTCGCCGGGCAGGCGTTCGACTTCACGGCGCTGCTGGTGGTCCAGGGCAAGACGGCCCACGGGCGCACCGCGGTCTTTCACGGTCGGCCGCCGTACGGCATCGAGGACGTGGAGGTCTCGCTCGCGCGGACCGGGATGTTCAACACCGTGTTCGTCACGCGCGGGTACCATCTCGGGCCTCCGGGGGATCATCCCGCCGACGACGAGTTGCTGGCGCGATTGCAGCGCGACCCGCCGCGGAGCTGCACGGTCATTCCGGTCTTCGTGCGGCAGCGGCTGATCCTGATGCTCTACGGCGACTCGGGCCGCGAGGGCGTGCGGGCCAACCGGGTCGCCAGGCTGGCCGAGTTCTGCCGCGAGGTCGGACGCTCTTTCGAGCGGATCCTGTTGAAGAAGAAGCTGGGGGCGTTTCGCGAAGGAGACGACCGCTCTCGCGCCAAGGTCTCGACCGATCGGCAGGCCAGGGTCGGGCAGGAGCGGGAGGCCGCGACCGAGAGGTTGCAGTGGAAGCCGGCCGAGCCGGACTCGGAGGCCTCGCGCAGCGGCAAGATCCGTCGTTCCCAGGCGGGCTTCGGGGACGGCGAGGTGATTGGCGAGGAGGGATGGCCCGAGCCGTCCATCTCCAGCATTCCGGCCCCGGCGGCGGAAAGGGAGGAGCTGCCCGGACAGGAGAGTCGAACCGGGCCGACGCTCTCCGAGGTCGAGACGCGGCCGACCCAGCCGAGCGAGATCTCCCCTCCGGAGCCCCCGACCGAGGAGGAGGAGGGCGCGCCGGGATTCGATCCGCGCCGCGCGCCACCGCGGGAGCTGCTGGAAAGGGTCGAGTACATCGAGCACGTCTCCGCGGACTACCTGACGCCCGAGGATCGGCCCACCCCGGTCCCGGAGGCGGTCGAGAGCCAGCAGCCCGGACCCGCTGATCCGCCCGTTCCGCCTCCGGATGCGGTGGCGGCCAGGGCGGTGATCAGAATCGATCGAATCGCTCCCGCGCCGGAGCCGGAGCCCGCGCCGGGGCCGGAGCCCGCGCCGGGGCCGGAGCCCGCGCCGAAGCCTCCCCCGGGCGAGGCGCCCGAGGCGGAGACCCGCTCGGTGGTCGTGGAGATGACCGAGGAGATCGACGAGATCGTCGACAGAGTCACCGCCAGCGGCGGATTCGACGAGAAGGCGGCGCAGATTCTGGTCCAGATAGGCGACGATGCGCTGGCGCGGCTCGTCGAGCGCTTCCCCGGGCCGCTGAGCTGCGATCGGCACCAGGAGGTCGGGCGCTCGCGACCGGTCGAGCAGCACGGTCCGCTGCTGCGAGCGCTGGCGATGTTCGGCTCGAGCGCCGGGCCGCGGCTGGCCCCGCTGCTCGACAGCATGGACTCGGAGGTTCGCTACTACGCGACGTTCATGTTCACGGTCTGCGAGTATCCCGAGGCTCTCGGCTCGCTCTTGCAGCGCGTTTTCGACAGCGACAGGCAGATCAGGTCCCTGGCCGTGGACGTCGTCGCGGGCTACGACCAGACTCCGGAGTACCGCTGGGCCATGCGCGAGCTGGCCGGCACGCTGACCGCCCCGTCGTCGTCGCTGGAGAAGAAGCGGATAGCCGCCGAGGCTCTCGGCGCGTTGAAGGCGCCGGAAGGAGTCTCGGCGCTGGCCGACCTGCTCGGCTCGGTCGACAGCGTGCTGGCCGAGCGCTGCCACGACGCGCTGGTGAGGATCACGTTCAACGATTTCGGTTTTTCCGAGCGACGTTGGATGGCATGGTGGTCCTCGAATCGATCACTGAGCAGGCTGGAATGGGCGATGGAGTCGCTGAACCATCGGCTCGAAAACATTCGCCTGGCAGCCGTCGGCGAGCTGCGGAGAGCGACCGCGGACGCGGTCGAGTGGCCCGCCGGGGCGCTCGATCACAAGCAGCGACGAGAGATGGCCAGGCGCCTGCGGGAGTGGTGGAAACGCGAGGGGAGAGCGCTCCACCCGGTCCCGAGTGTTGATTGATGCGATGACGAACGGCTTTTCAAACGACGAGTCCCGCGCCTACTGGTCGTCTCTCTCGGAAAGGCTTCTGGCGGAGATCGGAGCGGGCGGAGATCCGGCCAGGCTGTCGCTGCTGAGCCACGATCTGGCGCGCGTGCTCGGCGAGAGGCTCGACTCCCGCCGGGAGGCGGACGCCAGGTTGGAAGCCGCCGCCGAGCTGAGACCGGAATCGGCGGATATCGCCTGGGATCTGTGGCGGTCGGCCGTCGGCCGGGGAACGCGCGAGCGGGCCGACGCCCTCGAGGCGTTGCTCGCCACGGCGCGCAGGGTCGAGGATCGCGTCGCCTGCCGGCTGGCGCTGGCTCGATTGCGCTCGTCGGACTTCTCCGATCCGGAAGCGGCCCTGGAGAGCATCGAGGCTGCCGCGGGCGAGGATCCCGAGCATCGCGATATTCGCTGGACGCGCCTGGAGAAGGCCCTCCTGGAAGGCGCCGACGATCTCCCCGAGCGCCTCGAGGAGGTGGCCCGCGCCAGCGGCGATCCGCACTGGAAGGCTGCTCTGCTGCTGGAGCTGGCCGACGTGCTGCGCGATCGGGGCATGGACGAGGCGCGCAGAATCGCTTTCTACGAAGAGATCCTTGGAAGCGGTGTTCGCGATTGGAGCGTGCTCGAGGAGCTGGCCAGGTCCGCCGCGGAGCTCGGCGCCTGGGAGGTCCACGACGGTGCGCTGGAGAGGATGATAGCCGGAGCGCTCGAGGAGCCGGTCGCGCGGGAGGACGACCGGCCTTTGGGACACGATTTCGACGGGCTGGAAAGAGGGGCGCCGGCCGCTGTCGCCGGTCTCTGGAGGCTGGCGCGCTCGCGCGAGCGGGAACGCGGCGATCTCGACGGGGCGCTGGAGGCGCTGGAACGAGCGCTGGAGCTGCGGCCGGAGTCGGTCCTGCTGGCGCGGGAGCGGACGCGGATGCTGGCGGCCGGCGGTCGCCGCGAGCAGGCGGCCGACACCGTTTTCGAGAGGGCGAGCGCGGGCGAGCGCGCGCTGCTCGATCTGTGCGCCGGACGGGCGGAGCGCGCCGCCGAGCGGGCGCGGGCCGCGTCGGCGCGCGACGGATCGCGGCTCCTGGAGGCGCTGGCCGAGCTGTCCGGCGACCAGGGAGAAGCGGCGGACGCAACCGAGGCGGTGCAGGTCTCTCGGCGCTGGCTGGAGGAGAACCCGGATCATCCCGAGGCCGGGCGGGTCGCGGCCGAGCTGCTGGCCGCGGGGTCCGGAGGTGTCATCGCCGGTTTGGTGGCCGCGGAGCGGGCGCCGGCCGATACACCCTGGCCGCCGCCGAGCGAGGAGCCGACCCCGTGGGATCCTCCGCTGGACGCGCTGCGATCTGAACCCTCGGACCGATCCGCGAGGCTGGTCGCCTGGAGCGAATCGACCTCGGCGCCGGAGCTGAGTGCGGCGCTGCTGGTGGCCGCCTCGCGCTGCGCCGAGTCGGAAGGGGACGCCGTCCGGGCGCTGGAGCTGGCCCGGCGCGCGGAGGAGACCGATCCCGACTCCGCGGCGGCGCGTCGTCTCTCGCTGCGCCTGCTGCGCGCGGCCGGTCGCTGGGAGGATCTCTCCTCGGAGCTGGAGCGCACCTGCGAGGAAGCGCGGGAGTCTCGGATCTCCGGGGTCTATCTGCACGAGCGAGCGGCGATCCTGGAGCACCTGCTCGGCGACGTCGCCGCCGCCAGGGAGCTGTTCACCGACCTGATCGCGCTGGACCCGGAGGATGTCGCCGCGGCCTGGGGCGATCTGCGCACGTCGATCCGGCTCGGGGACTGGGAGGCGGCCGACACCGGGCTCGAGCGGCTGGCGGAGTTGAGTCCGGCGGACGCTCCCCGCCTGGCGTTGCTCTCGGGCGCGCTGCGGCTGCTGGTGCTCGGCCGCGAGCCCGAGGCGGTCGACAAGCTGTCGGAGGCCGCGGATTCGCTGCGGGGACCGACGGCGATCGCAGCGCAGCTGATCGCCGCCGTCGCGGCTCGTCTCGGCGGAGACGAACGAGGCTCGAGCGCGAGGCTGGAGGCTCTGGCGGATAGCGCGGGCCCGGAGGAGCGCTCCGTGTTAGCGCCGGAGCTGCTCGAGTCGACCAGCGCGCTGCGGGGGATCGACGCGGCGGCCGAGCTGATCGGGAAAAGCGGCGTCGACGATGAGACCGCGCGGTTGTGGAGCTTGCTCGCGGGTGGGAGACCGGAGCGTCTCGAGGGCGCGGCGCGGGCGTTGAGCGAGATGGCCGAGAAGCTCCGGGGAGAAGAGCCGGCCGGCGCGTGCCGGATCGCGGCGAGCCTGATCCTGTCCGGCCGGGAGGAAGAAGAGGTGGTCCTCGAGAAGAGCGATCTCGGCTCGCCGGAGGTGGTCTGGCACGCCGCGGATCGGCTGCAGCCAAGGGCGGAGGGGCGGGCCGATCTGCTCGCCGCGCGGATGGCGATGGCCGCCGAGGGAGACGTGCTGGAGTGGGCCGACTGGGTGCTGAACCGGTCAGAGGCGCTGGAGGACGCGGGCGACGCGGCCGCGGCGTTGGAGGTCGTCCGCGAGGGCGTCGAGCGGGCCGAGGATCATCCGGGTCTGCTCGAGGCGCTGGCCAGGCTGGCTCACCTTTGCGAGAGCTTCGAGGAGGCGGCCGAAGCGCACGGGCGGCTGGCCGGCTTCTACGTGACACCGGAAGAGAAGGCCAAGCAGCTGGTGCGTGCGGCCGAGATTCTGATTTCCGATCTGAGACAGGAAGAGGGTGCCGAGAGGTTGCTGCGCGAGGCCGTTCGTCGAGTTCCGAACCACATGGAGGCCAACGAGCTGTTGTCCAGGATATTGAGAGAGAAGGGCGACGAGAGCGGCCTCGCCGACCAGATAGAGACTCACATCGAGGCGGAGTACGACGCGGATCGACTGGTCGGGCTGTACCAGGAGCAGGCGGATCGGCTGCTGGCGATGGACGATTTCGACGGCGCGCTGGAGGCGGTTGAAAACGTGCTGCTGCTGGAGCCGGAGCGCGCGTCCGCGCACCGCACCAAGATCGACATCCTCGTGGTCGCCGAGCGCTGGTTGGAGGCGGTCGCCGCTCTGAAGGAGTACGCCGCGGCGCTGGAGGATCCGGTCGAGGCGCGCACCTCGTTGTGGCGCGCCGCAAAGATCCTGGCCCAAGAGGCCGGCGACATCACCGCCGCGGTCTCTTTGCTGAGCTTTCGTTATCGTGAGGGAGACGAGCATCCCCAGACGTTGCGCCTGCTGGCAGACATCGCCTCCAAGGGAGGCCTGTGGGAGGAGGCGGCCGAGGCGCTGGCGCTGCTGGCGACGCGGGTCGGCGACGAGGCCAAGCGCGCCGAGGTGATGCGCGAGGAGGCGCACCTGCGGCTCGAGAAGCTGTTCGATCCGGACGCCGCGGCCGAGGTGATCGATCGGCTCCTGGGTCAGAATCCGGACGACGTGGAGGGCCTGCGGATGGCGCGCCAGTTCGTCGCCGATCCGGACGAGCTGCGCCCGCGTTTCGTAAAGGCCCGAGCCGCGATTCGGTCCAAGCTCGACGAGCGGCCGGTGGACGCGGAGGCGACGGCCCGGCTCGCCGAGGTTGCGGCCGAGCTCGGCGACGACGTGACCGAGAAGGCGTGCAGGGCCGTGCTGGATCTGTACGGCGGAGGAGAGCCGCGCTCGGACGCCGAGGAGCCGCCCGCGCCTTTCGCCTCGAGCGCGGAGGAGCTGGTCCGCGTGCTGACCCACCCGGAAGACTCCGCCTGTCCCGCCGCCCGCGTGATCCGGATCGCCGCTCCGCTGGGACGGGCTGTCTTCGGCGAGGAAGAGAGATACCCGGCGGTCGGGCGTTCGACGCTGGTGGGCAAGGGTGACGAGCTGCACGACTGGGTCGCCGGCTGGGGCGACGCGATCGGGATTGAGGAGCCGGAGGTCCACCGCGCCGGATCGGATCCGCGAGGTTGCTCGGCGCTGCCAGGCTGGCCGCCGTCCCTCGCCGTGGCGCCGGACGTGATCGCGCCGCCCGACGCGCGGCAGCGCTTCTTCCTGGCGCGCGACCTGTGGCGCGCGGCGGCCGGGCTGGGAGCGTTCGAGGAGGGCGAGGCCGCGGCACCGGTCCGATGGGTGATCGCGGTCACGGCGGCGATCCTGGGCGAGGATTCGGGGCTCCCGCTTCCGACGGACGCCGATCTCGTGCGCCGGGCGCGCAAGGCGATGAAGCGCAAGCTGCGCCGCGCGCTTTCGGATCCGTGTCGCGAGTTGCTCGCGACCGATCCCCGGCAGATTCACCAGTGGGCGGCCGCCACCTCCTACTCGGCGGATCGCTTCGGCCTGCTGGCGACCGGATCGATCGGGGTCGCGGCGCCGCTGCTGATCGAGGAATCGGCGGGCCCCTCCGGTCTCGAGAGTTTTCGCGACGATCCGAGCGGCGCGCTGTCGAAGATTCCCCGCACCTGCGAGCTGCTCCGCTTCGCTCTATCGGAGGAGTACGTCCGGGCGCTGGGAATCCAGAGAGGGGAGGCGAGATGAACCCGGATCAGCGAGCCGGCGCCGGAGCGGATTTTCTGCTCGCTCTCGAGGGTGCGCCGCCGCTCGAGGATCTCCCGTTCGGACCGCCGCCGGACGCGCTTCGGCCCGAAGGGGAGAGCGGTTTCCGGGCGGACGCCGGGATCGAGGATCGAGTCAATTCCCTGGCGAGCAACGCCGTGGAGGTCGCCTCGCGGTCGCCGATGATCGCGGCCTCTTGTTGGCACGAGGCCGGTCGTCTCCTCGATCGGCGGCTGGACAGACCGGACCGGGCCTGGATCTGCCACGGTCGGGCGCTGGTCGTCTTTCCGGAGCACAAGCCCGCTGGCGACGCGCTGCGCCGTCTGGCCCGCCGCTCGCGGGATCGGAATCTGTTGGCCGCCGTGCTGGAGGACCAGATAGCCCGCCTGACCGATCCGCTCGAGTCGGCGGCGATCCTGGCGGAGAAGGGCAGCTCCAAGCTGCGGGAAGGAGACGCGCCGGCCGCGCTCGAGGCGTTGCGGGAAGCCGCGCAGGCGCATTCCGGGGCGCTGGTGCCGCGTCTGCTGATCCTGCCCGCCGCAGTCCGGGAGTCGGAAAAGGAGGATCTCGCCGAGTCGTTGGCCGCGCTCGTCGAGCACTGGCCGGCGAGAGCCGGCGCCGCGGCCGCGCGTTTCTTGCTGGCGTTGATCGAGGAGCGCCGCGAGAGGGCCGACGAGGCGCTCGCCCGCCTGGTCGGCGGCGAAGGCGGAGAGGAGCGCGGGCTGGGAACGGCGGAATCCCTGCTGGGAGCCAGGCTGGCGCTGAGGACCGGCGAGACCGGACGGGCGATCTCGTTTCTAGACCGGCTAGCTGAGGGGATAGGCGAAGGCGATCTCGCCGAGGCGGTGCGCATCTTCTCGATGCTGATCGGCGCGATTCTCGACGAGAGGTCCGCCTCCGCCGAGTCGGCCTCTTCCCGACCCGAGCAGCGCTGGGAGGCGAGCTGGGTCGGATCGCTGAGAGAGCCGTCGCCGGCCGCGGAGCGGAGAGCGGCGGCGTTGGCTTCGGAGGTGTTCTCCACGCCGCGGATGACGGCCGCGGCCGAGCTGGACGCCGCGCTCGCGCGAGGTGACTCCGGCGAGGGGGGCGCCGGAGCCGAGGTCGCGGCCGAGCTGGCCGAACGGGGCCCGCGCGGCCGGGCGGTGGCGGCCTTGCTCGGACACCCGGTCTCCGATCCTTTCACCGGAGACGTCGCCGAGCGCGAGGACGCGGGCACCGAGCTGTTCCGTTCGCTCGCCGAAGGCTCGTTTCGCGATCTCGCCTCCGCGCTGGAGCTGCTGCGCAAAATGGCCCAGGAGGACTCCGACCGCTGGGGCCTGGCGGTGGGCCGGGCCGCGTTGGCTCGCGAGAAGCTGGACGCCGCCGACGAGGCGGTGGATCTGCTGCGCCGGGAGAGCGGAGAGCTGACCCGCGAGCCGCTGCCTTCGCTGATCCGGATCCACGTCCGAGACGCGGAGACCCTCGCCGCGCTGGCCGAGGCCGAGGCCGACCAGAACCCGGGCTCCGCCGGCCGGGCGCTGCTCCTCGCCTGGGCGGCGCACCACCTGTCGAAAGTGGACGCCGGGCGCGCCGAGGAGCTGTACCGCTTGGCGCTGGAGATCGATCCCGCCTGCCGCCCGGCTCTGCTGGCGCTGGAGCGCGGGCGCTCCGATCATCTCTCGATCGGCGAGGCGTACGCCGCCGCAGCGCAGGCGTCCGACGACGAAGAAGAGAGCGCCGGGCTGCTGCTGCGCGCCGCCGTGCATCGCGCCGCGGTTTCTCCCGACGAGCGCGTGCTGGACTTGCTGCTCGACGCGCGGAAGGTGTTGCGCCGGGACGCGGAGCTGTGGCGCGCCTCGCTGTGGATTTCGGAGCTGTTTCCCTCCAGCGTCGGAGATCGGTTCCCCGGGCCGCCCGAGGAGATCGGCGATCCGCGCGGCGACGAGATGTTCGCGCTGGCGGGCGTGGCCCGGGAGAGCCGGCCCGCGGCGGCCGCCGAGTGGCTCGAGCGGGTCGTCGAGTCGCTGCCGGACGACCCGATCGGGCGCGCGGCCTACATCGACGCGCTGCTCGTCTCGGGCCGCTGGAGCGTGGTCTCGGGTCTGCTGCTCGCCGAGCTCCGCGGGGCCGAGTCGCCCGAGCACGAGGCGAGGATCTACGCGCGGATGGCCGACATCGATCTTCGTTACGGCGAGGATGCCTCCTCCTCGATCCTCTCGTTGGTCTCGCTCGACGAGGTCCTGCCCGGCAACCGGGCCGCGCTGGCCAAGCT
Source organism: uncultured Myxococcales bacterium (assembly GCA_964530995.1). GTDB lineage: Bacteria > Myxococcota_A > Polyangia > JAAYKL01 > JAAYKL01 > CAZHCG01. The sequence continues at coordinate 28,130 of CAZHCG010000043.1, forward strand.
GGCGTTCTTCTACGCGCGCCAGGGGCGAGATTTGGATTTGGCCGGCGTGCTGCCCGGGCTGGCGAGCGCCCTGGACGACGACGAGGATGCCGCCGCGCTGGCCGCGACGGCCTGGCGAATCGACTCCGCGGATCCGGGGCCGCTGCGAATCGCGATCGAACGCAGGCCGTCGTGCGCGGTCGACCTGGTGGCGCTCGAGGGATTGACCGACGACCGCGCGGAGAGCGAGAGCTGTCTCGCGCGGACGACGCAGCTGCTCGAGGGCTCGGGAATTCACCTCTCGCGGCTGGCCGATCGGCGCGAGCAAAGCGGAGACTTCGCCGCGGCGCTCGCCGGGCGGCGCGAAGCGCTCGAGCTGAGAGAGGAGTCGTTGTTCGACCTCGAGGGGTGCGCGCGGCATCTGGAGGCCCTGGGCGATTTCGAAGGCGTGATCGCGAGCTGCGAGGAGACGGCGCGGCGGTCGGCGGTCGCCCCACACCGCGTCGAGAAACTGCTGCAGGCCGCGCGGGTCGCCCGCGATCGGCTGGGGGACGACGCCCGCGGCGCGGCGGAGTGTCTGGCCGCGCTGGAGATAGATCCGCAAAACGAGGAAGCCTTTCGGATGGGGCGGGCGCTGGCCGAGGAGGTCGGGGACCGCGCTCTGCTGGCGGGGTTGATCGCGGCGCGTATTCGCGGGGTCGAGGACCAGCGGGCCAAGCACCGCCTGCTGCTCGAGCTGGGCGCCACGCGGCTGTCGATCGGCGAGCGCGATCCGGCCAAGATCGCCTTCGGGCTGGCGCTGGAGATCGCGCCGGCGGACCTGGAGACCCGCCGCAAGCTGGCCATCCTGCACCGCGAGGACGGAGAGTGGGACGAGTCGATCGAGCACCTGGTCCAGGCGGCTCGCAGCACGCGCGATCCGCGGGTGGGGATAGAGATATTCTTCGATCTGGGCGTGCTCTACATGGAGCACACCGAGCACCTCGAGCTGGCCGAGAAGAGCTTCGTCAAGGTCCTGGGCTGGGATCGGGGCCACTTCGCGGCGATGGAGCGGCTGGCCGCGGTCTACGCGCGCAAGGGGAACTGGGGTCGCGTCGCGCAGGCGCTGGAGCGGCTGGTGATGATGGCCGACAGCGAGGAGGCCAAGGTCGACAAGATGGTCGAGCTGGGCCGCACGCTCGACGCGCGGCTGGGCCGGGCCCAGGACGCCGAGCGCCTGCTCACCGAAGCGCGCAGGATCGCTCCGCTCGACGCCGGTCCGATCGAGGCGCTGGCCGAGATCTACACCCGGCAGCGCGACGCGATGGCGCTCAACGTGCTGCTCGACCAGTCGCTGCTGACCCACGCCGGCGCGATCGCGGCCGAGCCGGGGCGCGCCGAGCTGTACGCCAACGTGCACCGCATCCTGACGATGAAGGCCGACGATCGGCTGGCGGCGATCGCGGCCACGGCGGTGCGCCTCGCCGGCGGCGATCCGAGCCGGCTGCCCGAGGTGGGGGCGCTGGAGGAGCGATGGGATATCGGGATGCGGCTGGCCGATCCGGCTGTCTTCGAGTTCCTGGCTCCCAAGCAGGTGCCCTCGGGTCTGAGGGAGACGCTGCGGATCGCGGACGAGCCGGTGGCCAAGCTGCTGGGGCTGACCGCCAAGCAGCAGGGGCTCGCACGGGACGCCCGTCTCGATCGCAACGCGCCGCTGTGCGTCGCGATGGCGCGCTTCGCCGAGATGCTCGGTCTGCGCGGTGAGCCGCAGGTGTTCGTGGGCTCGGCCGGGGGAGTTCGCGTCACCGGCGGGCCGGGGACCGCGGTGATCGTACCGGCCGCGGTCGCGGAGTCCGAGGACGCCGCGGTGGTCGGCTTCGCAGCGGCCTCGGCGATCGTGCTCGCGGCGTTGGGGCTCGGGATGGCGACGATGCTGCCCGAGCCGAGGCTGCGGCGCCTGGTCGCCGCGCTGGTGCGGATCTCGGTGCCTTCCTACAGCTCGTCCGAGATCGAGGAGTCGGCGCTGGAGGCCGAGGCTGCGACGCTGCGCGAGGCGGTCTCGGGCAAGCTGCTGGCGCGCTTGCAGCCGTTCGCCTTCGAGTGCAGCTCCGCGCTCGAGCATCCCGACCTGCGCGAGGGCGTGCTCTCCGTGGGCCGCAGGACCGGATTCCTGGCAGCGGGCTCGTTGGAGGGGGCGGTCGCCGGGCTGCAGGCGGAGCAGGGAGCGCCGGGCGCTGATCTTTCCCGGCTTCCCGGCGCGGGAAGGCTGATGGAGTTCGTTTTCAGCAAGACCCACCAGGAGCTGCGCCGGCGGATGGGGCTGTGAGCCGGGCGCGGCCCAGGGTCGGGGTGCTGGGCGGTACCTTCGATCCACCGCACTGCGGGCACCTGGGAGTCGTGCGAGTCGCGCTGGAGTCCGGCCGGGTCGACGAGGTGTGGCTGGTGCCCTGCCTGCGTCACGCCTTCGGCAAGCAGCCTGCCCCGTTCTCCCACCGGCTGGAGATGTGCCGCTTGCTGATCGGAGGCGAGCCGCGCGCCCGCGTCTCGGATGTCGAGGCCGAGCTGGATCGCCCCGGAAAGACGCTGGAGCTGGTACGCTTGCTTGCGGAGCGGCACCCGGGAATCGAGCTGCGGCTGCTGGCCGGCAGCGACATCTACCAAGAGCGGGAGAAGTGGCATCGCTACGACGAGATCGCGGCGCTGGCGCCGCCGTTGTACGTCGAGCGGCGCGGCGTGGAGACGATTCCGGAGCCGGTGCTGGAGGCGCCGCCCCGGGTCAGCTCCACCGAGCTCCGGCGCCTGCTGGCCGAGGGACGGCGGCCGCTGGAGCTGGCGCCGGCCGCGGTTCTCGACTACGCGCTCGACAACGGCCTGTACGGAGGCGAGGCGTGAGCGGCCTGTTCCTGGTCGGGGCCGGGGCGGCCGGCTCGGCGCTGGGCCTGGCGGCTTCGCGCGCCGGGGGGGAGATCGTCGGTGTCTGCGATCCGCGCCGCGAGGCGGCCCGGAGCCTGGCGGCGAAGGTCGGCGCCCCGTATTTTTTTCGAGAGATGCCTCCTTCCCTCTCGGCGGCCGGGCTGGTGCTGGTCGCCGTGCCCGACACCGAGATCAACGAGGTCGCCCGCCGGGCCGCCGATTGCGGGCTGGCGCGAGGGCACCAGGTCTGGCTGCACTGCGCCGGGAGGCTCGGCGCCGCGGCGCTCGCTCCGCTGGACGGCGTCGTGCGCGGAACAGGCGCCCTGCACCCGGCGTGCGTCTTTCCGCCCGGCGGAAGGTCGGCGCTGCCGCCGGGGACCAGCTTCGCGGTCGACTGCCGCGGCGAGGCGATCCGCGAGGCGAAGCGGCTGGTCGAGGCGCTGGGAGGCGAGCTGATCGAGGTGCCGGCCGAGCTGCGACCCGCCTACCACGCCGCGACCGTGATCGCTAGCAACTACGCCGTGGCGCTGATCGACGCGGCGCTGTCCGCGGCCGAGGGGGTCGAGCGGCGCGGGCTGGAGCGGCTGCTGGCCTCGCTGGCCGGCGGCGCGATCGAGGCGGTCGCGGAGCGCGGGGTGGAGGCCGCGCTGAGCGGACCGATCCGGCGCGGGGACGCCGAAGCGGTCGCGAGCCACCTGGAGCGGCTGCGCGGCAGGCCGCTGGAGCGGGACCTGTACATCGCCGCCGGCAGGCTGGCGCTGCGGATCGCCGCCAGGAGCGAGGACAGCGACCCGGACAAGCTGCGCCGCGTCGCCGCGGTGCTCGAGGCGGGCGATCGGTAGCCCTGTCGGCGGTCCTACGAATTATCCAATCTCGAACTAGCCTGAAGTAGCGGCGGATCGAGGCCGGGTCGGTGACTGCGGCGACGATTCTCATGCGGCCGCCACAGTCGTACCCTACGTTCCGCACATTCTGGAGAGCGTTCTGGGGAATTTCCAAGCGCATC
>CAZHCG010000044.1:0-32001 GCA_964530995.1 uncultured Myxococcales bacterium
TCGACCGCTGGGCCCCGCGAGTTGCGTTTTTTTGAAAACCCCAACGATTACAACTTGATCCGTTTACCCCCTAAAAAGGGTTTAAAAAGGATCGGTGATCGCGGACCCGGCGCGCTCGGAGACGCCGGGCCCGCTCGAGGCGGTCTGATTCTTCGGCGAGAAAGCCCGTCGGGGGTAGGCGCGGCTAGGACAGCGGCTCGAAGACCACGTTGGCCGCGCCCACGGCCTTGGACTTGATCAATCTGACGGGCATACCCTGGTAAACCTCGAGCGCGTCGTCCACTTTCAGCTTGCCGATCACGCTGCCCACCGCGTCGGGGAACGCGACCTGGACGACGACCTCCGGCTTCGACAGCAGCTCGCCTGAGCGATCCTCGTGGACCACTGTGAACGAGGAGACGAAACCGCTGGCCGGGTCCACCTCGCGGGCGTCCTTCTCCGGGTCGAGGCTCTCCATGCAGCCCTCGCAGAAGGCCGTGGCCGGGAGGATCGTGGCGCCGCACTGCTCGCACCAGGTGCCGACGATCTTGCCCTTCTTCAGGCCCTCGAAGAACGCGGAGCCGCCCTTGCCCAGCGTGTAGATGTAGGCCATCGGAATCTTGCCCGGGAAGGAAAGGGCCGTGTCCGAGGTGAGCTCCACGGGCTTGATTTGCACGGGCTCGATATCCGCCTTTTCCCCGTCCTTCAACGGTCGGAAGTGCTTCAGATCGAGCACCGTGCCCTCGCGCTCGGCCTCGGGCTTCCAGACGGCCTTGACCCGCATGTCGACCTCGACGTCCTCGGGATCGACGTCACCGAGCATGTGGACCAGGCCCATGTCCTCCGGGCACCCGTCGATCGCGATCACCGCGAAGATGTTGACGTTGTCGTCCGGCAGGAACGAGGAGTCCCAGTCCACGCGGGAGAGGGTGAAGGTCTTGACCGTACCGGTGTCGGGCAGATCGTAGTACTCGTTCACCGACTTCAGGTTGCAAACCTCGCAGAAGGCGCGGGCGGGGATCATCATCCGGCCGCACTTGTGGCAGCGGCTGCCGCGGATCTTGCCCTGCTTGAAGCCGTCCAGGTAGGTGGTCAATCCATAGCCATTGTCCCACTTGTAGCGCAGGTCGGGCACGTCCTCCACGTGAGGTGCTTCCTTGGAGTCCTTGAGCGGCGTACCGGCCAGATCCTCGGGCTTCATCTCGCTCCACCTGCTCTTGGAGGTGGGCATCGATCCCTCGGACTGCATGACGACCACGGTGCCCACCTGCATCAGGTCGCCCCAGGCCTGAGCGATGCCCCGGTGCGCGCCGCGCTTGACCTGCCGTTTGCCCGCCTGGCCGGAGAGCTGGAAGTAGAGCTCCGCGATTTTCATCAGGCCGGTGGCCGCGATCGGGTTCCCCACGCCCAGGGCTCCGCCCGACGGGCACAGCGGATGGCTGCCGTCGCGCTCGAAGGCGCCGGAGAAGAACAGATCCTTGGTCTTGCGGCCCGTCTTGTCCATCAGCAGGCCGTTCATGTGGTGCAACGCCTTGTAGTCGAAGGGATCGTACGGTTCCCAGATGTCGATCTGATCCTCGGGCTTGGAGATTCCGGCCATCTGGTATGCGTCCCGGGCGGCCATGGACACGTATTCGGGGAAGGCCAGATCGCGGGTGTTCCAGTAGGCGGTGTCGAGCCGGAAGCCGACGCCGTCGATGAACACCGGGTGCTTGCAGTGGCTGCGGGCCATGTGCTCGTTGGACAGCACGATCGCGCAGGCCGCGTCCGAGGTGGGGCTGATGTCGTAGCGCTTGACCGGCCAGGCCAGCATCGGCGACTTCATCACGTCCTCGACCGTGATCTCCTTGGCGATCTGGGCCGCCGGGTGATCGAGGGCGTTCTTCTTGTTGAGCACCGAGATCTGCGCGATCTCCTCCTCGGAGTAGCCGTAGGCATGCATGAAGCGGCACATCTCGATGGAGAAGATGTGGATCAGGGTCAGCAGCAGCGGCTGCTCCGTGGTGTGATCGAAGATTGTCAAGAATGCTCCCGCCGGGTGCGGGTTGCACGGAGACATCTTCTCCTCGGCGACCACCAGGCAGTTGCGGAACTTGCCGGAGGCGACGTGCATCCAGCCGTGGATGGGGCTCATAACGCCCGTTCCTCCGCCCACGTAGTGCCTGAGGTACGGCTTGCGCGTGGCGCCGGCGCCGGCGATCAGGTTCTCGCCGTTCATGTGGATCCCGTCGAAGGCGTCCGGCGCTGTGCCGAGGCACACGCAGTCGATGTCATCTATGGTCAGGTTAGCGTCCTTGAGCGCCATCTCGACGGCCTTGGCCGTCAGCTCGCCCGAGGTCTCCTCGGCGCGCCGCACGAAGCGGGTCATCCCAGCGCCGATGACTGCAACACGGTTCCCGGTCATGCCTGCCTCCTTTCAGCGTCCAGAATAGCGACCGCGCACGAGTCGGTGGGCAGCCCTCGCCAGCCCTGTACGAGGGCCCGATGCGCGCCCTCCACCTGGTGGGCGCCGGCCTCGCCGCGTAGCTGGCGGACCGCGTCGTAGAAGCGGGCGCCGCCGTTGGCCTCGATTACGTCTCCCATTCCGAGCGAGCCGCCGTCCGGGTTGACCATCAGGTCGTCGCGGCAGCACAGTCGCAGCGCGTCCAGGTGCATGAGCTGCCGGTGGGCGTATAGATCCGAAACGTAGACCACGTCCAGCTCGTCGGCAGGCGAGGCCACCTCGGCCTCCTCGTAGGCCATGCGGCCCGCGATCGCCGTGCCCTCGGAGACCGTATGGTCGCGGCGCTCCAGGATCGAGCTGCCCGAGCACCAGCCGGTGCCCGACACGCAGACCGGCTGGCGGGCTCTGTCGGCGACCTCTTCGGCTGCGAGCACGGCCACGACCGCGGCGTCGGCATGCCGCGCAAACATGGTCTCGGTTAGCGGCTCGGCCACGGGTCGGCCGGCGAGAACGTCCCGCGCATCCACCTCGGCTCCGTACGGAGCGAGCGGGTTGCCCAGCGCGCGGCCGCGGTTCCTGGTCACGACATCGGCCACATCGGCCCGGCCGTGGTGCGAGCACTCGAGGAAGCGCTGCAGCTCCAGACCGGCCAGGTAGTGCGGAGAGAGGTTCATGCGGTTCCAGACAGGATCGAAGGCGAAGTGCAAGAGCTCGTCCTTGTTCAGTATGTTGCTCGCCTTGGCATAGCTCTGGACCGCCAGCATCTTGTAGCGTCCGGTCTGGATCTGCATCGTCGCAGAACAGATGCCTTGCAGGTAGTCGCCAGGGATCGTGTAGATCGACTTCTTCTGTACTCCCAGCTGGTCCGGTACGTACTCGTCGGCGATCGAGTAGCCCGACACGAAATCCTCCTCCACGGATACCGCTCCGTCCAGCTGCTCGGCACGAATCCCCGCGTCCTCGTAGGCCATCGCAGCGGCGCGAGCGATCATCTCGCGATACGACAGCCCGGTCGAGGCCGGGAACGAGCCGCAGAAACCAACGCCCATTACAACGACATTCATGGTTGCTCCTTTCGGGAAAAGCTCCGTTACCAGAACCGTAGAACCGGGTCGCCCCGGTGAGTTCGCCACCTGTGAAAAACCAAGAGCGCCGCCCAACAGTAACGATAATCGCGCTTCTGGCAGTCTCGGATAGCGGCCGTCCCATTTGAATGACAAATGTCAGCTCGACTCGCCGAAAATCTCGGGGCAGCGGTCCGGCCCGGCAGTGGCGCGATTTGTGTTGACCTGCCGGGGGGTTGCAGTATCGTGACCTCGGCGGACGACGCCGTCCGATTTTCCAGGGGGCGAAGAAGGAGGCGCTGCGATGACCAGCACCAGGGAAATCATCGAGATCACCGAAAAGTACGGAGCGCGCAACTACAAGCCGCTGCCGATCGTGGTGGAGAAGGCCGAGGGCATCTGGGTCCAGGATCCCGAGGGCCGCCGCTACATGGACATGCTCAGCGCCTACTCGGCTCTCAACCAGGGACACCGGCACCCCAAGATCATCGAGGCGATGAAGGAGCAGGCCGACCGCTGCACGCTGACCAGCCGCGCCTTCCACAACGACCAGCTGGGGCCGATGACAAAGGAGATCGCCGAGCTGAGCGGCAAGGAGCTGGTGCTGCCGATGAACTCCGGCGCCGAGGCCGTCGAGACATCGATCAAGGCCGCGCGCAAGTGGGGTCACACGGTCAAGGGCATTCCGGCCGAGAGCGCGGAGATCATCGTCTGCGAGGGCAACTTCCACGGCCGCACCACCACCGTGATCAGCGCTTCGTCGGAGGAGAAGTACCGCGAGGGCTTCGGGCCGTTCACGCCCGGGTTCGAGATCATCCCCTACGGAGACGCCGAGGCGCTCGAACGGGCGATCACGCCGCGCACCTGCGCCTTCCTGGTCGAGCCGATCCAGGGCGAGGCCGGGGTGGTGATACCTCCGGACGGATACATGAAGCGCTGCCGCGAGATCTGCGACGCCAACCGGGTGATGCTGCTGGCCGACGAGATCCAGACCGGCTTCGGACGGACCGGCAAGATGTTCTGCCTCGACCACGAGGGCATCGAGCCCGACGCCTACATCCTGGGCAAGGCGCTCTCGGGCGGCACGATGCCGGTCTCGGCCGTCGCGGCCGACCGCGAGCTGCTCGGCGTGTTCAACCCCGGAGAGCACGGCTCCACCTTCGGCGGCTCGCCGATGGCCTGCGCGGTGGCGCGCGCCGCGATCAGGGTCATCCAGGAAGAGAAGCTGGCCGAGCGCTCGGCCGAGCTGGGATCGTACTTCAAGGAGCAGATCGAAAAGATCGGCTCTCCGCACGCCGCCGAGATCCGAGGCCGCGGGCTGTTCGTGGGCGTGGAGCTCACCGAGAAGGCCGGTCCGGCGCGACCCTTCTGCGAAGAGCTCCAGGAAAAGGGACTCCTGTGCAAGGAGACCCACGGCACGGTGATCCGTTTCGCGCCGCCGCTGATCATCGAAAAAGAGGACCTGGACTGGGCGCTGGAGCGCGTGCGCGAGGTCTTGAGCTGACCCGACCGCCGCTCAGATCCTGATCACCCCGGAGAGGGCCTCTTCCAGCTGCTTGAGCGTGAACGGCTTGCTCAGCCGGCAGCGGGATTTCCCCGCCGGGCGGATCGACTTGCGGCTGGCTCCGCTGCAGAAGACGACCGGCAGATGGGGCACGATCCGGTCGGCCTCGTCGGCCAGCTCGATGCCGTCCATCTCGGGCATCTCGATGTCGGTGACCATCGCGTCCACGCTTCCGATGTTGCGGCGCAACCAGCACAGCGCCTCGTCCCCGCAGTCGCAGCAGACCACCCGGCAGCCGAGGATCTCCAGCATCGCCCTGGTCACCGTGCGGATTTGCTGCTCGTCGTCGACGAGCAGCACCGTGCGAGAAGCGAATTTCTTTTTTTGTCGTTCAGTTTTTTCAACCAACGAAGCAACTCCTGTTCTTCGAGCGCTTTTCAACCCGCAAGATAATTGTACGATCGGACGGCCGGTGTCCGCCTCACCCATTTGGGTGAGAAATCGACTTTTTTTTGGGAAATAAACCTTCGAAGTCTATTCTGAAACGAACGGAATCGCGATCCGCGACAGCAGCGCCACCAGCTCGACCTGTCGAGACGTGCCGCTCTTTACGAGAAGCCTCTTGATGTGCGAGCGCACCGTATTCACCGTGACGTCCATCTTGTCGGCGATTTTCCCCACCTGCGCTCCCTCGGCGAGCAGGACGGCCACGAGGGACTCCGATCTGGTCAGCCCGAAGATCGCGCGCAGGGTCGAGGCGTTGAGCCGATGGGGGCGCTCTGGAAGGTTGATCAGCAACGCCGCGCGCGGGACGCGCGTGGCGAACGGATCGTCGCCCCGGCCCGCCGGCAGCACGTTGACCGAGCAGGGCAGCCGACTGGAGAGCCGGGGCACCGCGATCGCGTCCAGCAGGGGCCCCGGGGAGCCGAACGCACGAACCGCCGCGATGCGCAGCGCGGCCTGGAGCATCTCGTTCGCCCGCTCGTCGACGGCGTAGACGCGATTTCTACAGTCGAGGCGCAGCCCGTCCCCCGACTCGAGCAGATTGAACGCCGCCAGGTTTCCGTCCACCGCTCTTCGGCGCCGATCGACGAGCAGCACGCCCCGCGCGATCTCGTCGGCGACGTCTCTCAGGCCGCGAAAGCGGACCCGCTCGTCGACGAGCAGACGGCGGACGCGCATCGCCCGTTCGAGGTGAGGGGTCAGTGCGCTCAGCTCGCGCAGCCTGCGGCCCTCGATCGGCCCCTGCCTTCTGCCGGTGTTGAGCGCCAGCAGCCCGACCCGCTCCCGGCTGCTCTCCAGCACGCAGGCGCAGGAATAGAACAGATCCTGGGGGGCCAGGAACTCGCAGTAGAACGGGGTGGTCACGAGCTCGCTGGATGGAAGTGTGAGATGACTCCGGACCAGCGAGCCGCTGCGAGGCACGATGCTCGACATCGCTCTCGCCCACGGATTGATTCTGGCGTAGGTCTGCCAGTACTGCTCGGTGTACAACGAATCCACATTGTGGGTGGCGAGCAGCGCGCCGCTGCCCGCCTCGAGATCCTGGAGCATCAGCATCGCCATCCTGGCTCCGGCGGCCTGGGCGATTTCGGAGATCAACTCCTGCCAGTCGGCGTCGTCCAGCGCGGTGTCGTAGGCCTTGAGCACGAGATCCGGGCGAGGCGCCGGCTCTGTTGCGCGGTCGCTAGTCATCGGTCTGCGAATCCTCGGGGTCGTCATCGTCCTTCGGCGGCGGTGCGTTCTCGGCTTCGGGAGCGGGGTCGATCTCCCGCCCGGGTGCCGCAAGCTCGTTTTCGACGTACTCGAAGAGATCGTCGCTGAACAGCACCTCCACGTGGCCGGACTCGAAGCCGCGGATATCGCACGCCTCGTCCTGGGCCTCTGGCAGCAGCTGGCTGTCGAGCGGCACGGTGCCGTCCCCTCCCGCGTCCGGCTTGTAGCTGAACAGCAGGTGGAAGCGCACCTCGTCGCCGATCGGCCGGGAGAAGGCCGACCGCAAGAAGCGGCTGCCCGGCACCACGTCGTGCCAGCTGGGAATCGGCCTGGAAAGCGGCGTCGAGAGGTTGGCCACTCCGCTCTTGGCCAGCGAGTGCCCGTTCCACGGCGTGGAGATCGAGAAGAAGTCCTCGATGTACATCGGACCTTCGTCCTCCTCCACCCGGGTCACCAGATCGCGGGCGACCAGGCCGCCCATCGAGTGGGCGACGACCACCATCGAGTCGAATCCGTGCATGCGGTGCAGCTCGTCGGTGATGGTGTGCAAGACCTCTCCCAGGCGGAAGATCCGCACTCCGGAGGGATAGAGGTAGAACCACGGCTGGTAGCGCGAGCGATCCAGCCGCTCGAAGAAGTAGCTCCAGTTGTGCGGGTTGCCTCCCGCTCCGCTGACGAACAGCACCGGAATGCGCTCGGGGTCGTACGGCTCCAGCATGTAGATCCCCATCCCGTGCTTGCTCAAGAACCTGTAGGGCTCCCACAGCCCGCGCATCCCGGCCTCGGCCGAGAAGCGCTCCTCCGAGAGATCGGCCAGCTCGCCGACCGCGATGTAGTAGCGCTGCGCCTCCTGAGGCGGGAGCCCGGCCAGGTCCCGGGGAAAGCCTTGCGGCAGCTTCCCGGCGTCCTCCATCGAGATTCGCATCCGCTTCCAGGTGCTGACCTCGGAAAAGCGGACCCGATTGCCCCGGTTGAGCCAGGAGACAGGCTCGTCGGGATCGATCACCAGGTCTTCGTCGAGGTCGTGGAAGACCGCGACCCGGTAGTCGTGGCCCGGCTCCAGCAAAAAGACGAACTTGCCCAGATCCCAAGGTACGTGGCGGAAGGCACGGACGCTGCGCGTCTCCCTGGTCACCTCGTAGACCACGGCGTACAGCTTGCCGGTCTCCTCGCCGCGGAAGCGCACCTTGGCCACCAGCACCCACTGGTTGCGCAGCGATTCGCTCTCGAGCTTCAAACGGCTGAAGGCGCAAGCCGACGAGATCAGAGCCAGGGCCAGGAGCGTCGCATGTATCGGCCTTGTCACGGAGGGCTCCCCCGGGTGGTCAGAGGTGCGAAGCGCTCATCAGTGACCCTGCAGCTTCTCCTTGGCCTTCTTGACCTTGTCCTTGATCATGTTCACATCGACATTGATCACCTTGGACTCGGGCTGTCCCTTGTCCTTTTCTTTCTTCTCTCCGCCCTTGTCCTCGCCCGCGGCCGGCTCCTCGTCCTTGGCCGGGGTCTTCTGGGATGGTTGCTTGGCGGACGCCGAGCCCTTGTCGCTCTTCTTCTCTTTCTCTTTTTCCGGCTCGCCGTCGAGCCAGTAGGGGCGACCCAGGTAGCGGACCGTGGCGCCCTCGAAGACGCCGGCGATCCAGGAGTTGGCCGGCCCGTCCGACCCGCCCTTGTAGCACAGCGCGATCCGCCCCGAGGCGGTGCCTCCGCTCTGGTTCTCCGGCCCCTCCGGATCGTAGTCGTTGGCCTGCCACTGCCGGATCTCGAGCGCCCAGGCGTTGTCGGCCTCCCAGTCGCTGGTCTCGGTCGGCTGGTCGGGATCCTCCACGATCTGGAAATACCCGTCGCCCTCCGACATCGGGTGCATCCAGGTCATCCCGGTCGCCGGCGCGGCGGGCAGGTCGATGCTGACGAACTGGCCTTCCTCGATCGGCTCCGTCGGACCGGGCAGCTGCTCCTCGGAGATGATCATCCGCCAGGCGTCCTCGCCCGGCTCGAAGACCACGCTCTCGACCTCGAACGGCTCGCCGTCGAGCATGCCCTCGATCGGAGCCTCTGGGATGTTGTTGAACGCCGGGGCCTCGGTCCACTGGAACTCGGCCTGCGGCGCGGCGCCCGCCTCGGGCTGCGCCGCCGGCTGCGGTGCCGGTGCCGGTGCCGGAGCCGCCGGAGCTGCGGGCTGCTGCGGGGTCGGAGCCTGCGGCATCGCGGGCGCCGGAGGCGGAGCGACGGTCGGAGGAACCGGCGGCGGCTCCTCGTCGCCGAAGAACGGCAGCGCGTCGCATCCGGCCGCGAGGGCGGCGGCGACGAAGACGGTCGCGATTGTGGCGAGTGCGATTTTGGTCATCGTTGGCTCCCCTTTCTCGTAGTTCTGTGGTCCGAACCTGCGCGTATTCTACATCCAACCTCGACAAATGGCATCCCGCTTTGCCGGTTTCGTTCTATTCGTCAACGATCATTCGAATCGCGCCGTGCGGGCAGAAGTGGGCGCACAGGCCGCAGCCCTTGCAGTAGTCGAGATCCTTTTCGATCTCGCCCGTCTCGGGGTCGCGGGTGATCGCCAGATCCGGGCAGAGCAGCTGGCAGACGTCGCAGTAGAGGCAGGGCGAGGCCGCCGTGCAGCGCCGCGCCTCGGCGATCGCCTGCTCGCGGGTCAGGGTCGGTTCCGCTTCGTCCATGCCCAGCGGGCGTCCGGCGCCTTGCACCTTCTCGGGCCGCACCCGCCGCTCGCCGATCACCCGGCAGACTCTCTCCTCGACCGCCATTCAGCCCTCCTCGTCCTCGAGCGAGATCAGGCCGCGCGCGGCGAAGACCGGATGGTAAGGATCGCAGGCCTCGACGAAGCGCTGGTCCACCTCGCAGGCGGCGCAGCGGTAGTCGTTGGGGCAGACCGCGCCGGGCATCAGGCCCATCAGCGCGTAGCGACACGGGCGGTCGGCGGACGGGCGCTCGCGCAGCACCGCGGCGGCGATGCTCTCCATCTCGATCGCGTCAGTGGGACAGACCGCGGCGCACGCTCCGCAGCCGATGCAGGACTCGGCGATCAGCTCGCCGAACGGAACCTCCAGCCCGCGCCCGTCCCCCCGGCCGGAGAACGCGATCGCGCAGGCGCCGACCACCTCCTCGCAGACTCGAGCGCACAGTCCGCAGAGGATGCAGCGATCGCGGCCGGCCGGCGGGGACCCCGCGGAGAAGCGCGGCTTCTCGATCCCGTATTCGGCGGCCAGCTCCCGCACGGCCGGGGCGTCCGGCGCGCGGGAGAGAATAAGCTCCAGCACCATCCGCCGGTGTTTGCGCAGCCCGGGGGTGTCGCTTCGCACCGAGATGCCTTCCCGCACCTCGTAGTTGCAGGAGGTGGTCGTCTTCGTCCGGCCGCGATCCTCGACCTCGACCAGGCAGAGCCGGCACGCCCCGTAGGGACGCAGCAACGGGTGGTGGCACAGCGAGGGGATCCGCGCTCCGGCGCGGCGTGCCACGTCCAGCAGGCCCTCGCCGCTCTCGGCCCTCACCGGCTCGCCGTCGATGGTCAGCTCCAGGCTCAAGATCGCTTCGCCTTTCCCGCCGCCAGGTCGCGAGCGATCGTCTCGGCCGCGCGGCGTCCGCTCGCCATCGAGTCGACCACGCCCGACGCTCCGCCGGCCGCCTCGCCCGCCGCGTACCAGCCGGACCGCCCCAGCCGGCGCTGGCTGTCGACAGCCAGCGTTCCCAGCGGTCCTAGCTCCAGCCCCGGCAGCTCGGGGGCGTCTCCTGGCTCCGGCCTGCGGCCCCGCGCCGAGACCACCGTGCTCGCGGCCAGCCTGCGGCGCTCGCCGAGGCGGCGATTGCGCGGGCGTCCGACGCCGTCGCTGTCGCCGCCGAGCAGCTCCGCCAGCTCCAGGCCCTCGACGCGCCCTTTCGAACCCGCAATCGCCAGCGCCCGGTGCGAGGCCAGCACGCGCACGCCCTCCCGTTCGGCGGTGGACAGCGCGTCGGCGCCTCCCGGCCACAGCTCCCGCGGCGCCGAGTGCACGACGATCGCCTCGGCGGCTCCCAGGCGCAGCGCCCAGCGGGCGACCTGCAGCGCGGCCGGGCCGCCGCCCAGCGCGACCAGCGTTTTCCCCTCCAGCTCCAGCTCGCCGCTGCGCGCCCGCAACGCGAAGCCGCGGGCGTCGGTCGCGCCGCGCAGCTCGCGGCCCTCGATCGGGGGAGGGAGCCCCCGCCGCGCTCCGGTGGCGACCAGCACCGCGCCGAACTCCCGCTCCAGATCGGAGATCTCCACGTCGCGGCCCGCGCGCTGGCCGAGGCGCAGCTCGACGCCGATTCTCTCGAGGTGGGCCACGTCGTCGGCGACGCGCCCTGCCGGGAGCACGAACGGCGCGACCGACTCCAGCAGCGCTCCGCCGGCCCGCTGCTCGGCCTCGAAGACGACGGCTTCGACTCCCAGCTGCACCAGCCGGTGCGCCGCGGCCAGGCCGGCCGGTCCGCCGCCGATCACGGCCGCGCGTCCGAGGCCGGTCCGCGGCATGGGGGGCGGGGCGAGATCGCGCGTCGCCTCGGCGGCGAAGCGCTTCAGCGCGCGGATGTCGACTCCTTCGTCGATCGACTCGCGCGTGCAGGAGCGGATGCAGGCCGCCAGGCAGACCCGCCCGCAGACCGAGGGCAGGGCGTTTGTCTCGCGAACGACGCGCGCGGCCCGCTCCAGGTCGCCGTCGGCGATCGCCGCGACGTAGGCGGGCACGTCCTGCCCCAGCGGACAGGTCATTGCGCAGGGCGGCGCCTCCGCAGGCTTTCCCGGGTAGGGCCGGGCGCGGAACACTGCTCCGCGCAGCGAGCCGCTCTCCGCTACCAGGCTGCCGAAGACCCGGGCCGGGCAGTCCCAGCTGCAGACTCCGCAGCGCCGGCAGAGCTCGCGGTCGAGCTCGGGCCGGTGTGTGCGGCCGCCGCCCATCAGCGCGCCTCCCCGTGCTCGCCGGCCAGCTCGCGACCGATGCGCAACGCCTCGAGGTTGGTCTGCCTGAAGCGGGCCGAGACCGTGCTTGCCACCGCCTCGCGCAGGCCCTCTTGCGAGACGACCCCGCTCAGCGCGACCAGGGCCGAGAGCAGCACCAGGTTGGCGGCCGTGCCCTTGCCGAAGCTCCGCATCGCCCGCTCGGTGGCCGGGATCGCGATCTGTCGGCCCCGTTCGGGCTCGCGGATCTCGCGCACGAAGAAAGGGTCGTACAGCGCCAGCCCGCCTTCCTCCAGCGAGGGAGTCAGCGAGTCGTAGGTCTGCTGCGAGAGGACCGCCAGCCACTGCGGCCTCTCGGCGAACGGGTAGTCGATCCAGCCGTCGGATATCACCACGTCTGCGGTGGCCTGCCCGCCGCGCACCGCCGCGCCGTAGCGCGCCGACTGCGAGACGCTGCGTCCGTCGCGCGCCGCGGCCTGGGCCAGCACGACTCCCGACAGGATCACGCCCTGCCCGGCCTCGCCGCCGATCTCGATCTCCGTCGCGCTCATCGTTCGAACTCCCCGATCACGAAGTGACGCAGCCGCTCGCGCTCCTTCATCCGCTCGGCCTCGGCCGGCGAGATGCAGATGCTCTCCAGATGCTCGTAGAGCTGCGGTAGATCGGTCAGGCGGTTGCGGCGCCCGAACTGGGTGGGGCAGGGGCTGACCGCCTCGACGAAGGTGAAGCCTTCGATTCGCAGCGCCTTTTCGATCGCGTCGATCAGCGGCCGCGGTCGGGTCACCGGAAAGCGCGCCGCGTAGCGCGCGCCGGCGGCCAGCACCAGCTCCACGATGTCGAAGGGCCGGTACGCGGAGCCGTCGGGATCGGTCGAGGTGCGCGCTCCGATCGGGGTCGTCGACGCTGTCTGCCCCCCGGTCATGCCGTAGATCTGGTTGTTGGCGCAGATCACTGTCACGTCCAGATCGCGGCGCGCGGAATGGATCAGGTGGTTGCCGCCGATCGAGGTCAGGTCGCCGTCGCCGGAGACGACGATCGTCTCGAGCGCGGGGTTGGCCAGCTTGGCGCCGGTGGCGAACGCCAGCGCGCGGCCGTGCAGCGTGTGGAGGGTGTCGGTCCCGATGTTGGGGCTGGGAATCCAGGCGGCGCAGCCGATTCCGGAGACGAACAGCAGCTCCTCGGGCTCCAGGCCGAGCCGGTCCACCGCGCGCAGCACCGCGCCGAGCAGGATCCCGTGCCCGCAGCCCGGGCAGAAGTTGGTTCCGGGCAGACCGCGGCGCAGGTATTTCTCCATCGCGCGGGTCATGCTAGCTCCTCCGCGCGCTCGACCAGCAGCTGCGGCGGGATCGTCCTGCCGTCGGTCTGGACGACGGCGTGCACCGGCGCCGCGCAGCAGGCCCGCGCCACGTCGGCGATCATCCCTTTGTTCAGCTCGGGGACGATCAGCGCCTCGACCGAGTCACCGAGCCGGCGCACCTCCTTTTCCGGGAACGGCCAGACGGTGCGCGTGCGCAGCAGGCCGGCGCGCACGCCCCGCTCGCGCAGTCGCTCGACCGCCGCGATCGCGGAGCGCGCCGAGATGCCGTAGGCGAAAAAGCCGAGCTCGGCGTCGTCCAGCAGGTACGATTCCGTCTCTACTATCTCGTCGGCGCGGTCGAGCGTCTTGCGCATCAGCCTGGTCACCAGCTCGTCGTGCACATCGGGGGCGTCCACCTTGCGAAAGCCCCGCGGGTCGTGGGTCGAGCCGGTCACCATCAGCTCGGCGCCGTCTCCGAAGGCGGGCATCGGCGGCACGCAGCCGGGCGCGTCGCAGCCGAACGGCGGTCCGTCTCCGCGGCGCACCCGCGAGGCGACCTCGAAATCGTCGTGCAGCCGGATCGTCTCGCGCAGGTGGCCGACCGCCTCGTCGGTGGCGACGAAGACCGGCAGCCGAAAGCGCTCTGCCAGATCGAAGGCGCGAATCGTGAGGTCGTACAGCTCCTGGACCGACCAGGGAGAGACGGCGATCGGGAAGACGTCGCCGTGCGATCCGTAGCGCATCTGCATCACGTCGCCCTGGGCCACGTGCGTGGCCTGCCCGGTGGCCGGCCCGGCGCGCTGCACGTCGACCAGCACCAGCGGCGTCTCGGTGAAGTAGGCGTAGCCCAGGCCTTCCTGCATCAGGCTGAAACCCGGACCCGAGGTGGCGGTCATCGCCCGCGCTCCGGCCCACGAGGCGCCGATCACCGCGCAGATGGAAGCGATCTCGTCCTCCATCTGGATGAACTCGCGCTCGCGCTCGCGGAGCAGCTCGGCGATCCGCGCCATCAGCTCGCTGGAGGGCGTGATCGGGTAGCCGGCGAAAAAGTTGCAGCCCGCTCGCACCGCGGCCTCGGCCGCGGCGACGTTGCCCTGCATCAGGACGGTGGGGAGCTCCTTCATCTCTCGCTAGATCGACCTTTCGCCGACGACCGCGCACGTGCAAGCCATTTATTAGCCGCATGTTTTTGCTTTGCAAGCTGCGATATTTTTTCTAGGTTGCTTGCCATGAGGAAACGTCGTTCGAAACGTAGCACCCCGGTCCCGCTGCTGGTCGCGGCCGCGCTGCTCGCCGCTGGTTGCGGCCCCGATCCCGGAACTCCCGAGTACGTGTTGTCCAAGCTGCGCGAGGGGCGCGTGGTCGGAGGAGAGAACCTCGATCTGCTCGGAAGCGATCAGGCGCCCCAGCTGATCGAGCTGTTGAAAGACGAGGAGACCGCCCGCGTGGTGCGCCTCCAGCTCTACGAGCGCCTGCTCGGGATGGAGCTGGACGACGCCTTCGAGCACTTTTCTCCGCTGCTGGACGACGAGGATCCCGAGATCCGGATGCGGACCGCCGCCTGGCTGGCCGAGCGCGAGGACCGGCGGACGATCCGCATCCTGGTCGAGCGGCTGCGCCGGGAGCGGGAGGCGATCGTGCGCAGCCACCTGACCCGGGCGCTGCAGCGGGTCGGGCGCGGAATCGAGAGTCCGGATTCGAAGCTGATCGACGAGATGATCGCGGGGCTCGAGTCGGACAGCGCGGAGCGGCGCCGGACCTGGGCCGAGGTGCTGGGCGGCTGGCACGGAGAGAAGGTCGAGCGGGCGCTGGCCGAAGCTCTCGGCGACGACGATCCCACGGTTTCCGCCGCGGCGGCGCGAGCGCTGCGGGGGCCGGCGGCGCGCGATCCGCTGCGCTCCGCGCCGCTGTACCTGAGCATGCTGTCGAGCAAAAACGAGAACGTGCGCACGGCCGGGATCGACGCGCTGGAGGCCGCCAGCTACGGCGATCATCTCCGCTCCAAGGGAAAGGAGTGCGATCCCCGGGCCGTCGGCGAGCTGCTCGAGGTGGTTCCCGAGCTCCCCGAGGCCGCGGAGCTGTTCGCCAAGCGCTCCGACCTCTCCAAGCGGGCGCTCCACTTCGCCAAGAGCCTCGACGAGTGCCTCTCCCGGACCGGCGGCGGAGCGGACGCAGATCCGGCTCCGGAAGCGGCCGATGCCGGCGGGGGCTGAGCCGTGGCCCGCGCTCCCAGCTTTCCGGCCAGCAGGGAGCTTTTCGGGCTGGTGCGCCTCGCCGCCGATGAGCAGGGCCTCGCCGAGCGGATCAGCGACGCCGATATCGGCCGCGTAGTCGGGCTGGAGAGCGCCCGCACCAGCCGCTGGAAGCACGGCCGCCTCGCGATCGACGACGCCCCGCGGCTGCTGGCGCTGGCCCAGGCCTTCGACCTGGACCTGACCGTGCTTGCTCACGTCGCCTCCGGCCACCTCTCCGCGGCCGAGGCCCGCGAGATTCTGGGCAGCGAGCGCGAGCTGGTGCGCTTTCTCGGCGAGAACGCGGTCCTGCCGGCCGACAGCCGTACGCTGACGATCGGCACGCGCGGGGGGCCGGAGTCGCAGGTGGTCCGCCGCGCCCCGGGTCGCTACGATCGATCCTTTCGCCGCGGACGGCGGCCCGGAGGGGCCGGCTCGGACGAGCCCGACCCGGTGGTGCTGCTGGCGGACGACGATCCCACCACGCTGGAGCTGTTCGGCAACGCCACCGGGCCCGGGACCGGCATCCGCGGGGTCGTGGCGCACAACGCGGCCGAGGCCCTGGTCGCCAGCGGCGCGCATCGCCCGAGGGTGGTGATCTACGACGTGTTCCTCCCGGGCGCGGACGGGTTCAGCGCGTTGCGCGCGATCGGCTCCGACCAGTCGCTGGCCGGAACGCTGCTGGTGGCCACGGCCCTGCATCCCACGGTCGAGACAGAGCGCCTGGCGCGGGGCTGCGGCGCGATCGATCTGCTCGAGCGCCCCCTGCGCTCGCGGGAGCTGACGCGCCTGCTGCGCAGGCTGAGGTAGGACAGGTCCTACTCCGCCTTCTCGATCAGGCTCGTCACCTTCTTCAGCAGCTCGGGCGGGAGGTGCTCGGCGTCCAGCGCCGCGGCCTCGTCCACCAGCTCGGCGGCGCGATCGATATCGCCGCTGGTCGCCACCGCCCGCGCCAGCTTGAGCACGATCACGGCGTCGGCCGCGTCCAGCTTTCGGGCCTTTTCGTAGGCGGGGATCGCCTCGTCCGGGCTTCCGAGATCCATCAGCGCGTCACCCCTGCCCACGTGGGCGGCGGCCAGCTTCGAATCCATCCGGACCGCGGTCTCGAACTCGGGCAAGGCTCCGGCCGGGTTGTCCCTGGCCAGCTGGATCCAGCCGGCCAGCACGTGCCAGTCGGCGCGCTCGTCGCGCAGGGCCATCGCTCGCTCCAGCGCGCGTGCGGCGCCCTCCAGCTTGCGGGCGTTGTAACGGCTGAAGGCGTGCGCGTAGTGGATGTCCGCGCGCCGGGCTTCGCTCAGATCCGAGAAGTGCTCGGCGCGCGTCGCCTCGGTCAGCAGCTCGGACTCGGTCAGGTGGTCCCCGCGCGCGTTGGCCAGCCCGGCCAGCCCGACGTAGGCCGCTGGCTCGGCGGGCTCTTGCTCGACCATCTTCTGGTAGACCCGCTCGGCCTCGTCCTCGCGCTCGGCGCCGCGCAGCAGCTCGGCGAGCAGACCCATGCAGCCGTAGGGACAGGCGTCCCTCTCGCGCGCCGTCTGCAGGAAACGCAGCGCCTCCTCGTCGCCCTCCCGATCGCGGACGCGGCGGCCCAGCCTCTCGGCCGGCACCTCCATCCCGGGGAAGCGCCGCCGGCTGCGCTCGAAGGCGGCCAGCGCCTCCTCGTAGCGCCCGTTCTCCACCAGGATGCGCCCCATCAGGTAGTGGGGGCGATGGTCCTCCTTGTCGCGCACCGAGGCCTCGGTCAGCAGCTCCAGCCCTTGCTCCAGCTCGCCGTTCGCGGCGAGCGCGACTCCGCGGCACAGCAGCGTCCTGGAGTCGAGCGTCAGGTCGTCGAGCAGCGAGATCGACTCGCGCTCGGCCAGCTCTCCCGCGCAGCGTTCCCACTCGTCGCTGTCGAGCGGCTCGTGGACGCCCGGCAGCTTGACCGCCGGACCGCAGGAGAAGAGGAGCAACGACGACAGCAGCGCCGCTGTCGAGCAGAGCCGCGACGGTTGACACATGGTTCCCTCCATCAATCGCTTTGCTAAAGGGGGGTACCGGAGAGGTGCTCCTCGGCGATCACGATCCACTCGCCGTCGCGGGACTCCCAGTACTGCCGCGTGCTGGTGGTCCGCACCTCCATCTCGTCGACCCGGTACCAGGTGTACTGCACGGTGACCAGGGCCTTCTCCAGGCCTTCGTCCACCGCGATCTCGAGCATCTCCACGTCGCTGATCCGCACGCTGTCGCCCCACTCGCTGTGCGACGCGGAGAACTGGTCGCGCAGCTCGGGATCGAGGCGCGGCATCACCTCGCCCCAGCGTCCCCAGCGCAGGCCGTCGTTGAACAGGAAGGCCGCGTGCTTGAGCTTGGCGCGGGGCCCCTCCGCTCCGCAGGCGACGAGGAGCAGACACGCGACGAGCGCCGCCCGGCTGGCCGTCTTCGACATCATCGCGGCGGGATCATTCCTCGGCTACCTCGAGCAGGACCACGGTGGTGTTGTCCTCGCCGCCCCGCTCGTTGGCGCGGTCCACGAGCGCGGCCGAGACCCGGGACAGATCGTTTTCGTCGGCCCGCGCGATCTCGCCGATCTCCTCGTCCGAGACCATCCCGTTGAGCCCGTCCGAGCACAGCACGAACAGATCTCCGATCTCTGTCTCGACCGTCTGCACGTCGACCATCACCGAGTCCTGCATGCCCAGCGCCCTGGTGATCACGTTCTGCGGCAGCTCGGCGAGCTGCTCCTCGCTCAGGTCCGGCGCGGCGCGCAGGTAGTCGTTGATCAACGAGTGATCGACCGTCAACAGCTCCATCTCCCCGTTGCGCACCCGGTAGCAGCGCGAGTCTCCCACGTGGGCGATGTGGCAGGCCCCGTGATCGTCCACGCTGTGGATCCCGGCCACCGTGGTGCCCATCCCCTGGTGCTGCTCGCTCTCCAGCGACTCCTGGTAGATGCGGCTGTTGGCGACCTGGATCGCGGTCACCAGCCGGTTGACGGAGAACGGGAGATTCGGATCGAAATGAAACGGCCAGGTGATGTCCTCCTTCTCGGTGGCCGAGAAGAAGTCCTCGATCGCCTTGACCGCCATCTCGGAAGCCACGTCACCGGCGCGATGGCCCCCCATCCCATCGGCGACGATGAAGAGGTTGTACTCCGGCATCAGCCCGTAGGCGTCCTCGTTGTGCTCTCGTTCTCTGCCGACATCCGTCAAACCGGCGACCTTGAGGAACCTCCCCATGACCTACTCCCATCGCGCAAAAACCAATCATGTCAATACCACGGCCGCTCGCTTCGGAAAAGCCCTCGCTCAGGGAATCCAACCCATGACGTATGCCACGGCCGCCAGCGCCGCCAACAGCCCCAAGGCGACGGCGATTCCCACGCCCACGGCCTTCAGCGCGCCGCGGTCCTCGGCCGGCTCCCCGGTGATGCGCACCTCGCCCTCCAGCATCTGCGCGAGAGAGGCCGGGGGCCTGCCGTCGTTCTCGGCGGGAGGGATCGAGGGGCTGGACGAGGGGCGGGCTCCCGAGATCGACGAGTCGCGGCGGTACAGCCCGGATTCGTGCCAGCCGTCCTTCCCCTGCCGGGGCAGCGGCGTGTCGCTGCCGGCGACCTCCAGCTCTCCCTCCCAGCCGCGCGGATCCTCGAAGCCGAACGGATCGAGCGGTCTGGCCCCGGTCTCCTCGGCCGCCTCCCTGCCCAGCTGGGCGGCGTCGTCGAAGTCCTCGTCGTCCAGCGAGGAGAAACGCGCCAGCTCCTCGCCGATCAGCTGGTCGATGCTCGAGGGGCGGACCTTGCGCTCGGTCGCCTCCTCGCTGGCGACGTTCTCCACCATCCGGCGCAGGTCGAAGCCGGTCACCTTGAGGTTGTTCTCGAACAGGTAGCCGGCCAGGTCCTCGGCCAGCTCGTCGCAGGTGGCGTAGCGATCAGCGGGCTCGAAGGCCAGCGCGCGGTGCACGATTCGCTCCAGCGAGGGGCGCACCTCCGGGTTGTGCCGGCGGATCGACGGCACCTCGGAGCGCCGCACCAGCTCCACGGTCTCGATGTCGGTCTCGCCGAGAAAGAGCCGCTTGCCGGTCAGCAGCTCCCAGAGGATGATCCCGCAGGCGAAGATGTCGGCGCGGCGATCGACCGGCCGGCCCCAGGCCACCTCGGGCGAGAGGTAGGCGAACTTGCCCTTGACCACGCCCGGGTTGGTCTTCTCCAGCTGGCTGGTCGCCTTGGCCAGACCGAAGTCGACCAGCTTCACCTCGCCGTTCTTGGACAGCAGGATGTTGGGCGGGCTGACGTCCCGGTGGACGATCCCCAGGTTGTTGCCCTCGGCGTCGCTCAGCTCGTGAGCGTAGGAGAGCCCCTTGCAGACCTCCATCACCAGGTAGATCGACTGGGCGATCGGCAGGCGCGAGCGCCGCTCGCGCATCTTCTCGAGCACCTTCTTGAGGTTCGTCCCGTCGACGAACTCCATCACGATGAAGTAGGTGCCCCCCGAGCGTCCGATGTCGAAGAACTGGACCACGTTGGCGTGGTTCATCCGCAGGCTGAGCCGCGCCTCGTCGAGGAACATCGCCAAAAACTTCTTGTTCTCGGCCAGGTGGGGCAGAACGCGCTTGATCGCGACGTTCTTCTGGAAGCCGCGGATTCCTTCGGCCACGCCCTGGAAGACCTCGGCCATTCCGCCGGAGTCGATCTTCTGGACGACGCGGTATTTTTCGATATCCGCCATGAAAACCGGGCGTCACCGACGCATGGACATCGAAAACGATGCCGAAAATGAGAGACTAATATGATATGTTTGCTCCCCGCCGTCAACAAGCCGCCTGGTCTTGCCAGCCGACAGAATCCGGATCACTGATCTCCGGGCTCGGTGGGGAACTGGTAGATGATCTCGTCCGGGCCGACCATGCCCAGCTCGTCGCGTGCCACCTTCTCCACGTACTGCGGATCGGAGTGGAAGGCGCGGATCTCCTTGCGCAGGGCGCGGTTCTTCCAGCGGATGCGCCGGTTCTTGTCGCGCAGCACCTCGAGCTGTGAGGAGAGATCCTCCACGCGCGACAGGCCGCGATCGTCGAGCAGCTTGAGCGGCAGGAATATCAAGGCCGCCAGCAGCAGGCTGGCCGGCAATGCGATGCGTATGAACCGCACGAAGGTGTCCATGCAACGGTTATAGGTCTCGCGGGCGCGAGCGGTCAAAGAAACCGCCCTTCGCTCGACCGCGCCGACCGGGGCGGATCGACATGGCGACGCGGGACCGGAAGCGGCGGGGGCAGGCCCCGCAGCTTGTCCCGGATTCGCAGGCGGTCGAACGGCCCGGCGTCGAGAAAGCGCACTCCGAATCCCGGCCGCCCCTTGTCGCAGACCCGTCTGAGCAGGTTGACCCGCACCACCTCGGCGAAGAAACCGAGCTCGTCGGAGAGCCCCAGCTCGAGCGAGCAGACGACGTGCTCGCCAGGATCGGGCAGCAGCTCGCTGTAGAGGTAGGCTCCCCGCGGGCTGAGATCACCGCTGAAAAACTCGAGCGGCGCGTCCCACAGCGAGGAGATCACCTCGATGCGGCATTCGGCGGCGCGTCGTATCTCCAGACGTGGTTGCATCGTCTCCTCCTTTCAGCACCAGCCCATCGTGCGGGTCAGCGCGTTGTCCCTGGGCCTGCCCGGCAGGGCGGGCGGAGACTCGGACAGCTCGCTCCTGATGTCGAGCCGCTCCAGCGGGCCTGCGTCGAGGAACCGCACCCCGAACCCGGCCGGCGCGGTGTCGCAGCACCTGCGGCTCCGGCTGATACGCGCCACCTCGCCGAAGAAGCAGTACTCGCGCGCCTCGTCGAGGTTGAACGAGCAGACCAGCGGCTCGCCGGCCTGCGGCGCCGCGTCGCTCATCAGGAACACGCCCCGCGGGCTCAGGTCCCAGCTGACGAAGGTGATCGGCAGATCCGTCCTGGAGGTGATCACCTCGATCGGGACTCCTGCCAGCCGGCGGATTTCGCTTCTCCTGTACATGGTGTCCTCCTGTAATCCTTCTGACTACATTGTAGGATACCAGCATACAGATGGCAAGCTTCCGGCGAAAAGCGCGGGTTTCTCTACGAAGCGAGCCTTTCGATCGCGCGCAGCTCCTCGCCCGCCAGCTTCAAAACGCGCTCGGGGGAAAAGCGCGCCCGGCTGCCGGGAGTCAGCACGAGCTGCACCCGCTCGGGGTGGATCTGGTAGTGCAGGGCCAGCTGGCCGACGTAGGGGAGCACCACCCCCGGCCGTCCGAACAGCGCGACCTCGGCCCGCGGCGCAGGGTGCGAGACGATCGCCTGCGGCCGACCCGCGGTCAGCGCGGCCGCCAGGAACGCCGCCGGCCGCCGCGGCAGAGGAGCGCCGCGCCACAGCAGCATGGTCAGAACCCGCAGCGGCAGACCGCCGCGGGCGGCGCGAAGGGCGTTTCGGTGAGACTCCTCGGCGCGCTCCAGGGCGCGTCGCAGCTCTTCTCTCTCCGCGCCCTCGATCGACAGCTCGGCGAAGCGCCCGGCGGCCGGGGTCGCGATCTGCGCCATCGCCAGGCCCATGTTGCGCCAGCGGCTCATCGTGACGTGCTCGAGCACCCGGGGCACGAACCCCAGCTCGCGGCGCAGCGCGGTCATCAGCGCCAGGTTGAACAGCGCGTCCGGGCTGAGCCCTCCGGCGCGCAGCGAGCGCGCCCCGACTCCCTCGACGTCGCGCACCAGCGGCCGGCCCCCGACCACGGCGCGGGCCCGCTCGCCGGCCCAGTCGGCCACGGCGGCGGGCAGCTCGAGAGGCAGCCGCCGCGGCTCGACCCGCGGCGAGCCGACCGGAGCCCCGGGCGCGGCGCGCTCGGATCGCCTGACCAGCTCCTCGCTGAAACGCATCATCACGTTGCCGTCCAGCGAGCAGGGATAGGAGAAGACCACCCCGGCCTCGCCGTTGCCGCACACCACCAGCTGGCAGGACGCCAGGCTCCAGCGGTTCTCGGGGGCCGCGGCGTGTACCTGGAAGCCGATCTCGGCGGCGCCCTCGGGAGAGGCGTCGAGGTCGAGGCAGAGCACCAGCATCGCCCCGGCCAGCTCGTCGAGGGCGCGCGCGTTGCCCGGCAGCGCCCGCGCCAGGTTCGCGATCGCGGCCCGCGGCGCCTGGTCCAGGCAGGAGATCGCGCCCAGCGGAGCTCCGCCGGCGGAGCGCCCGGCGCAGTCCGCGATCGCCTCCAGCGCCGCGGCCAGCCCGCTCTCGTCCAGAGCTTTCCCGCCGACAGCCAGCTCCAGCCGGTAGGGGCGGCCGGCCGCCAGCACAGCCACGTAGGACGAAGGCCTGGCCTTGCGCACGCGCGAGGCGGTGCCGCCGGCGCGCAGGGAGGTGTGGAACAGGTTGGGGTACTGACCCATCTCCAGGGGCGCGCCCCGGAAGGTGTCCTGCTCGAGCTCGCCGCCGAGCAGATCGCGGCGGAAGCCGGCGGCGGCGACGAGCAGCGAGGCGGCCCGCCGAAAGGGATCGGTGCGCCGCGGATCGCCGCGCAGCACGGCGCTGGCGTTGAGAGTCAGCAGGTTGAACGGGCTCCAGCGGATGTCCTCGCCGCGCAGCAACCGATCGTAGAACGCCTCGTCCGAGCGCAGCCGCTCGACGAAGCCCGCGCCCCCGGCCCCGCGCCACAGCGCCGCCGCCGCCCCGCGCGGCAGCCCGCTCGCCGCGGTGAGCTGGCCGAGGTACTCGTCGCCGGAACGCAGAGGAGGAAGCTCGTCGGGAGATTGGACGCCCGGGACCGATTCGTAGGCCAGGCTCGAATTGCGAGCGACACTCATCGCTTCACACGAGGCTTCTCACGAGACGATTCCACCTCTCTCGGGGAAGGACGCGGCGGCTCACCCAAATAGTCGATCGAGGTCTCCCCGAGATCTCTCAACCCGGGAGACCGCAGCGAGGCCTCTTCTGCTGCGTTGCAGAAATACGTCTGCGAGACCAGCCACAACACCAGCGTCGCCGTATCCTCGGGAAGAAAACCTATGTCGAGACAAAGGGCCGCTCCGCCGAGAGAGACATTGGGAGCAAGCTCTGGATACTGTTCCGATACGACTTTTCTAACAACTCCCTCGAGTCGATAAAACGGCAGCTCGTGCCGGCCGAGCCTCCTCATTTCGTTGCCCAAAACAGTCAAACGCTGATCGAAGTTACGATATGGTACTCCGAATCCTGGTACGTACCTGCGCCGAGAAATTTCTTTTCGCACCGCTGTGATCGAATCAGCTTCATTTCCCAAAGACGATTCTTTCTTCTTCGAAATCGACCACAGCATCTCCGCGGCTTCCCTCGTGGACTGAGGCCCCAGGGAGTTTCCCACCAGGCCGAGCAATCCGCCCGCTATGCCGCCGAAAGAGCTGCCGTGGCACGCGGAAAGCCTGGCCAGCTTGAGCGGCCAGATGCGCGGATCGGCCGCTGCCAGGACGGCGGATAGAGCACACAGAGAAAGGCGCTCTCGTTCTGTTGGTAGTCTTTTCAGAAAGTAGAGAGCAACCATTTCGAGCGGAGTGGAACACCCAAGTAGATCGTGATTGACTGACTTGCCGCAGAACCTGCTGTCCCGCTCTCCGCTGAGCCCGACGCGCGTGGGGATCGGCTCCGGTCCGCGCCGCGTCATCCGTCCTCCACGTAGCGAAACCGCGGCAGGTTGATCGGGTACTGGTCGAAGCGCAGCGGCGGGACCTCCAGCGCCTCGGCCGCGGCGCACGGCAGCCGGGCGACGACCAGCGCCGCCTCGATCGGCTCGCGGCTGCGCAGCCCGCAGCGGTGCAGGACGCACAGCGCCAGCGCGGTGGGGCTCAGCTCCGCTCCCGGCAGCTCCAGGCCGGCGTTCCCGATCTGCGCGCGAAAAAGATCCGAGCGGCGGCGATCCTCGTCGTCGGCCGGCGCGAAGCCGTCCGGCGGATCTCCGCGCGCCTCGTCCAGCCAGCTCAGCAGCTCGGCGTGCTCGGCGGCGACCTTTCGCGCCAGCTCGGCCAGCCCGATCGCCGCCACCCCGGCGACGCCGGTGGTATCCGCGCCGCAGAGCCTGGCCAGCCCGGCGGCGTGCACCGGGGCGTGCGCCGCCGAGAGCGGGCTCAGCCAGACGAGCGCGATCTCGAAAGCCCGGCCCGCGGCGCGATCCGGCGCCTCGCCGCAGAGCGCCGCGAGCACCACCTCGGCGAACGAGTAGTGCCCGGCCAGATCGCCCTCGACGTCGTAGCCGCGAATCCGCGGCGGGCGGCCGGGAGAAACGACCCTGGCCGTCAGCCGCTCGGGCCAGATCGGCTCGTCCATCGGCCCGCGGCACTCTTCAAACGGGTCCTCTTTTCGGCTCACCCGCTCACCTCCTGACGAAGCCCGCCACCGAGCGCGCCCGATCCCCGATCGGCGGCGCCACCGAGCCGTCCACCCGCACCTCGATCACCGCCGGCCTCCGCCTCTCCAGGGCGCGGGCCAGCACCTCCTCGATCTGGCCGGGGCGTTCCACCACCCAGGCCTCGAGCCCCATCGCCCTGGCGATCGCCGCCACCTCCAGCGGCTCGCGGTAACGGATCGCCTCCAGGGGACGCTTGCGGCCGACCTTCTGGCTGCCGTGCCAGGTGATCCCGTGCATGTTGTTGTTCTCCACGATCCAGACCACCGGCACCCCGTACTCGCGGGCGGTGAGCAGCTCCATCCCGTTCATCGCGAAGCAGGCGTCGCCCACGATCGCCACCACCGCTCGCCGGGGCTCGGCCAGCGCCGCTCCGATCGGCGCCGCGGTGCCGTGCCCCATCGACCCGAAGCCGAGGTTGAGCACGAAGCGCTGCTCGTCCCGCACGCAGAGGTGCTGGATGTTGAACAGCATGTGGCCGCCGATGTCGGAGAAGATCACGGCGTCGGGAGGCAGCGCCCGATCGAGGTCGGCCCGCCAGCGCTGCGGCTTGAGCGGCAGCTCCTCGGAGACCCGCAGCTCGGAATTAAGGTAGCGCTCGTGTCCGCGCAGCGGCTCGGGCGCGGAGCTCCAGCTCGAGCGCGGGCTGTTGCCCTCCCGGATCGAGCGATGGGCGTGGTAGATCAGCTCCAGCAGGATCGCCTGGGCGTCGCCCACCAGCGGCACGTCGACCGGGTAGTTGCGCCCCACCCGGTCGGCATCGATGTCGAGTTGAATCAACGCATCCGAAGGCCTGAGGTCGGGGTGCCAGTTCAGGGTCGTGGTCTCGTTGAGCGAGGCTCCGATCGTGAACAGCACGTCGATCTCGGCTCCCAGCGCCGTCTCCCGGGCCTCGCGGTGACCGGCGAAGCCCAGCACGCCCAGCGAGAGCGGGTGGTTCTCCGGAAAGAGGCCCTTGCCCCGCGGAGAGGTGACGACCCGCGCCGGCAGCAGCTCGGCCAGCGCCAGCAGGTGATCGTGCGCTCCGGCCACGCCGACCCCCGCCCCGGCCAGGATCAACGGGCGCCGCGCGCCGAGCAACGCCTCGGTGGCGCGCTGGACCGCGCGCCGATCGAACGCCTGCGAGATCGGGCGGTAGCTCTCGGGGGCGAACCAGTCCTCCACCAGCGGCTTCTCCCAGAAATCGACCGGCACGTTGAGGTGCACCGGGCCGGGCCTGCCGTTGAGCGCCCTGCGCAGCGCGCGCCGCAGGTGCCCGGCGAGCTGCTCCGGAGAGGTGACCATCGCCGAGTACTTGGTGACCGGGCGGAACATCGCCACGATGTCCATGTCCTC
This sequence comes from uncultured Myxococcales bacterium, assembly GCA_964530995.1. GTDB lineage: Bacteria > Myxococcota_A > Polyangia > JAAYKL01 > JAAYKL01 > CAZHCG01. Next base: position 25,834 of record CAZHCG010000044.1, read on the forward strand.
GCGCCCGGTCTCCTGGGCGGCGCCCTTGCCGATCGCGCCGCTGGCCGCCTGGCCGGTGACCACCAGCAGCGGCACGCCGTCGGCGAAGGCGCAGGAGACGCCGGTCAGCAGGTTGGTCGACCCCGGGCCGGAGGTGCCGGCGCAGACCGCCAGCCGGCCGCCGCCGCGCGCGAAGCCGTCGGCCATGAAGGCCGCTCCCTCCTCGTGCTTGGCCACGACCATCTCGATCGAGTCGCTGGTCTCGACCGCCTCGAACAGGGGATGCAGCAGGCCGCCGGGAATCCCGAACACCACCGAGGCGCCCTCGGCCTCCAGGTAGCGAAGAAAGACGTCGACCGCCCTGCGCTCCGGCGCCTCCTCGACCGGAGGCGGCGGCAGTGAGTGGGCCTGCCTCATTCGCCCTCCGCGCGGCGGATCGTGACCACCTCGGCCACCGGGTCATCGACGGCCGCCTCCCCGCCGGGCTGCTCGGCGCCGGTCTGGACGGTCGCGGCCTCCACCTCGACAGGGAAGTGCGCCCAGAAGGTCGTGCCCTTGCCGGCCAGGGACATCACCTCCAGCCTGCCGCCGATCTGGGCCAGCAGGCGCACCACCACCGAGAGGCCGACGCCCAGGCTGCGTGAGGCGCGCAGCTCGGGCGGCGATCCGCCCGGGTGGAAGATCCGCTCGACCTGATCCTTGGCGATTCCTCGCCCGGTGTCCGACACCTTGAGGGTGAGAAAGCCGGGCTTGCCGTCCAGCTCCACCACGATGCTGCCGCGCGAGGTGTACTTGGCCGCGTTGGTCAGCAGGTTGTCGATCACCCGGTCGAACACCATCCGATCCATCCTGATCCGATCCGGCGCCTCGCGGTTCGACATCACGCTGGAGCGGATCTCCCGCCCCTGCACCAGCGCGCGCAGCCGGCGGCGCAGCGACTCCACCAGCGGAGGGATCTCGATCGTCTCGGGCCTGAGGCGCAGCCCGCCCTCGGCCGAGGCGAACTGGACCAGGTCGTCCAGCATCACGGTCAGCGACTCGATCCCGACCCGTTGTTCCTCCAGCAGGCCGCGGGTCTCCTCGTCCGCGGCGAGCGCCTCCTCGGCCAGCAGCTGGTTGGTAGCGGTCAGCGTCTGCAACGGGTTGCGCAGATCGTGGGAGATGCCGCGCAGAGTGGACTGGCGCTCGACCTTGAGATTGCGCAGGCGGGAGACCACCTCCCGCATCACGCCGGTGCGCTCGGCGACCTGCTTCTCCAGCGCCAGGCTCCACTCGCGCTGGCGCTGGTGCAGCTCGTAGATCTCGCGCTGGGCGTCGACGTTCTCGCGCAGCAGCCGCCGCAGCTCGTCGCCGATCTCCTCGCCAACCTCGAAGTTGATCCTGTTGGTGCGGCGCAGCTCGTAGAGGTGGCCGACGAGCAGGCCGATCGAGGGCAGCGCCGCCCACAGCACGCCGATCGGCACCGCCTGTGCTCCGGCCGCTACGGCCGCTACGGCCGCCAACGCGCCCAGCGCTGCCCCGGCCAGCTGCGGCAGCCAGCGGCGGGCCTCGTGGATCTTGAGCGCGTACTCGCAGCAGTCGTCGCCGTTGCAGATGCAACAGCGCTCCTCCAGGTGGGCCGGGGGCAGCCCCCACAGGGTCGGCAGCGCCGCGCTCTGGGCCTGGCGGCCCAGGCACATCAGGCGGCTCTCCGGCTCGCTGGAGCGGTAGCGCGCCACGATGCGGTTCCGTCCCGGATCGGTTTCCACCTCTCCGCTGCTGGCCGTTGATATCGCTCCGAAATGACGAGCGGCCATCTCGTAGACGCGGGCCGGGGACAGCGCCCGCAAGAGGAAGCGCAGCGGCCCGTAGGATTCCTTCAGCTTGTAGGTGTGGGCCCGCCGGTATTCCTCATCGGATTCCACGGTCGCGCGCAACGATTCGTTGAACCTGATGACCTGATCGAGCGTGCCCCAGCAGTCGCCGCCCTCGAGCTGATCCGGCGAGATGCCGGCCTCGCCCGCGATGCGCTCCAGCTCGTCTGGGCCGAGGCGCTCCCGGACGAAGCGTGCCGCCGCCTGAAGAATACGCAGGTTGTAGCGGGGCGTCTCGCGACCGGGGTCTTCCCGCTCCCCGGCGGCCTCCGAATCACTGCGAACCAACTCGATCCTCTTGCTCGGGCGGTCCACGAGACCTCCTCACCCACTGCCCCAAGGCGTAGTATACAAAAAAAACAATTATTGAGGTCAAAAAAATTCAACCAGACAAAAACCCATGAGCGCTTTGTGTCGCCCACGCCACATCGGGCCCATCCGCCGTGGTGCCTCGTCGACCCGACGATTTCGGGTGTTCGGCCGAATTTTTGACCGCGCCGGAGCGCGAGCGATACCTTGATCCTCGGAGCACCCGAGTGGCGACCCTGGAGCACACCATCTACGGCATCAGGCGCGGCTGGCGCACGTCGCGGACGTTCCTGTTCGCCGGCGCCTTCGCCGCCGCGGTGGTGGGCGGCGTCTTCTCCGGCGCGGCGGACCAGCCGCGGCGCCTGGCGGCGGCGCTGATCCTGCTCGGCCTCTGGGCGCTGGTGTTCGGCCTGCGCGCCCGGCGCCGCTTCGGCTCGCCTCCCGAGTGCGAGACCGCGGCGGGCAAGGGAGAGCTCGAGTTGGGGCTGCTGCTGGTCGCGGCGGTGCACGCCGGCGTGCAGATGCTCGGCGGGCTCTCCTCCACCTTCTACCCGGTCGTGTTCGTGCTGGTGGCCTTCCTGGTCGTCTACACCCGCCAGTGGGTCGGCTTCACGCTGGTGGCGGCCACGATCGGCATCGAGACGGCGATGGTCGCGATCGACCCGAGCGAGGGCGCGGTCGTGCGGTCTTTGATCCACGCCCTGTTCGTGATCGCCTTCGCCGTGATCAACCTGGTCTTCACCCGCACCGAGCTGTCGAGAATGCGCCGCCGCGCCGCCGCCCAGATCGCGCGCGCCGAGAATGACATCGCCGCGGACGCCCGCGACTTCCGTCTCACCACTCCGGCCAGCGGCCAGTCGGCCGCCTCGAGCCGCGCCGAGGAGGAGGCCCGGCTCTCGCGCTGCACCGTGGGCGAGGTGCGCCGCGCGATGTACCAGCACATCGACCTGTTGAAGAGCACGATGAGGCTGCACACCTGCCTCCTGCTGTGGCTCGACGGCGGCGGCGAGGAGCTGCGCATCCTGGAGTGCGTCACCGACGCGGACAACATCACGCCCAGGCGCCTCGACCCCCGCGCCGGCGCGCCGGGCGCGGTCCTGCAACGCCGCCTGCCGGTGGTGCTGGACAGGCTCAAGCCCGGCTTCTCCGGGATGGCCTACTACGACGGCGGCTCGACCGCGACCGACTTTCTCGGAGTGCCGGTGCTGGAGTCGGGCAGCCTGCGCGGCGTGCTGTGCGCCGACAGGTTGGGCGATCGCAAGTTCGAAAAGCGCGACGTGGAGACGCTCGAGGCCGCGGTGGACGGCATCTTGCAGATCATCGCCAACGAGCGGCTCTTCTCCCAGCTGCAGCGCGCCAAGTCCGAGCAGTCCAAGCTGCTGGGGGCCTCCAGCTCGCTGTCCCGGGCCCTGAACGAAGAGGACGTGGTGGACGCCGCGCTCGACGCGGCCGCCCAGATCGCCTCGTTCGACGTCGCGGCCGTGGCGCTGGAGGAGAGCGGCAAGCTGAGCGTGCGCAAGGCCGCGGGCGAGGGCGCCGAGGCGCTCGTCGGCGCGCGGCCGACCGCGGGCTCCAGCCTGGCGGCCTGCGCGCTGAAGAACCGCCACTTCCTGCCGTACCGCGGCCAGCTCGATCCCAAGCAGCAGGTGGTCTTCTCCCGCAAGACCCAGCGCGTCTTTGCCAGGATGCGCTCGGCGCTGGTGCTGCCGCTGATATCCGGCGATCGGCCGGTCGGCGTGCTGGCGCTGGCCACCGTCGAGCCGTCGGCCTACGGAGAGGCGATCCGCACCACCATGCAGGTGATGACCAACCAGCTCGGGATCGCCTTGCAAAACGCCCGCATGGTGCGGCGCCTCGAGGAGCTGGCGACCACCGACGGCCTGACCGGGCTGCCCAACCACCGCGTCTTCCAGGAGGAGCTCGACCGCCAGCTGGCGGCGGCCAACCGCTTCGGCAACCAGGTTTCGATCGTGCTCGGCGACGTGGACAAGTTCAAGAGCGTCAACGACACCTACGGCCACCCGGTGGGCGACGTGGTGCTGCGCGGCCTGGCCGACGTGCTGCGGCGCAACGTGGTGCGCGACACCGACCTGCCCGCGCGCTACGGCGGAGAGGAGTTCGCCGTGGTCTGCGGGGGGACCGGCATTGAGGGAGCGCTCAAGCTCGCCGAGCGGATCAGGGCCGACCTCGAGGCTCAGGTGTTTCACACCGAAGAAGGCGAGCTGCGCGTCACCATGTCGATGGGAGTCGCCACCTTCCCGGAGATGGCGCGCGACAAGCAGACCCTGATCGAGCGCTCCGACGCCGCCCTGTACGTGGCCAAGCAGAGCGGCCGCAACCAGGTGCGGGTCTGGTCGAAAGAGGCCAAGGACGTCTCCGCCGCCTGATCCCGGACCCGGCGCCCTCGCGAAAGGGAGCCTCCCGGCCGCCCGGCTCATCGGCCCCCGCCCCGGCCCTCCCCCGCCGGACGATCGGATGAGTAACCTTCCGGCCGCCCGGCTCATCGGCCCCCGCCCCGGCCCTCCCCCGCTGGACGATCGGATATCGGGGGAGGGTGATTCGGCATACCACCGGTTGGGCTCGTCCCCGCGGGACAGCGCCGGAGGCCTCGTCCAGCCGTGGCTGCCGGGCGTCCTCTGACCAACGGATTTCGCCAAAGGAGGATCCGGTCGGTCAGCAGGCCGGAGCGCACCGCTCGAGGCCCACGATCGCGACTCCCGCCGGGTCCAGCGACAGCTCGAGCCCGCCTTTGGAATCGATCTCCACCAGCCTCTCGATCTCGCCGCTGGTAGTCTCCGCCTCGTCGTCGAGCGATCGCCGAAACGGCTGCAGCAGCCTGTCGCGCAGCACCCATTCGTTGGACAGCTCCGAGGGCAGCGAGGCGCCGATACCCCCCAGCCACTCCTCTATCTCCTCGACGGTCCGCGGCTTCCCCGGCGAGCTGGCCAGCAGCACCAGCACGGCGAAGACGGCTCCACTCGCCGGCCCGGTGGAGAACTCCGGCAGGTGCACGCCGCGAAAGGCCACTCTTCGCTCCGGGAGGTGGATGAAGAGCGCGGCGGCGGCGTAGGTCTCCGAAATCTTCTCCGCGATTCCGGTCTCTTCCCGGGGGCGGTCGAGCCGCGGCAGGCTGTCCAGCAGGCTCTGGACGACCGCCTCGGCCACGGCGCGCGTACGGCTGTCCCGGCTCTCCAGCAGGGCGGCGACGCGCCTCACCGACGCGGGCTGTCGAAGGGGCGGTAGTCGTCCGGTGGAGAGCAGATCCGAGGCCGCCACCCCCAGCGCCTCGGAGATGCGGACGATCGACTCCAGGCTGGGGTTGCGGCGCCCCGACTCGATGCGGCACAGGGCGTCCAGCGAAATGCCGGCGAGCTCTGCCAGGTTGGCCTGGGTGAGATCGCGCTGGAGGCGCATCCTGCGGATCCGCTGCCGCATGATGCTCGCGATGTCCGGGCTGTGCCTGACGGGATCCATGCGTATTGTCCAGATTCTTATCCCCACAGCGACGTCACGGGGAAGGGACTAGAAACAAATTTTTGAAAATGTCTTTTGTCTTTGTTCTGTATCTTAATAAGCCGATGAAATTGCTATTGAATATTCGGCGATCCCCTGGTATTGTAACGATAATTTATGCCACTCGGCAATCCGCATATCGTGTTATGTCCATTTTTGAGTCTTGACAGAGAACTACTTTTGTGCTCGAATTCGTCTCAAGATATTTGAAGAATTGAAAAGGGAGCGGGAAGATGCGCAATCGAACCTCCAAGTGTTTCGTCTTGCCATTTGTTTTGTCGTTTTTGCCGATGGCATGGCTCGCCTGGGGCTGCGGAGAAAACCCAGACGGAGACGACGATCCCTGGGGCGAGGCCGACTCCGACGCGGACTCCGACTCTGACGGGGACTCGGACGCAGATTCCGACTCCGACTCGGACTCGGATTCAGATGCCGATCCCTGCTCGCCGCCCTGCGACGGCCAGAGCTGCTGCGACGGCGAGTGCGTGACCCTCTCCGAGGACGAGGACGACTG
>CAZHCG010000045.1:0-31814 GCA_964530995.1 uncultured Myxococcales bacterium
GGCCGATGTCTTCGGTGCAGCGCTACCGCTCACGTTAAGTTAGCGCGTATGGGGAGGGGCCCTCCCCCTGGAGCGGAAGCGCTACTCGCCGGGGGTGTCGCCCGGATCGTAGGGGTCGCCGGTCATGCCGAGGTAGAGATCGAAGATGTTGGTCAGCCGCACCATGTAGTCGAGCAAGCCCTTGTACCGCTTGAGGTAGTTGTCGACCTTGGTCTTGTTGTCCATGAAGGTCTGGTTGGCCGCCTCGAGCTGGTCGTCGGTCATCCCGTCGATGCTGTCGTAGGTGTCGCCCGTGTTGAGCGCGCAGTCGTCCTCGTGGCCCGGCGTCATCGGGTAGTACGGGTTGTCGCAGCAGTCGTCCACCGTCCACGGGGTGACCGTCTCGCCGAGCGGATCGCACTCGGTGGAGCGCGCCTTCATCTTGTTGGCGAACTCGATCATCGAGGCGGACACGCCCTTGCCGGTCGACGCCTCGGTGACGAACGGGTGGTACGTCTCGTTGACACCGTACTCGGACAGCGCGGTGTAGACGATCTGGTTCTCCTTGTCGAAGTACTTGTCGTACTCCCCGAACGACTCGACCTCGGAGGCGTCGCTGACCCACATCCGCGAGGTGTTGTAGAACGACATGTCGTAGTTGTGCTGGAAGCGCTGCATGGAGAGCAGCGCGGCGTAGACCTGCACGGTGAAGCTCGCGACCGGATCGATCGCGGTCCACTGCGTGTCGTACGGTCCGCCGGTCAGCAGGTCGGAGGCCACCGAGTCCGGGATCTCGTCCGAGCCGAGGAACACGTGCGGGTTGGTGATGTCCTGGGTCGGGTTGGCCCAGTCGCGCCAGTAGAGCTTGGGCTGGGTGAGCCCGCTGGGCAGCAGCGGCTGGTCGTCAGCCAGCTGCGAGGCGCTGTTCCAGACCTTGTCCATCGGCGTGACCGGAGCCCAGTCGTCCCAGCGCTCGCCCAGCAGGCCGGCGAAGTACTTCTTGAGCTGCCAGTTGAAGTTGTCGAAGAAGCTGATCCGGTAGAGCCTCACGTCGTGCGCCGTGTCGCGTCCCACGAAGTAGGTCGCCGACTCGGTCAGGCCCTGGATCGCCATCACCTTGTCGTAGTACCAGCCCACGTTCCACAGGCAGCGCCAGAAGGAGTTTCCGCAGTTGTTGTCGTAGCTGTAGTTGCCGTAGCGCGTCTCGAAGACGCGCCCGCCTTGGGCGATGTCGAAGCCCAGCGATCCCATCCCGAGCATCAGGTCGGCGTCGAGCGCGTACTCGCCGCTCTCGGGCCGCTCGCGCGCCGTGTAGCCGCTGATCGGGTCGGGCGAGGCGATCGTGCGCATCAGCATGTTGAAGCCGTCGTGCAGCGCCATCGTGAAGCTGCCGATCGAGTTGTAGGGATCCATCCTGGCCGCCTCGAGCTGGCGCTCGTTGTACAGCGTGTCGATCAGCTCCATGTACAGCGCGTAGATGTTGTTGTAGTCCTTGGGGACACGGTACATGCTGCCGTAGTAGCCGCCGGCGTAGTCCTGGGGCATGAAGCCCACCCGGCCGCGGATGAACGAGCGGCTGATGTACCAGTGATCCCAGTCGGCGAGGTGGTGATGCATCCGCTCCCAGTCGTCCGCGCCGTAGTCGCGGGTCCGGCAGTTGTTCGAGATGTTGGACTGGTTGTCGGTGCAGTAGGCGTACGGCACGCGCAGCACGTTGTCGCTGACGTTCTTCAGGTTGAAGCCCGGCTCGTAGCTGTTGCCCTGGGAGCGTACGCGCCAGTCGAACTCGCGCACGTCGCGCACGTCGCGCATCTCCTGGGTGTTGAAGCCGCGGTTGGGCTCGCCCGACTCGTCGGTCCAGTTGCGGTACCACTCGGTGTAGTGCGGCGAGAAGAAGTAGGTGTAGAGGAACACCAGGGGCCAGCCGCCGCCCCGCAGGTAGTAGTCCATTATCTCCTTGATCGTCAGCGAGCTGTGGATCACGTCGCTGTCGATCCCGACCGGGTAGCCCCAGACCGCGTACTTGTCGCCGACCTCGAGATCCGTGCAGACCTCGTTTCCGTCACCGTCGTAGGTGAAGAAGCCGGGGCAGCTGGCGCCGCCGCAGTCGAAAGTGATCTCGCTGCCCGAGTTGACCTGCTCGACCTCGCACTTCTGGCCCGTGGCCTGGTTGGTCAGCCAGGCGCCGGGCTGCACGCCGCCCTCGATGAAGGCGGCGCCGGAATCGACCAGCGTGTCGCCCGTGGTCGCGGACGAGATCCGGCCCGGTCGCCAGGTCTCGTGAGCCTTCCACACGGCCGGGGACGTCCCTCCGCTGGTGGGGAACTCGTCGTAGACCTCCATGTGGTGGCCGTAGCCGTAGAGCATCGCGGCCCAGTCGTAGCGACCCACCCCCTTGTCGTCGATGTGGTAGGTGGCGCAGTAGTCCATCACCGAGGTGTAGGCGTAGTGGTGGAGCTTCTTGTAGACCTCGTACTGGGAGATCGGGTCGCCGCCGTCGTCCCACTCGATGAAACGCGGACCGACGCGTCCCTTGCCGTCCTGGCAGGCGTTGCCCTCCCACGGATCCGAGGCCGGCTGCTCGCTCATGTCGGGCGCCAGGTAGTCGTACGAGCTGTCGGCGCAGGCGCTCTCGCGAATGTCCCAGTAGTCCTCGAAGTAGTTGAGGCTGTCCTCGGAGCTGGCGAAGTTGTGGCGCATGCCGATGGTGTGCCCCAGCTCGTGCATCGTCACCGCGCGCATGATCTTCTTGCGCGCCATCCGCCACAGCGCGTTCTTGAACTCGTCGCCGCTGTCCTGGGGCAGCCTGCCCTGGGCGCGCAGCTTCTGCACCTCGTGGGCCAGCGAGCCGGCCGCCTCCACGCTCAGCGCCGAGGCGAAGTCGGCCTTCTTGGCCGAGCGCAGCCACTCCTTGATCTCCTGCCGCTCGCGCATCAGGTCGAACGGATCGGAGCGGGTGACCAGCAGCCTGTCCCGCAGATCCTGGCTGTCGCCGATGTTGCTTTCCAGCGTGGGATTCAGACCGTTGGCCGCGAGCATGGTGCGCGCGTTGTCGGTGTTGAGCAGCATGTCCTCGACCGCGCCGCCCGAGGGATGCTCGGCGATCGCCTTGAGCATCTCGTCGCTCTGGTAGCCGCCGGCGGCGTTGTACTCGTCCATCGCCGCGGCCCGCAGCAGGTCGTCCCCGCTGAACGGATAGGCCATCGGCTCGGAGGACGCCGAGACCGATCCGCTACCGTGAACCGGCATGTTGTCCGCGCCCACGTAGTTGACCACGTCCTGCGCGTCCACGTTGAACTTGCGGCTCTGCTCGAGGTTCTCGCCCATCAGGCCCGACATCCCGGCCAGCGCCGCGATGTCGTAGCCCTGGAACAGGTCCGTCGCCTCGGGGTTGGTGCCCGCGCCGGTCATCTTGTTGCGCCAGCCGCGCAGGTTGTAGCCGTCGATGTACTCGCCGGTGTCCAGATCGCCTGTCAGCAGCATCGTGTAGTCGACGACGCGGCGGGCCGCCATGTCGTTGTGCATGTACATGTGCCCGACTCCGCAGAGGGTCTCGCCGGTGACCGAGTCCGAGTGCCCCGGACCCAGCCCGAGCAGGCGGAAGCCCTCGTACCACTTGTCGACCCACCAGGCGAAGCTGTAGCGCACGTCGCCCAGCCGCGGAGAGGCCTCGCGCAGCGAGCAGATCGGCCACTCGCTGGCCTCGTCCCAGCGCTGCCCGGTCTTGGGGTTGATCCCCGGCTCGTCCGGGTTGAACACGCAGTGGCTGTTCAACTGGATCCGCTCCCAGCAGACGTCGGGCTCGACGTTGTTCGGGTCGTTGTCCGGTCCCAGCACCGGGTTGAAGCGGCACATCGCGAACGGGGGCCGCTCCGGGTCGTACCAGTTCTCGTCGAAGCCGAGAGCGCCGGTCGGAACGCCGTTGTCGTCCTTGGCCACCTTGCCGACGGCCGCGAAGGCGCCCTGCCCGCCCTCGGCGCGACGCATGTCGTCGTCGAGGTAGGGCGTGTTGGCGTGGTTCTCCTTGTCGTAGATGCCGGCCGCCTTCATCTTGAGGATGTTGATCGTGCGCACGTACGGCGCGTTCCAGCGATCCCCGACCATCTCCAGCGTGGAGCGCGATTCGGCTCCGTTGGGATCGTCGGCATAGGCCCACTTGTACGCCTCGAGCGAGGCCTGATCCGGCTCGGGCTCGGCATCGTAGCTCCACACCGCCGGAGCGTCCTCGGTGGGCGGGACGTACTTGGGCTCGTCGGGCCGGCGCACCAGCTCCTCGGGCCACTCCTCGTTGGTGTAGTAGACCATCGGGCGCACGCGGCGCTCGTCGTAGGGCAGCGTGCAGTAGTGCGTCTCCTCGCACTCGGGCTCGAGGTCCTGCGGGATGACGTGGAACGAGCAGCCGTTGCGCTCCTCGTAGACGTCGCGATCCTCGGGTCGCAGATCGACCAGGTTGTCGCAGATCGACTTGCAGGCGGCCGCGCTGGCCGGGTTTTCGGGATCGTAGTCGGGGCAGCAGTCGGCCGTGGTGTGGCAGAGCCGCCTGTTCTGCGGGTTGAACAGGTAGCTGTCGGCCTTCTCCCAGTCGATGCCCTCCTCGTCGTTCCAGCTGTGGCTCTGCTCCCAGATGTTGTGCCTGGTGATGAAATACCTGCGCGTCGCCTCGTTGATGGAGGTCTGCGGATCGTACTTCAGGTAGTTGGTCTCGAAGAAACCGACCTGGTCGGAGATGGCGCCGGAGTACTCCATCGGCTGGTAGTCGTGCTCATCTTCGTTGATCTTCCAAAACGAGTTGCGCACGAAGTACATCGTGGACACGCACTCCATCGCGTCGTTGCCGAACAGCCAGCAACCGGGAATCTCCATGTCGAAGTACTCGTAGTAGACGCTCTCCGGAGTGGCCACGAACGCGTTGGTGATGTCGAAGTAGCCCTTCTCCAGCTCGCTGCCGTCCTCGTTCCACACGATGTCGAAATAGGGAGCCTTGTCGTCGGGAACGCAGCGATCCGCGGGATCGGACGCGAACTCGAGGTCGGGCGTGCACTCGTCCTGGACATAGTAGGAGGTCGGGTTCGTCGACACGAACTGCACGTCGAAATCGTAGCCGGGAGAGAGGTTCTGCGACCAGTCGACGCGCATGTACTCGCGCTCCCACCAGGGACGGTCCATCGCGTTCTCGGACACGACGTTGTAGCTCTCGCCGGTCACCGAGTTGTAGTCGCGCTGGATGTCGAAATGCTTCTCGATGCGGTACGTGGCAACGATCGCGTAAGTCGAGAAATCGTCGTCCTGCGGTTGAGAGTAGGTCTCGGCGTCGATCACCAGCTCGTTGGTGCGGCGCACGTACAGGAACTTCTCCTGAATATCGAACCGCACGCGCGACGGGTCGGCGTACCAGCCGACCACGGACGGAATGTAGAACCCCTGCAGCATCCCGCCCGGAACGTCCACCACCTTCTTGTGGAAGTACCACTCGCCCTCGAGCATGGCCTTCTTGACCACGTTGGGTTGAACCCGGTTGATCGGATCCCGCTCCTCAGCGCATCCCGTCACCGCTGCGGCGGCGGCCAACAGACCGACGAGCAGCACCATTCCGAATCGCCAGTTCCTCATCGAGTACCGTCCTTCCTTTTTCTCTTCATCGCCCTCGAGGGCGCATTTTCCAGCTTCCCGCAAAGCTCTCGCCGACTTCTTTTCGAAAGCTGCGGAATAAGACCTCGGTTTCATGCGTTTCCCTTCGCAAAAAGCAAACGGCATCCAATCGCAAAATGCCGGTCTTGTCAACCAGGCATCGATATGGACGTCCTTGAACAGAGCAACCGACGCCGGGCGCTGGTTGCTCGACACACCAAACATAATTGAAGGCAAGATCCCTGCCACAAGCCCACGATTCGGTTCTGACTCGCCTGTTGCGCACAAAAATGCAATCATTTCGTCGCCTGCTCCCCCGCAAAAGGCCCTTTCCCGATCCACCGGCTCGGCGCTCTCGGTGCCCCGAGTCCCCAGCCCCGTCTCCGCAGTTGATGGCCGGGTCCCGACGTGCTAGGCGTGGACTGGGCTCCAGAGGCGCCGTCCAATGACCATGCGAACAGCAGCTCTCGCCCTCGCGCTCCTTTTGCCGACATCGGCCGCGGCCGATGTCGATGACGACGGTCCGGACGTGACCATGCCGCTGGTGGAAAAGACGCTGCGGTTCCTGCGCGACACGGCTCTCTCTCCTCCAACGGAAGCCGCGTTGCTGCGAGCCGGGGCCGTTCGTATCTGCGGCGGCGACCTCTCGGCTCCGGGCTGCGGCGCCCCGGGCCGCGTCGTGCCGTCGGCCGGAGCCTCCGGACCCGACGCGGCCCGCGCCTGGCGCCGCGTGCTCGAATCGGCCCTGGCCGGAGCCATCCTCGAGGGAGACGACGATTTCGACAAGACCGCCTTTCAGCGCTACGTCATGGACGCGATGGTCGAGGTGCTGGACGATCCGGCCAGCTTCTACGTCCTGCCCTCGGTCTACCGCGAGATCGCCTCGATCCCTTCCGATTTCGAGGGCTTCGGCCTTCGGGTGGGCTACGGGAAGGACTGCCTGCGCGCCGTCGCCGTGCACGCCGGATCGCCGGCGGCCGAGGCCGGGCTGCGCCGCGGAGAGCGGATCACCGCGGTCAACGGAAAGCCGGTCACCGGCTACCACCGCCCGATCGCCCTGGCCGCGATCTGGGGCGCCGCAGGCGAAGAGCTGCGGCTGACCCTGGAGCGCGAGGACGGCGGCTCGCGGGAGCTGACCGTGCGCTACCGTCCCTGGAGCTTCGAGCCCTACTCGGTGCGGTACTCGGGAGACACGCTGGTGCTGCGAATCCGCTACTTCGGCGAGGGCCTGGCCGACGCCCTGCGACGGGAGCTGACCGGGCCCTGCGCCTGCCGCGCGGTCGTGCTCGATCTGCGCGACGCATCCGCCGGAGACGGCGACGAGATGGCGGCGCTGGCCGATCTGCTGCTGGCCGAAAAGCCGCTCGGCTCCAAGGAGCTGCGCGACCAGATCGGCCGCCGCGTCTGGGCCTCCGAGGACGGCACGCCCTGCGAGCGCACCGACCTCCCGCTGGTCGCGGTGGTCAGCTCCGGGACCACCGGCCTGGCCGAGGTGCTGGCCGCCGGCCTGCGCGACGCCGATCGGGCTCTGCTGCTGGGCACGCGCACCGCCGGCCTCGATACGCTGGAGACGCTGCGGCCCTTCTCGGACGGCTCGGCGGTGCAGGTCACCTCGACCCGGCTGCTCGGACCGCGACGCTCGGACCTGAGCGCAGGCGTCGAGCCCCACTTGGAGACCGCCCGCGCCGCCGTCGTGGAGCTGGCCCTGGAGATCGTCTCGAGCCGCGCCGGACCGTCGCTCGAGGATCTGCTGGCCTCCGCCCGCGAGGCGCTAGCCGAGCGGTGACCAGGCTCGTCACCATCGCGTGGTCGCTTCTGCTGCTGCTCCCCTGCCCGGCGGTCGCGTCCGACGAGGAGCGGCCGGACGGCGGCCCGGACGACGCCGGAGCCGCCCGCGATCCGGCGCTGCGCTGGCTCGAGAGCGCCCGCGAGTGCCTGGACGGCGCCTTCAGCTTTCAGGCCGACTTCACCCAGGAGCTGAACCACCCGCTCGGCAATCCCGCCGAGCAGATGCGGGGCCGCGTCCAGCTGCGCCGCGGAGACCGCCTGCGCCTCGACTACCGGGAGCCGCGCCGCCGGCTGGTCGTCTCGGACGGCGAGATCGTGCGCGCCTGGGAACCGGCCAGCCGCACCGTGATCGAGACGCGGTCGGCGCGCAGCCCGATCCACGCGGCGTTCCGCTTCGCGCTGGCGGCCGGGGGAAGCGACGATTTCACCGCGAGGCTGCTGGGCGGCTCCGGCGACCCCGCGCTCGGAGAGCCCGCGGTGCTGGAGCTGATCCCGGCTCGCGAGGGCCCGCTGCTGGAGCGCGTGCTGGTCACTCTGATCCCCGAATGTCCGCCGGTGCGCAGGGTGGTCCTGATCGACCGAGCCGGCTGCGCGGTACGGATCACCTTCTTTGACGCCAGGCTCAACGCCGGGATCGGTCATCGCCGCTTCGTCTTCGAGCCGCCTCCCGGCGCGAGGGTGATCCGCCCGTAGCTTGATCGGCGCGGCCAGAGGGGTGTACCTTTGTTCAGCAAAGCGGATCGCCGCGCGGTTTCCCCGAGAACGAAACGGGACGAAAGACGGTTTCATGGCTAGCAACGACTTGATCATCATCAACGTGGATTTCGGCGAGACGCGCGTGGCGCTGATCGAGGACGGCATCATCGTGGAGCTGCTGATGGAGCGCCGCGATCACCGCTCGCTGGTGGGCAACGTCTACCGCGGCCGCGTGATTCGTGTGCTGCCCGGCATGCAGGCCGCCTTCGTCGACGTGAGCCTCGACCGCCACGCCTTCATCCACGTCTCGGATATGGTCTCGCCCGAAGACCTCGACCCGCTCGAAAACGGCGAGGACGGAGACCAGCGCGCCAGGAAGGTCACGCGCCGCACCCCGATCCGCGAGATAGTCAAGGAGGGCGAGTCGATCGTGGTCCAGATCTCGAAAGACCCGATCGGCACCAAGGGCTCGCGAGCCACCGCCGACGTCAGCCTGGCCGGCCGGCACCTCGTCTACATGCCGTTCTCCGAGCGCGGCGGGATCAGCCGCCGCATCGAGGACGACCGGGAGCGGGCGCGCCTGCGCAAGATCCTGACCAAGGTCGCCCCGGATCGCGGAGCGCTGATCGCCCGCACCGCGGCCGAGGGAGCCGGCGCCGACGAGCTGGCCGCGGACGCGGGCTGGCTGGTTGACACCTGGGAGGAGATCCGCGCCCGCCACAAGCGCGGCTCCAAGCCGGCGCTGCTGCGCGCCGATCTCGATCTCCCGCTGCGGGTCGCCCGCGACTCCCTGCGGGACAACACCTCGAAGCTGGTCGTGGACAACGCCTCCACCGCCGAGCGGCTGCGCTCCTTCGTGGACCGCCTGATTCCGAGCAAGCTGGACGCGATCGAGCTCTACGAGGGAAGCGAACCGATCTTCGACGCGTTCGGGATCGAGGCCGAGATCCGGCGGGCGCTGGAGCGCGTGGTCGAGCTGCCGTCGGGCGGATCGCTGGTGATCGACCAGGGCGAGGCGCTGACCGCGATCGACGTCAACACCGGCAAGTTCGTGGGCAAGGGCTCGCGCGACCAGGAGGAGACCATCCTGCGCACCAACCTCGAGGCGGTCGACGAGATCGCCTACCAGGTGCGCTTCCGCAACATCGGCGGTCTGATCGTGCTCGATCTGATCGACATGGACCGCTCCGCGAGCCGGCGCAAGGTGATGAAGCGCCTCGAGGAGAAGCTCGAGCACGACCGCGCCAAGACATCGGTGATGCAGATCTCCCACTTCGGTCTGGTGGAGATGACCCGGGAGCGCACGCGGGAGAGCCTGGGGCGGAGGCTGCACGAGCCGTGCGCCTGCTGCGACGGCACCGGAAACACCCTCTCGCGGGTAACCGTGGCCAACGAGGTGATGCGCGAGGTGCTGCGGCGTCACGACGAGCTGGGCGGATCCGCGGTGGAGGTGCGGCTCAACCCGGCGGTGCTGGAGGTTTTCCGCGGCGAGGCCAAGGCGCCGCTGGGGGAGCTACAGAAGAGAATCGGCAAGCAGGTGGTGCTCACCAGCGATCGGAGCATGCACATCGAGGCGTACCACGTCCGAGCCCGCAAGACCAAGGCGGGCGGGGAGGGATCATGACCGAATCGGGCAGAAGCGAAGAGAGAATCACGATCAACAAGGAGTTCGAGTCCTTCGACGCCTTCATCAACGAGTACGTTACCAACCTCTCGCGCAGCGGGGCGTTCGTGCGCTCCAAGAATCCGCTGCCGGTCGGCACGTCGGTCGACCTGAGGTTCACCGTGATCACCGACGATATCGAGACGATCGAGGGCCGCGGAGAGGTGGTCAGAGTGGAGGAGGACCCGCCGGGGATGGGCGTGGTCTTCACCCAGCTCACCGGCTACAGCAAGGAGCTGATCGAACGGATGCTGACCAGGTCCGTCACGCTCTGAGCCGGGCCTAGGGAACACTCCAGTCGAAGGGACCGGACTCGACCCAGTAGTCGCCCCCGTCCAGGATCGGCGTGATCGCGCAGGTGTCCGACCAGGCATCGCCCGCCCATTCGACGTCGGCGACCTTCCAGCCGTCTCCGCAGTCGTCCGCGCATCCGTAGTCGAAACCCGTCACCTGCGGCGAGACGCCGAAGGTGGCACGGAGCGTTCCCCCGCAGTAGATGTTGACCACCGGGTGACTGGTCCCCGAGTCGGAGTAGTTGTGGACCAGCACCCTGAAGACGTCGCCGTCGTCGGGGTTGTCCAGGTTGATGTTCTCCGGGCCGTACTGGCTGTAAAGATAGTTGTCCAGATCGAGCCGCGGGTTGGGACAGTCGCCGCCCCACAGGCCCATGTGGTCGCAGTCGGCCTGGGCCGAGTCGGAGTAGCCCCAGCTCACGGTGTGGCCCCAGTTCGACGCGCAGTTGCTGTAGTAGCAGTCGGAGGAGGAGAACCAGTCGCCCGAGGAGTCGATGTTGCCGAAGTGCAGGTCGATGTCCGCCGGCCCGGGATTGTCCCAGCACAGCTCCACGCGCACTCCGGGCGCCACTACGTGGAGCACCCAGGTGCACACCAGCGTGCCGTGAATCGGAGACTCCACGGTCAGGGTCAGGGTGTAGCTCCCCGACAGCTGGAACTCCAAGGTCAGATCCGAGAGGCCGACCCCGCCGACCGAGGTGGTCGCCGATCCGTTCATCGTGAAGCTGGTGTTGCCCAGCACGATATCGCACGGGCCCCGCGTCAGCTCCCACGTCCATGTCGCGGTATCCCAGTCGCTGCCGTCGTAGATGTCCGGGTGGCCGTTGATCGTTTTCGAGGCGAACGGCTCGAAGTCGCCGGGGTCGTAAGAGCAGTCGATCGGCGGCTCGCAACAGAGATCGTCGTCCGTGCAGCCGTCGCAGTCGTTGTCCACGTAGTCGCAGACCTCGGGCTGGGGCCAGATCCCGCCCGTGCACTCGCCCCAGAGGCCGAACTCCCCAGAGGACTCGCAGGTCTGGGTGCCGTCCGTGCACTGCCCGACGTTCCTGAAGTTGGGCGGTCCCAGAAAGCACGGCTGCACCTGTCCCACCGCGCAGGTGCAGCCCTCGTCCACCTGGCCGTCGCAGTCGTTGTCCAGCCCGTCGCACAGGCTGGAGCTCGCCTCCGAGGCCATCTCGGGCTCGCACTCCGGTAGCATGTCGGTGCACTGGTCGTCGCACTGCTCCTCGGTGTCGGTGTCGGCGTCCGTATCGGCATCCGTGTCCGCGTCGGTATCGGCGTCCGCGTCGCCGCCGCCTTCGTCGGTCAGGCCGTCGCAGTCGTCGTCCTCGCCGTTTTGCGGATCCTCCTCGGCCCCGGGATGCTGGTCGGGATCCTGGTCGTCGCAGTCGAAATCGGCGCACCACCAGTCTCCGTCCTGGTCCACGCAGTCGTCGTCCGCGTCGGTGTCGGAATCCGAGTCCGAATCCGAATCCGAGTCCGAGTCGGCGTCCGAGTCCGAATCCGAATCCGCGTCCGAGCCCGCATCGGACGTGTCCGTTCCGTCCCAGGTGTCCGTGTCGCAATCGGAATTCGAGTCCGAGTCGGCGTCCGAATCCGCGTCCGAGTCGGAATCCGAGTCCGAATCGGCGTCCGCTTCCCCGGGGTCGTCCGAAAACGCTCCGGCCCCGCCGTCACCGCCCTCGCAGCCGAACGAAAGAACGAATAGAAAAATAAAAACTGGCGTCGTCTTGCAGGCTCTCATCGCTCTCCTCCCGCTCGGTCCCCCGAAAAGGGCCGCCCTCCGTTCCCGCAGAAGAGTATAACTGCAAAAAAGAGTTATGATCCAACGGTATCCGCCGCCACCTCCCAGCGCAGCTCGCCGTGGCCGTAGGGAGATGAGAACTCCACGGAATAGAAACGCGTAGCGTCGCCCAGGATCGGCTCGCCGTCGCCGGTCTCGAGCGGAAAGAGAATGCGGTAGGCGCTGCGGTGGACCGGGTCGAGCTGGAAATACTGCACGTCGGCGGCCGATGGCTCGTCGATCGGCTCGACGGCGAGCGGAGCGATCCTGCGACCCCGGTCGTCGACGAGCCGGATCTCCCAGGGACCCTCGCCCGGCTCCAACTCGTCTGCGTCTTCGAGTCCCGACATCGCGGTCACGTAGAACTCGTGACCCCCGTCGAGACGCCCGAACTCCTCGGCGTTGAGCCGTTGCCGCTCGGCCGGCGAGAGGTGGAGGTCGTGGGCGCGCTTGACCACGTATGCCCAGCGCATCTCGTAGCTCAGGTGGGTGACCGATACGGTCAACACGTTCTCGATTCCGTCGACCGGCAGGATCTGCATCTCGCGCGTCCAGCGCTGGCGTACCTGCTGGTATTCTCCCGGACCGAAAACGCGCTCGCCGCGGGAGAGATCGACGGGTGTGGCTCCGCAGCCGGCGGCGAGCACCGCCAGCAGGGCGAGCAGCGGTGACAACTGTGCTGCCGGCTTCATTTCGGATCACCGCCGGGGACGGAAAGCGCGATCTCCACCGGCACCGCGCCTACCCGCGCTTCTTCTTCTTGCCCTTGGAGCGACCCACCGAGCGGGCCTTGGGCGCCGGCGGCTTCTTCTTGGTCTTGCGGCTCGAGCTCTTGCGAGACGACTTGGAGGAATCGGTTCGCGAGGCGCTCGCCGGCTTGCGAGCCGGCGCTGGCCGGGAGACCGGCCGCGCGCGGGGCGCCTCCTGGGGCTCCTCCTCGGCCTCGCGGCGCGGTGTCGCGGGACGCTCTACCGCGGGGGCCGAAGACTCGCGCTCGACATCGAACTCGCCCATGTCGATGTTGCCGCGGAACGAAGAGCCGTCCACCAGAATCACGCGCGGCGACGAGATGTCTCCCACCACGCGCCCCTCCTCGGTGATGTGCACCGACTCCTGGGCCTCGACGTTGCCCACCAGCACGCCGCTGATGATCGCGTTGCGCACGTTGATGTTGGCGTGCACGACGCCTCCCACCTCGACGGTCAGGGTCTTGGACAGCGCGATCGCCCCCTCGACCCGACCCTCGATCGTGAGATCCTCGTCACCCTCGAGGTTCCCGTTGACGAATGTATTCGTTCCAATGATGGTTATCGGTTCGGTCATGTCGAAAAGCTCCGCTTTTTGCACTGTTTGTCGCCCGACCTAGACGTCCACGTCCATGTCCACATTGCCCTTGAAGATCGCGCCGTCGGCGATCAGGATCCGCGGCGCCTTGATGTCGCCCACGGCCCGACCGCCGGCTGTGATCTCCACCTTGTCGGTCGCGGCGATGTTTCCGGTCACCTGCCCGGAGACCTCGATGTTGTTGGTCTCGATGTCCGCCTCGACCACTCCCGACTGTTCGATGAACACGTTCTCCTTGAGAACGATTCGCCCCTTGACCGTACCCTGGATGACGAGATCCTCCTCGCCCGAGATCTCGCCGTCGATGACGATCGAGCCGCCGATAACCGTGTTCGCCATTGGTCTGGCCTCCTTTTCGCGCCGGATTCGATCCGCTGCGCTTGCTCGCGACAACCGCTATGTCCATCTGCGGAAAAACAGAATTCACCCTAGCAACGGGGTGTGGGGGTGTCAACGGCGACGACGCCGACCCGCCGCGCTCCGGCGCTTCTCTTGACCGCCGCTGGGTTTTCCTCTAAGCAACGATCGCTCTCGCCCCGCAACCGGCGGGACGAGCGACGTGGCAGGGTAGCTCAGGCGGTCAGAGCGGCGGATTCATAACCCGCAGGTCGGGGGTTCAAGTCCCCCCCCCGCCACCCGCGAATACCGGTATCCGTGTTTCGGGCGGCCGCGCGCCGCCCTGATTTTTCTCGACCGGAGGCCACCGATGGAACGCACGGTCTACCTCACCACGCCGATCTACTACGTGAACGCCGAGCCCCACATCGGGCATCTCTACACGACCGTGCTGGCCGACGCGCTCAAGCGCTACCACCTCCTGGTCGGCGACGACGCCTACTTCCTGACCGGAACCGACGAGCACGGCGAGAAGATCGCCCAGGCCGCCGAGCGGGAGGGGCTGGCCCCCCAGCAGCTGGTCGATCGCATCTCCGGCCAGTTCCGCGATACCTGGAGCGCGATCGGGATCGACAACGACGACTTCATCCGCACCACCGACGAGCGCCACCGGCGCTACGTGCGCGAGGTGCTGCAGCGGGTCCACGACAAGGGCGACATCTACTTCGACGAGTACAAGGGCCTCTACTGCGTCGGCTGCGAGCGCTACCTGACCGCCAGCGAGCTGGTCGACGGCAAGTGCCCGGACCACCAGGTCGAGCCGCGCGAGGTCAAGGAGGCCAACTACTTCTTCAAGATGAGCAGCTACCAGGAGCAACTGCTCGAGCACATCGAGAAGAACCCCGACTGGATCCGGCCCGAGCGCTACCGCAACGAGGTGCTCTCCTTCCTCTCCCGCCCGCTCGAGGATCTGTGCATCTCGCGTCCCAAGTCGCGGCTGACCTGGGGGATCGACCTGCCTTTCGACGAGGACTTCGTGACCTACGTCTGGTTCGACGCGCTGCTCAACTACCCCTCGGCGCTGCGCAGCGCGGCCGACGGCAGCGACCTGTTCGACCGCTACTGGCCTCACGCCAACCACCTGATCGCCAAGGACATCCTCAAGACCCACGCGATCTACTGGCCGACCATGCTGCTCGCGGCCGGGATCCCGCTGTTCGACCGGATCGACGTGCACGGCTACTGGCTGGTGGGCGAGTCCAAGATGTCCAAGAGCCTGGGCAACGCGGTCCGCCCGCTCGACTTCGACCGCCGCTTCGGGATCGAGAGCCTGCGCTACTTCTTCTTCCGCGAGATGCGCTTCGGCACGGACGCCAGCTTCACCTACGAGCTGTTCGTCGATCGCTACAACGCCGACCTGGCCAACGGCCTGGGAAACCTGCTCAGCCGGGTGGCGTCGCTGCTCGAGAAGAATCTCTCCGGTTGCATCCCCGCAGCCGCCGAGCCGGGCGAGATGGAAAGCGAGCTGGCCCGCCGCGCCGCCGAGGTGATCGAGCGCTACCGGGAGAGCTTCGAGTCGCGCCGCTTCCACGCGGCGGTCGAGGACGTGCGCGGCCTGCTGGCCGCCGCGGATCGCTATCTCAACGAGAAGGCGCCCTGGAAGATCGCCAAGCAGCGGGGCCGCGAAGAGGAGCTGGCTCTGGTGCTGCGCACCGGCCTCGAGGTGGTGCGAATCGTCGCGGTGCTGCTCTCTCCAGTCCTGCCGAAGAAGTGCGGCGAGATCCTCTCCTACCTGGGCGAGCGGCGGCCGCTGGACGGCGGCGTTGCGTTCGAGGAGCTGAGCGCCTGGGGCGGCCTGACCGAGGGTCACCAGCTGGGCGACGTGCCGCGCCTGTTCCCCCGCATCGACCAGAAGAAGCTCGACGAGGTGCTGGCGGAAGCAGCGGCCGAGGAGAAACGCACCGCCGCCGCCGGAGTGGAATCGGACGACGCGGCCGGCCGCGACGATCTCGAGCCGATCCGCGACACGATCTCGTTCGACGACTTCTCCAAGGTCGACCTGCGCGTCGCCACGATCCGCGAGGCCGGACCGGTGAAGGGCGCCGACAAGCTGATCCGCCTGGGGGTCGACCTGGGAGAAGGACGGCTGCGCCAGGTGCTGGCCGGAATCAGCGCCGCCTACCCCGAGCCGCAGAAGCTGGTGGGCCGCCAGGTGATCGTGGTGGCCAACCTGGCGCCGCGCAAGATGCGCTTCGGCGTCTCGGAGGGGATGGTGCTGGCCGGCTGCTCGCCGGACGGAGATCGCCTGGCCCTGACCGCCTTCTACAGCGAGCTCGAGCCCGGAGACACCGTCGGCTGATCACTGGAGCCTCGGTGCGACGCGCAAGGGACGAAGCTCGGCGATGCGATCGAAATCCCTGTCGTCGTGAAGCAGAGCGCCGTCGCGCTCGATCGCCAGCTGCGCGATCAGGCAATCGGCGGAGCCCCGGAGCGTGATCCCGCGCCGCCTCGCATCGAAAAAAATGCGCGCCGCCTCGAGATGAGTCAAAAATGGATCCGAAGGGACCAGAATTCTTTGCGTGGAGAGAACCCGTTCGAGCTTATTCCACTCCTTTGGGTCACGCGCTCCCTGGAGCAGCTCCTGGCAACAGATCGCGGGAAAAGCCAGCGGCACTCCGTTGGCCTCGAAACGCTCGAAGGCCAACGTGGCCGACGTCTCCACTCCGCGAAAAAGATCCACGAGCACAGAGGTGTCCACGACAATCACTGGGAATCCTTGCGCAGGGCGCGATGATCGAAGCCATCGTAGAATCGCAGCTCGCCCTTGAGCTCGCTGACGCTGCGGCGTTTGCGAGTCTCCACCAGCAGGCGCAACGCCGTATCGACCAACTCTCTCTTCGTGCGAATCCCGGTCAGGCGCGCGGCCTCCTCCAGCAACTCGTCCTTGATCACGATATTGGTTCTCATCCCGGTATCTTTTTCCTCTTGGCCCGGCACGCCTTTCGGATCCGGCTCGCGACCCCGGTCCAGCTTCTGTGTACAACCATACACACAATAATGTGTACTGCAAGGCGGATGACAACGATGCTCAGAAAGAAGCGCGGGCGCGGAAGAAGGCCAGGGAGGGACCGGCTCCGTCCATTCCGAACTTCGACTCCTCGTGGCCCAGCAGCAGGTAGCTGCCCACCGCCAGCTCCAGGCCGTCCAGCGGCTTGACCGTCACCGAGGGAAAGATCACGTAGCCCGCGATCGTGCCGCCGTCCGTCGCGCCGCGCGCCAGCGATTCCACGCGGCCGTCGCCGTCGTCGTCGAGCGGCAGGTCGTCGTCCTCGTACGGAATCTGGCCGATCAGGAACAGGCGCAAGAGGAGCTTCTCACGCCACAGCTTGAGGTCGACTCCGGCCACCCAGTAGTCGTGCAGCGCATGCGTCCCGAACTCGTCGGGAAAGCCGTGGACGAACTGCCCGGTGACGAACAGGTGCTCGTTGATCGTGTAGTCCGTTCCGGCCACCCACTTGAAAAAGGGCGTCTTCTCGACCGTGGGCCCGACCACCACCTCGGCCCCGGGCGAGACCGCGGTGACGTCGAACGACATGTCGACCTTCTCCGGGTAGACCAGCGCGCCTTCGAACCAGAAGCCGGCGTCGTCCAGGAAAGACAGCTGGCCCGCCATGTCGAAGCCGATCACCTGCTTGCGCGGGTAGCGCAGCTGCACGTCGCTGGCCACGCCCAGCACCGGAGTGCCGTCGTCCGTCACCTCGCCCGTGCCGTAGGTGGACGAACAGCTAGAGCTCGAGACCGGGATGTCGTCCCGGCCGCGGTAGTACGACAACGACATGTCGAACAGGCCCACCAGCCACTGCACGCGCAGGCCGACCTGCGAGTTGGCCAGGCTGAAAGAGGGCGTGTTGACGTGCGCGTCGGGCGTGGCGATCTCGTAGTAGTCCTGGTTGCGCAGCCAGATGTTGCGCAGCCGCTCGGCCCGCAGCCGATCCGACGGCCGCGCGTAAGGGAACTCCGCCGAGGGATCGGCGACAACCAGCCGCGACGAGGCCGGCATCAGCGCCGGCTGGAAGAGCGGCACCCAGACCGCGGTGAAGATGAAGTCGCCGCCGCCGGGGAACCAGTCGAGGCGGATCATCTCGTTGGCCACGGTCTCGCCGAACATCAACGGATCCTCGAGATCGAGCGCGTTGAGGTTGTTGGTCGGGTTGAAGGCGTCGGCGGTTCCCCAGTGCACGATCTGCCTTCCCACCCGCAGGTCGAGCGCCGGCAGGATCTCGACCACCTCGATGTAGGCGGCCGAGCTCTCCAGGTAGTAGGGCGAGACCTGGTTGCGGCTGGTCAGCGCATCGAACTCCATGTCGCCGGTGAACCCGGTCCAGACGAACTTGACGTCGCCCACGAAGCGCAGCTTGTCCGGCAGCAGGTCGGCGGTCAGATCGAGCCCGATCGTGGTCAGGTTCCGCTCGAAGCCGGGCTCGTCCACCCGCGCCACCGAGAGCCTCAGGTCGTTTTCCAAAAACGCGCCCCACTCCACCTCGACGTCTGCCGCGGCGCGCCCCCCAACGGCGACGATCGCCGCGCACGAAGCGACGGCGAGCAATTTCGAAACACGGCTCTCGTTGGGCTTTGGACCAAGCAAAAACGACCTCGCATCGGAACAGAAGTCGAGCGGAATATCTCAAACCGCGCCGCGGCGGTCAACAGCGCCGGGTCTCAATTGCAGGTGTCGCAGACCCAGGTGAAGACAAGGTACTTGCAGCACTCGCTGGGGTAGCCGGCGCAGCCGCCCACGATTATTCCGCAGTTGCACTGGCCCAGCTGGCACTTGTTGCCGGTCTGGGCCGCCATGCAGTCGTTGCCGCAGGCCCCGCAGTGCTGGACGTTGTTCAGCGGGTTGACGCAGGAGTTGTTGCAGCAGGCCACTGCCGGGGCGAACGGCAGGCACTGGGTGTCGTTGGTGCAGTAGATCGGATCGGTGTCGGCATCCGTGTCGGAATCCGCGTCGGCGTCCGTGTCGGAATCCGCGTCGGCGTCCGTGTCCACATCGGAATCGGTGTCCGCGTCCGTGTCCGCGTCGGCGTCCGCGTCCCCGCCCTCCATGTCGCAGCAGACCGTGTCCGGAGAGGTGCAGTCGTACTCGGCGTGGATCACTCCTTCCACCACGTTGCACAGCGACTCGCTGAGACAGGCGAACGGGCACAGCGAGGTGTCCGAGCCGGTGCCGGTGTCGCTGTCCGCGTCGGCGTCCGCGTCGGCGTCCGCGTCCGCGTCGGCGTCGCTGTCCGCGTCGCTGTCGCTGTCCGAATCGGCGTCGCTGTCCGAATCGGCGTCGGTACCCGCGTCGGCGTCCGTGCCCTTGTCGTCACCGGCGCCCCGGGGCGACATCTCGGCGCACGCCGCGGCGATCAATAGCGTCGCCGTCACTACGGTGAACAACCGTTTCGTCACACCGTCCTCCTCTCGGGATCGAACTTGCTCCATTATGAAGAAGACGAGACCCGCGCGTCAATCGATGCTCCCGCCATCCGGTCCGGCGTCACCTCGCGGCGCTCCGGCGTCCGGGCCAGCGACCTCGACGCGGGCGTCCTCGATCCCCAGCTCCTCGAGGCGGCGGCGGGCCGGCTCCAGCTCGGGGGCCAGCTCGATCGCGACCGCCAGCATCTCGACCGCGGCATCTACACGGCCCAGCGCCTGGTAGGCCAGCGCCAGGTTGTAGGCCGCCTCCGGGTAGCGCGGATCTATCTCGAGCGCGCGGCGGTGCCGCTCTGCGGCCTGCTCGTAGAGACCGGCTCCGGCGTAGACCAGTCCCAGGTTGTTGAGCGCCTCGGCGTCTTCGGGACGGATCCGCAGCGCGGCCAGATAGGCGCGCGCCGCCAGCTGGAGCCGCCCCTGCTCCTGGAGCGCAATCCCGAGGTTGTAGTGCGACTCGGCGCGGTACGGATCGAGCCGCAAAGCGCGCGTGTGGTGGCGCCGGGCCTCGCGCCAGCTCTCCCGCCGGGCCTCGACCAGGCCCAGCATGTCCCACGCCGCCGCGGTCCACGGCGCGCGGCGCAACACGTCGCGCAGCACGCCTTCGGCGCGGTCCAGGCGCTGCATCTCCACGAGCGACTCGGCCAGCGCCAGCCGCGCGCCGTGCAGATCGGGATCCAGCTCCAGCGCTCGCCGCAGGCGAGGTATCGCCCCGGCGGCGTCGCCGTCGCGCAGGCGCACGACGCCCAGGTTGTAGCTCGCCAGCGCGTCCTCGGGGCGCTCCTCGACGAGAGCGCGCAGCCTGGCCTCGGCACGGCGGCGCTCTCCCAGATCCAGCTCGGTCAAGGCGAGGTTGACCCGAGTGCGCGGATCGCCCGGCTCGATCTCGAGCGATCTCTCGTACAGCCGGCGCGCGGCCTCGGGGTGCCCGAGGTTGCCCAGGTAGCTGGCGATCTCGAACAGCTCGTCCGCGTCGCCGGAGTACAGCTCGGCCAGCGCCTCGTAGTACTCCAGCGCTCCGGCCAGCCTCTCCCGGTACATCGCCAGCTTCTTCCCTTCGGGCCGGATCTCGATCGCGCGATCGAGCAGGCCGGCCAGCACCAGCCCCTCGGCCTCGCGCGCCAGGGCGAGCCGCGCGAGCGCCTCGGGCTCCTCGCGCCCCATCTTCTCCAGCAGCCCGGCGACCGGCGAGCGCACCGCGTTGAGCAGCGGGGCGCTCATGCGCCGCCCGGAGGACAGCCGCGTGATGTAGGGCAGAAACGGTCGATCGTCGGTCTGCACCGGCGCGCCCTCGACCCAGCCGCGCACGGCGGACGGCCCGGCCAGGAAGCAGTCGAGCAGCTCGATCGGATCGTCCATCCCCCAGCGCGCGAGTTCCGCGGCGATGCGCGGCTCGCCGACCCGCAAGGACAGCTCGCGGTAGTCGATCCGTAGTGGCGCTCGGGCTCCGACCATCTTGACGTACGCCGACTGCCCGTAGGTCTCGAAGCCCGCGTTGACCCACAGCGTGGCGCGCGGGAAGACCTCGAGGAAGGTACGCACGATGCTCTTGAACTCCCACTCGGAGAGCCCGTGCAGCGGCACCCACTGCACCGCGATCCCGTCCTCGGCCAGGTGCTCGCGGAGCAGCCGGTAGAACTCGACGGTGTAGAGCGCCCAGGAGTCGACCGCCTTGGGGTGCGTCGAGTCGACCATCATCACGTCGTAGAGCCGGTCGCTGCCCAGCAGGTAGCGGCGCCCGTCTCCCACGTGGAAGACCATCCGCTCGTCGTCGAGCACGCCGTTGTTCTGCTGCTCGAAAAAGCGCGCCGCCTCGCGGGTGGCGGCCGACAGATCCACGACGTCCAGCCGCTCCAGCGGATGACTCAGCGCCGCGCCGGCCGAGATGCCGGCGCCGAAGCAGATCATCAGCCCCCGATCCGGATCCGGGTGGAGCAGCGGAGCCAGGTGCCCGAGCAGCGAGAAGCTCTGGTCGTGGACCAGCCGCGTCGTCACCTCGTTGACCGCGTTGACGAACAGCTGCCGCTCGCCGTTGATCTCGTTTTGCGTGACCGAGACCGTCCCGGTCCGCGCCTCGTCGTAGTGCAGCAGCCGCTGGTGCTTCTCCCCCACCGCCCGGAGCAGCATGCGGCGCGGAAGGTCGGGCGGGGCGGCGAGCGCCGCGGCGGCCACGACCGCCAGCGTGGAGCCGGCCGCGATCGCCCGCGCCCGCGGAGCTGCTCCGACCGAGAACAGGGCAATCGCGCCGACGAGCGCCGCCAGCGCAGCGAGCAGCACCAGTGTCCAGTGCACGCCCAGCGCCGGGATCAGCGCCAGCGAAACGAGCACCGCCCCGGCGGCCGAAGCGACGCCGTTGACCAGCACCGCCGCGCCCACGCGCCGGCCGGCGGTCTCGGGATCTCGGGCGTAGGCGGCGCAGGCGGCCGGGAAGGCGATCCCGGCGCAGATCGCGGGCGCCAGCAGCAGCAGCGGAGCAAAGCTCAGCTCGCGGTACAGCTCCAGCCACAGCGAGGTGGAAAGCCCGGCCGCGCGGCCCAGCTCGAACGGATCGCGCCCCAGCCGCACCACCAGCTCCGCGGAGAGCCAGTACGACAGCAGCGCCGCCAGCGCCAGCGCGCCCAGCGCGGCTCCGGCCACCCGCAACGGATCGCGGCGGGCCAGCGCTCGCTGGATCAGCCCGCCCAGCCCCAGCCCGGCGAGCACCACCACCAGCAGCGTGGCGAAGGCGTAGGTGTCGTGCCCAAAGACGAATGTCAGCACGCGCGTCCAGAGCACCTCGCAGCCCAGCGTCGCCAGACCGCAGGTCGCCGCAATCGCCAGCGCCAGCGCCCCCCGTCTCCGGTCCGGCGGGATCCCCGAGCCGCGTTTCTCCGCCCGCGGCCTTCCCGCGGACGCCTCCGGACGCGCCAGGCGCGCCAGGGCTGCCCCGATCAGGCTCGCCGTCGCGCTGCCCGCCGCTCCGGCGAACGAGGCCCAGCTCAGCCCCAGCTGCGGAATCATGGCGAATCCGGCCAGCGCCGCACCTGCCGCTCCGCCCGCGGTGTTGAGCCCGTAGACCGGCCCCACGCGACGTTCCACGTCTCCGCCGACCCGCGACAGGCCGCGCACCAGCACCGGAACCGCCGCGCCCATCAACGCAGAGGGCAGCCCGACCAGCAGCGCGGCCAACGCTCCGATCGCCGCCGGTCCCGCGTCGATCTCGGCCAGCCGCGGCGCGACGAACGGCATCGCGACGGCGATCGCCGCCAGCAGCGCCTCGACCGTTGCGTAGGCCGCCAGCGGTGAGCGCAACCGATCGGCGAGCGCGCCGATCGCCCTCGCTCCGAGCGCCATTCCCAGCATGAAAGAGGCCAGCACCAGCGCGGTGGCGTCGGCCGCGTTGCCCAGCGGGACGACCAGCATCCGCGCCCAGCAGACCTCGTAGATCAAGCCGGCCGCGCCCGAGACAGCGCCGGCCGTCAGCGCGGCGGACAGCGCCCAGATCGGCAGGCTCCGCCGCGTCAACGCTCTGCTCCGGTCGGCTCTTCGCGACGCTCGAACATGCGAAACACGCGCCCCTGGACCGATTCGAAAGTCTCGACCAGCCGATAGCGGCTGGCCACCAGCTCGCGCACCTGGCGCACGCCCGAGACGCCGAAGCGGTGCCTCAGAATTACCAGCCGCGTGTCCGGACGATCGATTCTCCGCACCAGCTCCTCCGGGTCCGCGTTGCCGGAGCGGTAGCGCTGGATATTGGTGTCCACCTCGTCGCCGGCGATCCCGCGGCCGGAGAGCAGGGCGAACAGGGGAACCGTGCCCGAGTCGCCGAAGATGCGATCATCCGGCTCGCTGCGCTTCTCGATCTCCTCGACCACCTCGTCCGCGATGTCCAGCACCCGGCTCTCGTGCCACAACAGGTAGGTGAAGCTCCAGTAGGGCTCGCCGATAACGCGCTCGTCGCGCCAGATCCAGCGGTGGACCAACTCGTCGAGGCAGCCGGGCAAAGCTCCGGGCCTCCAAGTGTAGCTGTGCACGCGCTCGGCCGGCGGCTTGCTCATCTCCCGATCCCAGTAGCGCAGCCGCGACTCCAACCGCGGGCTGGTGAAAAACGCGACGACGAAGGCGACCAGAAGCGCGGTCCAGCCGGCCAGGGCGCGCCGCTCCAGCCCGGCGCGGGAGAGACTGCCGCGCGCTCGGATCAGCGCGGCCGCGATCCCGATCCAGCGTGAGACCAGCCAGCCGCCGGCGATCGCGGCGAACGGAAACGCCGGCACGAAATAATACATCCAGACGCGGTCCATGTTGAGCAGAATCAACAGAAACGAAAAGCAGGTCGCCGCCCCCAGCAGCTCGAGCCCGATCCCCGAGGCGACCACCGCGCGGCGCAACCTGGACAGGATTCCGCCACCCTCGCTGAGGCGATCGTAGGCGCGCGCGAGCTCGGCCACCATCGCGGGAAGCGAGAGCGTGAACAGGGCGATCGGCACCGCGTTGTGAAACAACACCGAGTCCTTCATGTTGTCCAGCGAGGCTGGCTTCATCGGGGTCTTCTGGGCGTGGTAGGCGACCATGTTGTGCAGCATCTCGCCGAATCCGGTCCACAGCCCGGTGGCGACGAACGTTGCGGCTCCGATGCCCGCCCCCCAAGCCACCAGCCTCGCCCCGCGACGGCGGTCCGCCAGCAGGGTCCAGAGGGTCAAAGCCGCCACGCCCGGCGCCGCGTAGAGCCGGGTGAAGACCGCGGCCACGCACAGCGCGGCGCAGAGTCGAAGGCGATCGAGACGCTGGGCGAGCAATGCGCCCAGCAGCAGCGCGATCGTCATGTTGACCCCGGTGTAGTGGGACGAGGCGCGCAGCGGCTCGTAGGCCAGCACGTAGAGCGCCATCGCCGCCACCGAGGCCGCGCCTCCCTTCTCCCGCCAGACGATCACGGCCAGCAGCAGCCCGCCGGCCAGGCACCACAGCACGGGCAGCAGCCGCGCCAGCGCGAAACGGTAGCCCGCGAGCTTCAACAGCCCGGCGGTCAGCAGCGACTGGAGCGGCGGGTGGGCCATCGCGAACTCCGAGTAAGGAGTCACGCCCTCGGAGACCAGCCGTGCCTGGAACACGTAGATATGCTCGTCGCCGGCGTACGGCTGGATCGTGTACATCTTGAGCACCAGGAAAAAGCCGGCCACCGCAGCCACTCCCAGCGCCCAGATCAGCCGCCGTCCCCAGACACCAGATCGCTCGTCCCGCGCCGATTCCCCTTCCTCCGCCTGCGGACCTGCCTCGGTCTGCGCAGTCTGCGCAGGGTCGTCCCGCCGCAAGCCGGCGCCGGACCTTTGCCCAGCGGCACCCCGCACCGGCCTGCGCCGCCCCGACGAGCGCCTTTTGCCCCGACGTCCCATCGCCGCGAAACAATACTAGAAAAGACGAGCGGATCCATCTTTGTTGACGTTGCCGTCATGCGTTCCGGCTGTCAGATGACACCTTGGCACTACGATTCTTCCAAATCAGATAGAATGGAACACCCGCCACCGCGATACCCATCCCGGCCAGTGCGGTCAGAGGTCGTTCCAGTGAAACGGAAACAGCTATCGCCGTATACGCCAAAACGAACAGCGCTGGCAGCACGGGGTAACCCCAGGCGCGGTAGGGTCGCTCGGCTTCGGGTCTCCTGAAGCGGAGCACGGTGATCGCGGCTCCGCTCGCAACCGAAGAAAGCAGCATTGCAACCACCACCCACCCGAGCAACAGCTCGAAAGTTCCCAACCCGACCAGCGCCGCGGCCACCAGCGCCTGTGCCATCAGTGCCACGTGTGGCGTTCCGCGACGCGGGTGAACCTCCCCGAGCAGGCGGAAGAAAACTCGATCGCGCGCCATCGCCCAGCAAATGCGTGCACCGGTCATCACCGCCGCGTTGATGCAGCTCAAGATCGCCAACCCGATCGCAGCGCTGACCACCAGCGCCACGCTCCCGCCGAACAGGCGCTCGGCGGAGATTTGACCGACATTGGCCGAGCCGGCCATCTCGGCCAGGGGCAATGCATACAAGTAGGCGGCGTTGACCGCCGTGTACAGCACGGTGACGATCCCCGTGCCGAGCAGCAACGACAACGGCACGTTTCGCTCGGGGCGCACGATCTCGGAGCCCACGTAGGCGGAGGCGAACCATCCGGAATAGGTGAAGACCACGGCTATCATCGCCGCTCCGGTGATCAGGGAAGCCCCACTCCTGGCTGGTCTCGTAAAATGTGAAAGGTCGCCGGTGCCCAGCACCGCACCACCGACTACGAAAGCCAGCAGTAGCACGATCACCGCTGCAGTGACCGCGTCCTGAACCCAGGCGGCCTGCCTCGTTCCGCGCGCGTTGAGCGCAGTTGTCCCGCAAATGATCAGCACGGCCAAAGAACGATCCAACCAGATGTCGTCCGGCAGGACCGTTACGTGATCGACCAGGGCGATAGACAACGCGGCCACCGATCCGGGTGTGATCACCCAGAAGCCCAGCCATCCGAGCAGAAACCCGGCCCAAGAACCGTATGCCTCTTTCAGGAACTGGTAGTCGCCCCCGGCACGGGGAAACATCGCACCGAGCTCCGCGTAGATCAGAGCGCCCGCCATGCTCAGCAACCCGCCCGCCACCCAGGCCGCCAGGAACACCCAGCCATGGCTCAGCTCCCGGGCGAGCAGCCCCGAGGTGGTGAAGATGCCGGCGCCGACGACGTTGCCCACCACCAGAAAAACGGCGTTGCGCGCGGTCAGCCTCCGTTCGAGCGTCCGCATGGTTCTCTTCAATGTCCGAGAAACAGCTTCAGCGTACGGGCGGCGTCCTTGCGATCGAACGGTACCCCGGCCAGATCTTCGCGTCGGCCGACGGCCTCGAACAAACGCCCCAGAAAACTGTGGAATCTCTCGCACTCCCCGATCACGTGCTCCAGCCGTTGGACCTCGAGCACGTCGCCGTCGCGAAGCTTCTCGATCAGAGCCATGAACTCGTCGAATCGCTCGTAGTCGGCGTAGCGCAGAAGCTGGTATCCCATCGACTTGAAGTACCGGGCGAACTCCCGGACGAAACGGAAGGTGTTGAGCCCGGACCAGCGATCCGCGGCGTCGGCCGAGCCGCGAGCCTTGGCAACGAACGCTCGCAGCACCTGCTGAAACATCCAGATGTCGCGGCGCAGGCGCTCCGATCGGCTGCGATCCGAGGTGTAGTCGGAAAAGATCTCCTCTCCGTCGATGTCGGGCGCGAACTCCCCCGCCAGCAGCACCGCCGCGTTCTGCAGAAAGCTGCCCAGGATCGCGGTGGCTCGCGAGATCTCCCGGCTCACGTCGGCCGACTCGACGACGTCGGGCAGGGCCGGCAGCTGCTGCTCGTAGACCTTGCGCGTCTCCAGCGCCAGCTGGTTGCCCATCGAGCCGAGCAGCTCCCGCAGAGACTTGAGCATCTCGAAGCTGCCTTCGAGGCGCGGATAGCGCTCGTTCAGGGAGACGGGCTCCGCCGTCTCGTAGAGCTTGCCGAAGCCGTCCGCGATCCAGCCCGCCGCGTCCCGACGCAAAAAGATCGCCAGCGCCCGGGAGTCGGATCGCAAAAGAGAAAGGAAAGCCAGCAGCGGGCCGCGATCCCCTTCCGCCCGCGCCTCGCGGGAGACCAGATCGAGGTACTTCATCAAGCGGAACAGGGCCAGGAAGGACAGCGCCGCCACGCGCCGGGCCGGATCGACCCGAATCCCTGCTATCACCTCGAGCACGGCGATGTTCTGGATGCGATCGAACTCGCTGCTGAACTCGAGCGAAGCGAGCGGATCGAAGTAGACCGAGCGGTGGACCTCGCGCTGCACGAGACGAATCACGGAGTTGAAGAGCTGGTAGGAGACGGAAGCGACGCGCGACAGCCCCCCGGCCACCTCGTGGAGGTTCTCCATCGCCGCGACGAGCAGGGTCAGGCTCTGCTCCGGCGTATCCTGGCGCAGCGACTCCTTGGCGATCTGGATCCGCGCGTGATCCTGGACCAGCACGCTCTCCAGGTAACGCTGGAAGAGATAGCTCTGCTCCTCTTCTCCGCTCAGCTTGCGGCCCTCCTCGACAATCACCTCTAGGATCTGGCGGATCGCCCCCATCTCGGCTCCGAACTCGCGAGCGACGACCGGCTCGGCGCGTCGCGGAGGCCCGGGGTGGTTGACCGGGTTGCCGAAGCAGACCAGTCCCTTGAGCAGCATCTCGAAGCGGAAGACCGTCCGCTCCTTGTGCTCCCAGGGCAACCCCTCGAACCACGCGGAGCGAGTCTCGGCCTGCTCGCGACGCAACCAGCGGGACCCCTCTACGAACTCGGTGTAGTAGTCCCGGCCATGCAGCGGCAGCGGCATCGCCTGGCTCACAGCAGCCTCCCCTGGGCCCCTTCGCGCAGTGGAATCCCGAGGTGCTCGTAGGAGCGCCTGGCGGCGACTCTCCCGCGCGGCGTGCGCTGGAGATAGCCCTCCTGGATCAGGTACGGCTCGTAGACGTCCTCCAGTGTGTCGCGCGGCTCGGCGACCGCCGCCGCGATCGTCTCGATGCCCACCGGCCCTCCGTCGAATTTGTCGATGATGGTCAAAAGGATCTTTCGATCCATCTCGTCGAATCCGGCCTCGTCCACGTGCAGTCGCGACATCGCGTGGTTGGCCATCTCCACGTCGATCGAACCGTTGCCCTCGACCTCGGCGAAATCCCGCACGCGGCGCAGCAACCGGTTGGCGATCCGCGGCGTACCGCGTGCCCGGCGCGCGATCTCGCTCGCTCCTGCGTCGTCTACCTCGATTGCGAGGATGCGCGCCGATCTCTCCACGATTCGCTTGAGGTCGGACGGCGGATAGTAGTCGAGCCGCACGCTGACACCGAAACGGGACAGCAGCGGCGAGGTCAAGAGGCCGGTGCGCGTGGTCGCGCCGACCAGGGTGAACGGGTTGAGCGGCAGCTTGTACGAGGCGGCGTGCGGTCCGTCGCCGGCGATGATATCAATCTCGAACTCCTCGATCGCGGGGTAGAGATTCTCCTCGACCACGGGATTGAGCCGGTGGATCTCGTCGATGAAGAGCACCTCGCGCGGGCCCACCTTGCTCAGCAGCGCGGCCAGCGCTCCCTTGTGCTCGATCGCCGGTCCCGAAGTGCCGTGGATCGCCACGCCCAGCTCCGAGGAGATGATGTACGCCAGGGTGGTCTTGCCCAGGCCCGGCGGACCGCAAAACAACACGTGGTCGAGCGGCTCGCCGCGCCG
Organism: uncultured Myxococcales bacterium; assembly: GCA_964530995.1. GTDB lineage: Bacteria > Myxococcota_A > Polyangia > JAAYKL01 > JAAYKL01 > CAZHCG01. Next base: position 28,200 of record CAZHCG010000045.1, read on the forward strand.
GCGGGCAGCCTCGATGAAGACGCGGAGGTTCTCCCGATGCCGCCTCTGTCCCACGTACTCGTCGAGCGTGGTGGGACGCAGCGCCAGATCGAACCTCCGCTCGTCGTCTCCGGCCTCGGAGGTCAGGATCCCTCTGTCTTCCGTATCGTCCGTCATCGCTGGGAGAATACAGCCCGTTGGATGGCGGAACAAGGATCGCTCTCAGTCGCGCAGCAACCCAAGCGACTCGCGCAGCAAATCCTCGAACGGCCTTTCTCCCGAGTCGTCCCCCAACTCGCCGATCGCACGATCGACCTGCGCAGGCTTGAAGCCCAGGTTGATCAGCGCCGCGCGAAGCTCGGCCAGGACACCTCCGGCCTGCGAAGCGCCGCTCTCGCCGCCCAGCTCGAGCTTGCCGCCCAGCTCGAGCACTATCCGCTCCGCGGTCTTCTTGCCGATCCCGGGAATGGCGGTCAGGCGACGCGTGTCGGCGGACTCGACCACGCGGGCCAGATCTCTGCCGGAAAGGGTGCCGAGCACGGCCAACGCGACGCGGGGACCGACCCCTCCCACCTTGAGCATGGTGCGGAAGGCCGCGCGGTCCGGCCTGGAGTTGAAGCCGAACAGCCGTAGCTCCTCTTCGCGGACGTAGGTATGAATCCACAAGGAGATCTCCCGCCCCAGGGGCGGAAGCGCGGCCAGCGTACCCAGCGGAAGCGCGACGTCGTAACCGACTCCACCCACGTCGATCACCGCGCCGTCGGAGCTCTTGTCCGCAATCTTTCCTCGCAGCGAGCCGATCATGAAATCAACAATACCGCCCCCGGCCGCCGTGAGCAACGCCTCCCCGCGCCGTGTCGACGCAGAACGCCCCGAAGGGAGCGGCGCCGGCGCTCGCGGAGCAGCCAGATTCGATTCGGCTGGCGAATGCCGCCGTGTTTGTTCCGGGTGCCTGAGGTCGGCGTCAGAATCCTGGATCGACCGCCGCCCTTCGGCCCCTCCATGAAGAGACTGCCCGACAGCTCGGTTTGCTCTCCGTGCCGGTTCGTGGTTTGCTAACTGGTAGACGAGAATCTCGCACCGTGGAGGATGGAGATGAGCAAGAGAATGGCAGCCTTGACGGTGCTGCTGTGGGTCGCGGTTTCCGCGTCTGCGTGGGGGGATGCGGTCTGGGAGTATCGCGCGGCGTTCGGAATGCAGCGCGTGCAGCGCGATCGCTCGCTGTTCGCAGTGGCCGCGGAGCGCTTTGCCGAGGCCGTCCCGCGCCTGGAGCGGGAGCTGCGCGAGCGATATCCCGCGGCCCGGCTCGAGCCGGCCGAGTCGCCCCGCGGCATGGAGCGACACGGAGTGCGGCTGATCGAGGTCACGGGCGTCGACTTCGCCGGGATGGCCCTGGCCCTCGATCTGCTGCGCGCCGACCCGCAGGTGAGATTCGCCGAGTCGGTCTACCGCATCGGGGGCGTGGTGCCGCTCTATCCACACCCGCGGATTGCGGTGCGTTTCGAGCGAGACGTTCCGCTGGATCGGATCGAGGAGATCGTCGCAGATCTGGGCGGGGAGGTGGAGCGCGCCGCGCCCTGGAACCCGCGACTGCTGTTCGTGAAACCGTCCGGCGACGCGGGCACGCTCGAGCTGGCGAGCCGCTACGACTCGCTGGAGGAGGTGCTCTACGGCGCTCCCGATTTTCTCGTGCGACGCGTGCCGCTCTACGATCCGAACGATCCGATGCTGGGCGACCAGTGGCATCTGTGCGGAGGCGGCGCCTTTGCGCAGGACGCCTCGGTCAGCTTCCCCGAGGCGCTCGACCTGGCCTTCTCCGAGTTTCCGTTGACGCCTCACGCCTCGCTGGTGGTCGGCGTCTGCGACTCGGGGGTGCTGGTCGACCACGAGGATCTGCGCGTCGAAGGCGGGTACGATCTGACCGGATCGGACGTCTGGATCAACCCGGACGACAACCAGGACGGTCACGGAACCAGCGTGGCCGGCGTGGCCGCCGCCGAGGCCGACAACGGCCTGGGGGGCAGCGGCGGCTGTCCGGTCTGTGGCGTGGTCGGGATCAAGCTCGATCTGCCCGGCGTCGTTTCCGAGGCCGACCTGGGGATGGCGTACTACTCGGCGGCGACCGAGCACGATATCCCGGTCTTGAACAACAGCTGGGGGCTCGACGCCTCGTGGCTGTACGTACCGATGTCGGCGGTGATGAAGGACGGGATCGATGCTTTTTCGGAATCGACGCGCGGCGGCCTGGGCGGTGTGATCGTGTTTGCTTCGGGCAACAGCGACCAGCTCGCGGCGCTGGACGGCACAACCGGCTACAACCGCACGCTGACCGTCGGCGCCTCCACCTGCCAGGCACACCGCGCCTCGTACTCCAACTACGGCCACGCGGTCGACGTGCTGGCTCCGAGCAACGGGGACGGCTGCGGAATCACGACCTCCTCGATGCAGAGCACCGACTCCTACACCGGGAGCTTCGGCGGTACCTCCTCGGCCGCCCCGCTGACGAGCGGAATCGTAGGCCTGATCACGGCGGTCAATCCGCAGCTGACCGAGGCGCAGATCCGGGAGACGATTATCCGCTGCGCGGTGCCGATCGACGCGGCCGAGGCCGACTACGGTCCCTCGACGGTGCTTCCCGAGGACGAGGATGTCGTCTTCAGCTGGACCCACGCCCACGGGCGGGTCGACGCGGCGCGCGCCGTGGAGGTGGCGCAGGCCTACGGAGACAGCGGCTGCACCGAGGAGTACGAGCTGTGCAACGGCGTCGACGACGATTGCGACGGCAGCACAGATGACGAGAGCGGAGCCTGCAATCCGTGCCAGCTCGACTCGGAGAGCAACGGCCGGGAGTTCTGCGACGACGGGATCGACAACGACTGCGACGGGCTGACCGATCCCGACGACTGCATCGTGCCCTGCGAGGACCTGGTCGGGATGTGCAATCCCTGCGGGAGCGGGGCCGACTGCTGGCCAGGCCTCGACTGCTCGCCGATCTCACTCGACATGGAGAACACCTACTGCCTGCAGAAGTGCCTCAGCGACGCGCAGTGCCCGGACGGCTACTGGTGCGAGACGATGTTCACTCACACCTGCATTCCGCAGGGCTTCTCCTGCGAGGACATGGCCGAGGATATCCCCGACGAGTCGTGCGCGGACGATCCCGACCAGGACGCCGGCCCCGAGGACGCCGGCCCCGACGGAGGAGACGACACCGACACAGAGACCGGAGTCCAGGGGGACGCCGGCAACGGCTCTCCCTCCAGCAAGGGCTGCGGCTGCCGGGCCGCCGGAGCCGACCGCGCCCCGGCTCCCCTGGTTGCTCTTGTTCGGCTGCTCGTCTTCTTCTAACCGAGATCCCTAAGGCGCCTGACCAGGCGATGGAAGCGCGTGGTCGGGTTCTTGTAGGGATCGTCGTCTTCGAAGGCGCGCTTCAGCAGATCTTCGGCCCGCTCGTGGGCGTCTTCCATGCGTTCGAAGACCGTCTCGGAATCCAGGTAGGGGTTTTCGTCATGGTCGTAGCCGGTGTGCACATCTCGCAGCTTTCTCTGGAGATCGCGGCGATGGATGCAGGCGTTCTGGTCGTTGTCCCATCCCACGTAAGTCTACCGGCAAGATCCCACGGAAGTTACCCGGTAG
>CAZHCG010000046.1:0-30898 GCA_964530995.1 uncultured Myxococcales bacterium
AGATGCAGGTGTTCTGGGCCTGGTCCTCCTTGAGGATGTCGGCCTGCACCGTGCCGCGCACGGTCGAGACCGTCCGCGCCCGGATCTCTTCCAGCTCCTTCGGGTCGGGGGCCCGGCCCTCCTTCTCGGCGAAGCGGTCGACCTGCTGGTCGATCGCCGCGTTGAGGTAGAAGGCCAGCATCATCGGCGCCGGGCCGTTGATCGTCATCGAGACCGAGGTCTGCGGGTCGCACAGATCGAAGCCGGCGTAGAGCTTCTTGATGTCGTCCAGCGAGCAGATCGAGACCCCCGAGTCGCCGACCTTGCCGTAGATGTCGGGGCGCTCGGCCGGATCCCGTCCGTAGAGCGTGACCGAGTCGAAGGCGGTCGAGAGCCGCTTGGCCTCGTCGTTCTCGGTCAGGTAGTGGAAGCGCCGGTTGGTCTTGACCGGTCCACCCTCGCCGGCGAACTGGCGCTTGGGGTCCTCGCCGCGGCGCTTGAAGGGAAAGACCCCCGCCGTGTAGGGAAACTCGCCCGGGACGTTCTCCAGCAGCGAGTACTCCAGCTTGTCGCCGTCGTCGGCCAGCTCGGGCAGGACAACGCGCGGGATCTTCGTCCCGGCCAGCGTCTCGCTGGTCAGCTCCACCGAGTAGTCGCGATCGCGCACGCGGTAGGTGAAGCTCTCGCCGCTGTAGCGCTCGCGAAGCTGCTGCCAGTTGTCGAGAACGCGCCGGGACTCGTCGTTCAGCTCGGATTCGATCTCGGCGACGCGGCGATCGATCTCTGCGGACGACTTCTCGCCCAGCTCCCGCCTGGCGGTCAGCAGGTGCTGGCGCCTGCGGGCCAGCTCGGCCTGCGCGCGGGCTCGCTTCTTGTAGCCGCGGACCGCGTCCGCGATCTCGCCCAGGTAGCGGATCCTGTCGGGCGGAATCAGCGACTTGCGTCCCGATTTGCGGGCGATCCGCTCCTCGGGGATGCCGCAGCGAAACCCGACTCCGGTCTTCTTTTCGGCCAGATCGAGCAGCGTGGAGTAGAGGCCGTTGACGCCCTCGTCGTTGAACTTGGAGGCGATCGTGCCGTAGACGGGCAGCTCCTCCAGCTCCACGTCGAACGCGCCGCGGCTGCGGCGCAGCTGGCGGCGCACGTCGCGCAGCGCGTCCTCCGAGCCCTTGTGCTCGAATTTGTTGATCGCGATGATGTCCGCGTAGTCGATCATGTCGATCTTCTCGAGCTGGGTCGGCGCGCCGAAGTCGGAGGTCATCACGTAAAGCGCCGCGTCGGAGACGTCGACCACCTCGGTGTCGCCCTGGCCGATTCCGGATGTCTCGATGAAGACCAGGTCGTAGCCGGCGGCCTTGACCACGTCGATCGCGTCGCGGATCGTCTCGGGCAGCTCGGTGCGCGAGCCGCGCGTGGCCAGCGAGCGCATGTAGACCCCTTTGCCGTGAATCGCGTTCATCCGGATCCGGTCGCCGAGCAGCGCGCCGCCGGTCCTGCGCTTGGAGGGATCGGCCGAGAGGATCGCCACGGATCTGTCTGGGTTGTCCTCGCGGAAGCGCCGCACCAGCTCGTCGAGCAGCGAGCTCTTGCCGCTGCCGCCGGTGCCGGTGATCCCGATCACGGGCACCTTTTTCTTCTCGGCGCGGGCGCGCACCTCGGCGGCGATCTTCTCGTAGGCACCCTCGCCGATCTCGGTCATCGTGATCGCCCGCGCGACCGCGGTCGGATCCCCGGGGCTCAGCTCCTCGACCGCGGGGGTCTCTGCTCCGCGCATGCTGGGGTCGTCGGAGCCGGGGATGTTGATCGTGTGGAAGTCGCTGCGCTCCAGCAGGTCGTCGATCATGCCCGGCAGGCCCATCGTGCGGCCGTGCTCCGGGTCGTAGATGCGCTCCACGCCGTGCTTCTCCAGCCGCTCGATCTCGTCGGGCCTGATCACGCCGCCTCCGCCGCCGAAGACGCGGATGTGTCCGGCGCCCCGCTCGCGGAGCATGTCGACCATGTACTCGAAGAACTCGATGTGGCCGCCCTGGTAGGAGGAGACCGCCACCGACTGGGCGTCCTCCTCGATCGCGGCTTCCACGACTTCGGAAACGGGGCGGTTGTGTCCCAGGTGGATCACCTCCGCGCCGCCGAGCTGGATCAGGCGCCGCATGATGTTGATCGCCGCGTCGTGGCCGTCGAAGAGACTGGTGGCCGTGACAACGCGCACGTCGTGCTCGAGACGATAGCGTTTCGAATCGGTGTCGTTCATCGCCTTTTGGCCTCCCTCGCCAACCTCCTAGTACACGAGCGGCTCCGGGGCTATGGTAAAGATCACATCGAGAGTCATTGACCAAACGTGTCGATTTTTTCGATCGGCTCGATGTGCTTCTCGGCGAACTCGTGGACGCGCTCCTCGACCTCGATCGCGGTCTCCAGCTCCAGCACCTCGCCGGCCAGCCGCCGCGCGTCGGCGTGGTCGATGTTCCTGATTGCGTTTTTTACGTGCAAGATGGCGCTGGGCGCCATCGAGAGAGTGCGGATCCCCAGGCCCACCAGCAGCGGGGCGACCAGCGGCTCGCTCGCCATTCCGCCGCAGACCGCCACATCGATCCCGGCCTCCCGGGCGGCCTTCGAGACCCGATCGATCATGCGCAGGATCGACGGGTGATACGGAGAATAGAGGTACGAGACGTGATCGTTGTTACGGTCGATCGCCAGCGAGTACTGGATCAGGTCGTTGGTGCCGATCGAAAAGAAGTCCACCTCGCGGGCCAGCCGGTCGGCGGCCATCACCGCGGCGGGGAGCTCGATCATGCAGCCGACCGGAACCTCGCGAAGCTCCTCCGAGCCGAGCTGCTCGATCACTTCGTCGAGCACCGAGCGGACCTGGCGCAGCTCGTCCACGCCGCTGACCATCGGGAACATGATCCGCACGTCGCCCTCGGCCGAGGCGCGCAGCAGGGCGCGCAGGTGGGCGCGGAAGACCGAGCGGTACTTGAGGCCGACGCGAATCGCCCTCAAACCCAGCGCCGGGTTGCGCTCGCTGGATTCCAGCGCTCCGGGCATCTTGTCCGCGCCCAGGTCGAAGGTGCGGAAGACCACCGGGTGGGGCGACATGGTGCGCACCACCTCGCGGTAGACGGACAGCTGCTTCTCCTCGTCGGGCAGCCCGATCCCGTCCAGGTAGACGAACTCGGTGCGGTAGAGCCCGATCCCGCGCACGCCCAGATCGAGGGCCAGCGGCGCCTCGGCCGGCAGCTCGATGTTGCCCCACAGCTCCACCTCGACCCCGTCGCGCGTTCGCGAGGGCCGATCGCGGGTGGCGCGCAGCCGTAGCTCCCGCTCTCCGTGGCGACGCTTGCGCTCGCGGTAATCCTCGACCAGCTCCCGGTCGGGCCTGATGATCACCAGCCCGTCGATCCCGTCGATGATCACGTCGTCGCCCGGGTTGATGTGCTCGACCAGCCTCTCCACGCCCACCACCGCCGGGATGCCGAGCGCCTGGGATATGATCGCCGTGTGGCTGGTGCGCGTTCCCTCCTCGGTGGCGAAGCCTGCCACCTCTCCGGAGACCATCTGCGCCGTCTCGGCCGGAGAGAGGCTGGCCGCGATCACCGCGCAGGGGCGCTGGGACGACGGGTCGCCGATGATCTCGGTGGAGTGCCCCAGCAGGTTGCGCAGCACTCTCCTGCCGACGAAGTTGATGTCCTGCGAGCGTTCCCTGAGGTAGGCGTCGCCCAGGCCCGCCAGCTCCTCCACCGCTTCGTCCATCTTGCGGCGCAGCGCCCACTCGGCGTTGATCCGTTGTTGCTCGATCAGCTCCGAGGCGGCCTTGATCAGCATCTCGTCGTCCAGCATCAGCAGCTGGGCGTCGAGGATCAGCGAGTGGTCCCCCTGGCCGCCCCCGGCGGCCTCGATCACGTGTCGCGCGCTGGTGAGCTGTCGCCGCGATTCCTCCACCGCCGCGGCCAGCCTTCGTTTCTCGAAGGCGACCTCGTTGCGCTCTAGTCGAATCTTGGGGACTCTGAGGCGCTCGCGGTCGATCACCCGGGCCGCGGCGATGGCGATTCCGGACGAGGCCGCCGTGCCTCGCATGCGAATCGGTCTTTTCATCGCGCTTCTCCGAATCGGTTCGCGACCAGATCCTCCACCGCTTCCAGCAGCTCGGCGGCGTCGGGGCCCACCGCCCGCAGGCCGAGGCGGCTGCCGCGGGCCGCGGTCAGCATCAGCACTCCCATGATGCTCTTGCCGTTGACCTCGCGGCCGTCCTTGGAGAGGAACAACTCGGAGTCGTAGCCGGCGGCGAGCTGCACGATCTGCGTGGCCGCCCGCGCGTGCAGCCCCAGCTCGTTGACGATCACCACCTCGATCGATGCCTCGCTCACAGCAGAACCTCCGACAGCAGCGCCGCCAAAAGCAGCGCCAGCACCAACGGAGCGGCCAGCGCGCGTCGCGCGACGAACGCGGCGGCGGCGCCCAGCCCGGCCAGGCCCGCCAGGATTCCGACCGGCAGCAGCAGCTCGCCGCTCCAGCGGGTGGCCAGCGCCCAGAGCACCAGCCCGCCGGCCACCGCGCCCAGCACCTTGATCCGCCGCACCCGCGCGGGGCCGATCCAGCGCGCCACCTGTGTCGGCGCGGCGGTCCCCCGGCGGAACCCGACCCGCACTCCGGCCAGGCGCACGCCGATGTGCACGGTGTTGAACAGCACCACCAGCACCGCGATCGCCTCCAGCGGACCGGCCAGCAGCGCGGTCAGCGCGGCCAGCAGCGTCACCGCCGGGGCCAGCGCGTCCCTGAAGAACGGGTCGCCCGCGGCGGCCAGCCCGCCCATCGTCCGGCCGACGAAGGAGGAGATCCGACGCGACGGCGTCCCCTCCTGCTCGAGGCGCAGCACGGCCCCGGCGATCACCCCCGCCAGGAAGGGATGCGTGTTGAACGGGCCGCGGTAGCGACGCAGCGCCGCCGCCCGCGAGTCTGGATCTCCGTACAGGCGCCGCAAGCCGGGCAGCAGGCACCAGGCCAGGCCCTCCGACTGCATCGCGCCCTCGCGCCAGACGCTCTGCAGAAACGCGAGCCGAAAGGCGACCTTGGCCAAGTCGATCTTGCGTACGGCGCTCATCCCATCACCACCGTCAACAGAGTCGCGATCACGCCTATTCCGGCGATCCCGACGTAGCGAATTCCGGAGTGGGCGCCGACCGCCGCGGCCACGCCCAGCGCCGGAACGACGACGGCGACCACTATCCGGTGCAGCGGGGCGGGCGGCTCCAGGCCGACCAGGGCCAGCACCGCGGCCGCGGCGATCGTTCCGGCCGCGACCGCTCCGATTCCGCCGTAGAGCGCGGTTCGCAGCAACCTGCGGCGGATCAGCGCGTTCAGGCCGCGCTCGGGGTCCGGCGCGTCGAAGACCGAACCGACCGATGATTCGGTGTCGATCCGGGCCAGGCGGCGCTCCAGGATGCGCGCGGCGAGGCCGGCCGCCACGGCGGCGATCAGCAGGCCGAGCGCCGCCGGGTCGCCGGGGGCCAGCTCTCCGACTCGCCCGTCCAGCGCGAGCAGCGCCAGCGCCGAAGCCAGGCCGGCCAGGGCCCAGTTGGCGCGGCGGGAGTCGCCGGCGGCGAGCATCTGCAAGGTCGTCCCCAGCCAGATCGCCGCCTCCAGGCGAGCGGTGATCAGCCCGGCGGCCAGGCAGAGCGTGAGCGGCTGCACGAAGGCCCGCTGCCCGAGGCAGCGGCGTTCCATCAGCAGCACCGCCCCGGCGACGAACGCCACCGCCGGCCAGATCAGTGCCTCGTCCAACGCGCTTCTCCGTCGTCGTCGACCTCGAGCTTCAGCGTGTCGCCGGGAAAGGTCTGGACCTCCACCGCGCTGCCGTTTTTCCGCATCCGCACCAGGGCGGCCAGCTCTTCGGCCGAGAGGTAGACCGCGTCGGTGACGCGGCTTCTCCCAGGCGCGGCGTGCACGTTGCCCAGCGTCAGCCGCTGGAAGACGACTCCGCTCGCCTCGGCGCGCGCCGCGTCGCAGATGTCGGCCAGCAGCACGAAGACCGTTTCTTCGCCGTGCTCTTCCAGCTCGAATTGCAGCCGGTGGACGGGTACCACCGCCAGCGCGATCTGCTCGTCGAGCGCCATCCGGTAGACCGACAGCAGAGACTCGTCCCCGGCGGTCTCGTCGTCGGCGATCACCAGCCGATCCACCTCGAGGCGGGGCAGCCAGAACTGCACGACCTGGCCGTGCAGCAGTCGATTGTCCACGCGCACGTGGTAGCGCGGCTCCTTCATCCGATCACCTCGTCAGACCTTTCCGCAGGCGCGCAGCATCTCGTCGCGGCTGACCACGTGGCGGCGGCCGTAGCCGACCGCGGCCTCGGCCAGCTCGGAGGGCGAGGCGCCGCCGTCGCGTCTCATCAGCACGTTGATCAGCGCGGGCAGGTTGAAGCCGGCCACCATCTCCACTCCGTCGCCGGCCAGCGAGGAGACGACCAGGTTGCAGGGCGTGCCGCCCGCCATGTCGGTCAGCACCAGCACGCCGGAGCCCCGGTCGACCTCCTCGACCGCGCGTTCCAGCGCGGCGGTGATCTCGTCCCCGCCCTCGCCGGGGTGGATCCCGACCACGGCCAGCCGCGACTGGGGCCCGATCACCATCTCCGCGGCGTCGCGCATCCCTTCGCCCATCGTCCCGTGACAGCAGAGCACGACGCCCACCGCGGGCTCGTCGGATCCGGCCGCGTTGTCGCCTTCGTCTTTCACTCGACCTCCTCTTCGGGCAGCTCGCAGGCCAGCGCGTGAGGCAGGGCCTCCTCGTCCCGGGTCTGAGCGCTGCGCCGGATGCCCTTGTCTATTCTGCGTTGGAACTCCAGCCCGGAGTGATGCCCCTTCACCTTGAGCAGCTGGTTGCGGGCCGCGACCTCGACGATCGTTGCCAGCGAGCGTCCCGGCCGGACCGGGATCACGACTTTGGGGATCGGCACCTCCAGGATCTCGTGCTTCTCCGATGTCAGACCCAGGCGGTCGTAGTGCTTGCCCGGCAGCCACTCCTCGAGGCGGATCACCAGCTCGATCCGCTTGGTCTCTCGAATCGAGGCCACGCCGAACAGGTCCTTGACGTCGATGATGCCCAGGCCGCGGATCTCCATGTGGTGGCGGATCAGCTCGTTGCCCCTGCCGATGATCGTCGACGGCGGCTTCTTGCTCACATCGACGACGTCGTCGGCCACCAGCCGGTGGCCGCGCATCACCAGCTCCAGCGCCGCCTCGCTTTTGCCGATCCCGCTCTTGCCCACGATCAGGACGCCGACGCCGAAGACGTCGGTCAGCACTCCGTGAATCGAGCGGACCCGCGCCAGGCGGTTGGCCAGGAACTTCTCGAGCAGCTCGACGAACAGCGAGCTGCGCAGCCCGGTGGTCAGCAGCGGTACGCGGTTGCGCTCGGCGGCGCGGGCCAGCTGATCGGGGACGTCCGCCGCGCGCGTGACCACCACCGCCGGCGGGGTGCAGCGCATCAGGCCGTCGGCGGCCTCGGCGCGGGGCTGGGGCGAGAGCGACCAGAGGTATTCGAGCTCGGTGCCGCCCAGCACCTGCACGCAGCCGGGCTCGACCATCTCGGTGTAGCCGGCCAGCGCCAGACCCGGTTTCTGGATTGTGGTGCCGGTTATCCGGCGGTCGACACCGGCCCGGCCCGCGACCAGATCGAGCCCGAGCTCGACGCGCATCGTGGTGAGGAAGGTTCGGACGTCCATCTCGGCGCCTGCTCAGTGCCCGGCGTCTGCCGCGGCGATCGTGTCGTGAATCTCTTCCGCGCCGCGGCAGCTCGTCAGGCGCTCGCGGAAGTCGGAATCCTTGAGCAGACGGGAGATGCGGGCCAGCGCCTTGAGGTGCTCGCCCGTGGAGTTGAGCGGGGCGATCAGCGCGAAGAAGATGCGGACCGGCTCGCCGTCCACCGCGTCGAACGGAATTCCGGTGCGCGAGAGGCCGACCGCGCCGGCCAGCTCGTCGAGGTTGCCGGCCTTGCCGTGCGGGATCGCGACTCCATCGCCGACTCCGGTCGTGGCCAGGCGCTCGCGCTCGACCAGGATCCGCGTGATCTCATCGGCCTCCAGGTTCGGGCAGGAGCGGGAGAGCAGTCCGCCGAGCTCGGCGAGGACGTCCATCTTGCCGGAGGATTCGAGGTCGGCTTTGACAGCGTCGGGCTGGATCAGGTCGACGAGCTTCATCGGCTGCTTCGCTTCTCTGCCTGACGGCAGGCCTTGGACCGGCTCGAGAGATTCGAGCCGAAAATTTCGGCCGGATACTACCACGGGAGGACGGCGGAAGAAACCGCGCAGGAAGGATTGTGCCGGCGGGTATCGCCGGCTCAGCCGGTGCGGCTGGCGCGCCGACGTCCCTTGGTTTTTTCTATCTGCCTTTCTATCTTGTCCATCACCTTGTCTACCGAGGTGTACATGTCGTCCGTCTCCTCACGCCCCTTGAACGTGTCGCCGCCGGCGATGATCGTCACGTCGCAGGCCTGCAGGTATCGCTCGACGGACATCACCACGTTGGCCTCGACCGGCCCCTGGATGTACTTCTTCACGCGGGACACCTTGTCCTCCACCAACTCCTTCATCGCGTCGGTGGGCTCCATGTGGCGGAACGACATAGAGATCTGCATGCTTCTTCCTTCCTGGTGCGCAGCACCTCCGGGCGCCCGACGCTCGCGGCTCGAGCCCGGCCGCGGCCTTCGCGACCTCGGTTGCCAGGGCTCTGAGTTCGGTCGTCAAGGCGCGTTTACCCCTAGAAGTATTTCTTTCGTTTGCTCGACGAGAGAATGCCCAGCATCTCCCGGTACTTGGCCACGGTGCGCCGCGCGATCACGATCTCCTGCTCGCGCAGCATGTGCACGATCTTCTGGTCGCTGAGAGGATGGCGCGGGTCCTCCTGGGCGATTATCTCGCGGATCTTGCTCTTGACGCTCTCCGAGGCGATCTCCTGCTCGTCCGTGCGGCGGATCGAGGAGTTGAAGAAGTACTTCAGCTCGAAGATCCCCTGGCTGGTGTGGACGTACTTGTTGGTCGTCACGCGGCTGATCGTGGACTCGTGCATCTCCACCGCCTCGGCCACGTCGCGCAGGATCATCGGCCGCAGGTGCTCGACTCCCTTCTCGAAGAAGTCGCGCTGTTTGTCCACGATCGTCTCGGTGACCCTCACGATCGTGCGGCGGCGCTGGTCGATGGAGCGAATCAGCCACTGGGCCGAGCGCAGCTTGTTCTGGACGTACTCCTTGGCCTCGGGGCCGGCCTCCATCGCGCTTCTGAAGAAGTTCGAGATCTTGAGGCGCGGCATCCCGTCGTCGTTGGCCACCACGAAGTAGCGATCGCCGATCTTGTGCACGTAGACGTCGGGGATGATGTAGCGCGTCTGCTCGGTGGCGAAGTTGCGCGCCGGCCGCGGCTCCAGGTTGGAGACGATCTTGACCGCCTCGTAGACGTCTTCCAGGTCGAGGTCGAGGTCCTTTGCGATAGCGCCGTAGTCGCGCTTCTCCAGGTTGGGCAGGTGGCGGTCGACGATGTCCCGCACGTCCGCGTCCAGGTCGAACGCCTCGACCTGGGCCATCAGGCACTCGCGCAGATCGCGGGCTCCCACGCCGACCGGATCGAAAGCCTGCACCATCTTGAGCACCTCTTCGGCGTCCTCCAGCTCGAGACCCGCCTCGGCGGCCAGCTCCTCCAGCGACTGCTCGACCAGGTAGCCGTCCGAGTCGAGGTTGCCGACCACCAGGTTGACGAACGCCTCCTCCTCCTCGCTGACGACCGACATGCGCAGCTGCCAGCGCAGGTGGTCGGCCAGCGTCTCCGAGGAGCCGACGGTAGCCTCGATCGGCGGCATGTCCTCGTTGCGGGCGCGAACCCCGCTCGGCGCCGGAGGCTGGTTGGCGTAGTTTTCGAGGTACTTCTCCCAGTCGATCTCCCTGCTGCCGTTCATCGCCTCGGGCTCGCTGGGCTCCGACTGGGCGGAGCGGGCGTCGGCCGAGGCCTCGGCCTCCTCGCGCGCCTCATCCATCGCGGTGCGTTCCGGGGGCTCGGGCGCTTCGGCGCTCTCTTCCAGGATCGGGTTTTCCTCGAGCTCCTGAGAGACCATGTCGGCCAGCTCGATGCGGGAGAGCTGCAAGAGCTTGATCGCCTGCTGGAGCTGGGGCGTCATCACGAGCTGCTGCGAGAGCTTCAGCTGCTGTCTCAGCTCCATTCCGACCATGCGGGTGAGCGCTCCTTCCTTCTTGCCTACCAATATACAGGGTACACGGGTATGCGGGAAACGGCAAAACGCAGATGGGCGAAATGGGGGCGAGAAGTGATCTTGCCCCGAGGGCGATCGTGTGACATCTTGCCCTGCCTCGATCCGCCGGCCGATGGGAGCGTGATCGGGGCGAGGAGATGAGCAGATGAGTTCGTTGAGCCGCGAGACGAGAGCCGCACAGAAGGAGCGGGCGCAGGCCCGGTACGAGACGTGCAAGGCCGAGATGGAGAAGAGCGGAGCGGATCGCAGGACGCTGCGGCGCGATCCTCTGCTGCGCAAGCTCGAAGCCCAGCTGCGCAAGGCCCGCAGGCGCCTCGAGGCGATCGAAGGGACGGAGAGCCACGTGCGCGACATCGCCGCCAAGGGCGAGTCGGTCAAGGTCAAGAAGGGCAAGGGCAAGAAGCCCAAGGCCCAATCCCAGCCCGAGGGCAAGAAGGACGGCAAGCAGAAGGCCAAGCAGAAACCCAAGAAGAAGTAGTAGCAGTTGTGCTCCAAGGCCCGTCGCGCTTGTTGACGGGACCCGCGCTCGGCGACATCATGGCGTTTGCGCGGAGCGATCTCGCGATCCGGTGCTCCGCCTGGGGCTGTTGAGATGCAAGAGGGATTCACCCCGGACGATTTCGACGCGTACCTTCCCGAGAAGTGGGCCAGCAACATGTACACGCTGCCCCGCCGCAAGGTGAAGGACAAGCTGGAGTCGCTGGGCCGCGAGCTGTCCGCCGAGCTGGAGCGCAACGAGCTTCCGCTGGCGATGCACCTCTCGGACGATCACCCCTCGCTCTGGAACAACAAGAAGGTCTCCCGCCAGTGGCTGTTCTTCTCGCGCGACGAGGCGGCGCGCAAGAAGCTGATCGAGGTGATCGACACCGAGCGCACCCTGGCCGACACCCTCGCCGATCCGACTTCGCTGTTCCGCCACGCTTTCCTCGGAGTCTCGGTGGACGAGGATTATCTAGAGGTCGGGCTGCGGCTGCACCACGACGCCTGGGTCGACCGCCGCAACCTGCGCGAGCTGATGGAAGACGAGGAGGGCAGGCGCCACTTCGTCGATCTGTGCGACTCGCTGCCCGACCACTACGAGGCCGGCCTGGTCGAGGTCGACCTCGTCCCGATGCGCGAGCTGGACGACGAGCGGATGCGATCGATTTCGGAGACGTTCGAGCAGCGGCGAGGCTGGCTGTTCTTCGGCGCCCGGCTGCCGCGCGACCAGGTCGTGGTGCTCGGCCCCGAGGTGTGCGAGACCTTGGTCGAGGCCTTCGGGCTGCTGGTGCCGCTCTACCGTTTCGTCGCCTGGTCGCCGCACAACGACGCGATCACGATGGACAACCTGGTCGCCAGGCGCCAGGAGGCGATCCGCTCGGCGCGAGAGCAGTTCGCCGGCGAGCGGAAGCAGCGGGAGGAGCGCCGCGCCCGGGAGGAGAGCGATCGTCTCAGGCTGCGCGCCGAGCTGGAGGAGCGCACCCGCGCCGAGGAGGACTGGCGGCGTCGCGAGCGGGCGGCGCGCAGGGCCGCGGCCCGGGAGGCGGCGCGCCGCGAGGAGGAGGCCGCCCGGGACGCCGAGAAGAGCGAGGCCACCCGGAGCGGATCCGAGCGCTACGAGAAGCGCGAGGACGTCCGGCGCGAGAGCGCGCCGCGCCGCGGGAGCCAGGATCGACGAGGGGAGAGGCCGCGCGTCTCGGCCGAGCGAATGGCCGAGATCCGCGTCGGCGATCGGGTCGAGGTGCGTTCCGGCTTCCTGGCCGGCCGGCGCGGCGTGGTCCGGGATCTGGACGACAAGGACGGCGCGCTGGTCCTGTTCGGCTCGATGTCCTCGCGCCTGGACAGGGAGGAGCTGGAGGGAATGGGCCCGGACAAGGACAGGGGAAGGGGAAGGCCGCGGAGCTGATCCGGCCCCGCCGCTCGAGGAGATTGCAAGGACGTGTTGGGATTTATTCGAAGGAAGTGGTAGGATGCCGCCGACGATATCGCGAAAAGACCGTTTCGTATCAACCGAGCAGCCGGCCCGCGACCGAGCGCGGCCGGCCCAAGGGGGAGCGAAGATGATGAGAACACTGATCGTCACCGCGATCGCAGCCATGATGATCTCCGCCTGCGGCGGGGCCAAGGTCGAGACGAAGGCCGGCGGCGAGCGCGACAAGCAGGGCAAGCTCGGCGATATCGCCGAAGGACAGCGCTGCGAGGTCGGCGACGGCAGAGAAGCGCTGATCGACCTCAACCAGGACGGCACGGCCGACGTGCGCAAGGTCTACCAGCAGAGCGGAGAGAACGAGGTGCTGGTCTGCCGCGAGGCCGACCTCAACTTCGACGGAACCAAGGACGTCTTCGTCTTCTTCGATCCTTCCACCGGGCAGAAGAAGCGCGACGAGGTCGACCTCGATTTTCAAGGCACGATCGACATCGTCTCCTACTTCGCCAAGGGGGAGATGATCCGCCAGGAGCTGGACACCAACTCCGACGGAGCGATCGACCGCGTGCGCTACCTGTCCGAGGGCATGCCGGTCCGCGTCGAGGGCGACACCGACGGAGACGGCCGCGTCGACATCTGGGAGTACTACGAGAGCGGCAAGCTGGTGCGGATCGGCACCGACGAGGACGGCGACGGCCGGGCCGACAGCTGGGATCGCGACCAGGAGACCGAGGAGGCCGCCCTGGCCGAGGAGGATCAGGTCGCCGGCGAGGAAGAGCCCGGAGAAGCCGGAGGCGAGGGCGAGAGCGAAGGCGAGGGCGAGGCCGAGGAGAGCTGAGCGAGGCTTTCCGGATCTCCCCGACCTTCGACTCATCATTCACCCGACGATGCCCGAAGAGAGACTGCAGAAGATCCTGGCCGCGGCCGGCGTGGCCTCGCGGCGCAAGGCCGAGGAGCTGATCGCGGCCGGACGGGTACGCGTCGACGGCAGGGTCGTCTCCGAGCTGGGAGCGAAAGCGGACGCGAGCCGACAGCGGATCGAGGTCGACGGCGGCGCGGTGGTCGCCGAGTCGCCCGTGGCCGTGCTGCTCAACAAGCCGCGCGGGGTGGTCAGCACGGTCAGCGACCCGCAAAGGCGCCCCACCGTGATCGAGCTGGTCTCCAAGGTGCGGGCCAGGCTGTTCCCGGTGGGACGCCTCGACTACGACACCTCCGGAGCGCTGCTGCTGACCAACGACGGAGAGCTGGCCCAGGCGCTGACCCACCCGCGCCACGGAGTGGAGAAGAGCTACCTGGTCAAGCTGCGCGGGCGCGTGCCGCTCGAGGTCGTGGAGAGGTGGAGGCAAGGGGTCGCGATCGGCCGCGGGGAGAAGACCAGGCCGGCCGAGGTCGCGGTCGCCGAGCAGGCCGACAACTACACCTGGCTGGCGGTCACGATCGCCGAGGGCCGCAACCGGCAGATCAGGCGGATGGCCGAGGCCACGGGCCAGCGGGTGGCAAAGCTCAAGCGGGTCGCGTTCGCCGGGGTCACGATCGAGGGCCTGCCCGTGGGCCGCTACCGCCCCCTGACCGACCGGGAGCTGTCCAGGCTCAAGCGGGACCACCTAATTCCGCACAAGCGAGCGAGAAAAAAGCGCCAAAAGCGCGGGCGAAGTTGACAGCCGACCGCCGAGCACCTATAACACCCGCCGGTTGCTGCGGGGTGGAGCAGTCTGGTAGCTCGTCGGGCTCATAACCCGAAGGTCGTAGGTTCAAATCCTGCCCCCGCTACCCGAGATAAGGCCCGGAGGACATTCAGCTTCTCCGGGCCTTTTTTTTTTTTTTTTGCGACTCGTCGGCAACGCACTAGAATGTGGGGGCGGCTGCCGAAGCCCGCGGGATAACGGCGGTCGCAAACACCAATAGAGCGACGGACCCGGGAATGCACCTGGCCGAAAGGAGCCGACCATGGATGGGGACATGCGCACGAAGAAGTCGGAGAGAGAGGAGATCGCGGCGCGGCCTCCGCGCACGCGGGGCAAGACGTTCATCGAGGACGATGTCGTTTCGCTGATCGCGCGCATCGCCGCGGAGGATGTCCCCGGGGTGCACAGGATCGGCGACTCGAGCATGCGAAGCCTGATCTCGCGCTTCGGGCGCCACCACGGGGTCGAGGCCGAGACCGGTCTCAAGGAGGCGGCCGCCGACCTCGAGGTCGAGGTGGAGCTGAACTACCCGATCAAGGAGGTCACCGAGTCGATCCGCGAGCGCGTGATCGAGGCGGTGGAGACGATGACTGGGCGCACGATGGTCGAGGTGAACATCTTCGTCATCGACGTCCACGTCCCCAAGACGGTCGGCAACCGCAGCCGGCGCGAGCTCGAGTAGGGGGCCGCGTGGAGAGGAGAGGAGGCACCGGATGAGCAGCGTCGACGGGAGAGCGGAAGACCGCCGTCTCGGGGCGTTCCACTTCGTCTCGGTGGTGGTGTTGCTGGCCGTCGCGGTGGTCGCCGCCGGCGTGCTGCTGGCGGCGATCGAGGTCGTGCGGCCGGAGCATCTCTCGGGCCGGTTCGAACCCGGTCGCGAGGCGCTGGCGTGGCTCGACCGCCTCAGTTGGCCCGGCCGGCTGGGGGTCGCCGCCGGCGCGCTGGCGGTGGGCGTGCTCTGCCTGTCGCTGCCGCTGCGCCTGATCGCGCCGGCGGCGAGATCGTCGTCGACGGGGTTGCACATGCTCGAGGCCGACGAGCGCGGCTTCGTGGTGCTCGACTCCGCCGGCGTCGCCACCTTCGCCGAGCAGGCCGCGCTCACCGCGCAGGGGGTCGTCGACGCCCGGGCGCGCGTGCGCGGCACCGGGACGTCGCCGGTGCGGCTGCGGGTCGACGTGAGCGTCTACCCCGGCGCCGACGTCAAGCAGGCCGGAGCCGAGGCGCGGCGCATGATCCGCGAGACCGTGGAGCGCTATGTCGGTGTCGACGTCAAGGAGGTGGCGGTCAAGGCGCGCGTGATCGAGGTTGAGGCGTTCGCGAGGCTGCTCGAATGATCGGCGAGCGCATCCGCGCGACGCTCCCCGAGCGGCCGCTCGACGGGCGCCTCGTCGCCGGGGTGTGCGCCGGGATCGGCCGCCGGCTCGAGCTCGACGTGACGCTGGTGCGGATCGCGGCAGTGATCCTGATCCTCGCTTCCGGGCTCGGCCTCGTGCTCTACGGCGCGCTGTGGATCGCGATGTCGGAGCCTCGGGACGGGGCGTCGCGCGAGGGCCGCGGCGCCTTCGCCAGGACCGCGAGCGGTGTGCGGTTCGACGTGAGCCACGCAGCCCGCGCCATCGCGCGCGACTGGAACCGGCTCGAGCGGAGCCGCTGGCCTCGCCCGCTCGGCAGGCGATGGATTGCGCTCGTTGCCATCGGCGCGGGTGTGCTGCTGCTGTTGGCGTCGTTCGGGGCCTTCGACTGGCTTAACGGAACGCGCGCGATCGGCCTCGTCGCCATCGCGGTCGGCGTCGGCGTACTCGTCGCGATGCGCGGGGGCGGCGCGGCGGGCTAGTGCGGGGTTCAGCTCGAGAGATCATCGGCGAGGCCGAGGAACGACGACGAAGGACTGGCGGCGCCAATTCGAGGAGGAGTGACGCCGGGATCGTCGATGAGGGCCGACCCGACCCGGTGTTGCAGGGTTGGCGAGGCACTAGAGAACTGGAGGAACGGTCATGGCGAGTTGGAGCCGGAACGGAAGAGAGGGCGCCTCCTCGGCGCGGAGGCTGGTCGCGGCGCTGGCGCTGTTCGCCGTCGTCTGCGGGGCGATCCTGCTGCTGGCCGGAGGCGGAAGCCCGGGCGGCGCCGACGAAGGCGCCGATCGGCGAGCGGCGCGCGCCATCGAGCAGCTCGAGCGCGCCGAGGCGGCGCTCGAGGCGAGCAACTACGGACAGACGAGGATCCACATTCTGAGCGCGCGGATAGCGCTCGGCGACGACGCCGTCGGCGGCGGCGGGAACGGGGATCTCGGTGAAAGGGAACGGAAACGGAAGGGAGAATAGAAGTGACTGAGAAAGGTAAACAGACGAGCAAGATCGTGATCGAGGAGAATCCCAGCGGCATCGACGGTGTCATCACCCTCGACGAGAAGGTGGTGACGACGATCGCCGGGCTGGCGGCGCGCGAGGTGGACGGGATCCACTCGATCGGGAGGTCGCGCTTCTTCGTGCTCGGCGACGACCCGAAGCGCGGGGTGCAGGCCGAGGTAGGCGACGTGCAGGCAGCCTTCGACCTGGACGTCGTGGTCGACTACGGCCACGACATCCGCGAGCTGGCCCGGCGCCTGCGCGAGAAGACGGCCGACGAGGTCGGCAAGATGGCCGGCCGCGACGTGGTCGAGATCAATATCAACGTCATCGGCATCAAGCTGCCCGAAGATCTCGCAGGCAGCGAGCCGCGGGTGAGGTAGAACGCGATGGCTACGAAGAAGAGAAAAACGAGCAAAGACGAAGAATCGAAAACGCAACAGGAGGATAAGATGCCAGAGAAGGAGAAGAAGGAGAGCCGAGTGACCGTCGAGGAGACCAACCCGAGCGGCATCCAGGGAATGCTGACGCTGAACGAGGACGTGGTCGCCACGATCGCGGGCCTCGCCGCCAAGGAGATCGAGGGGGTCTACTCCGTCGGCAAGAGCCCGCTGATATCGTTCGGCGACGATCCCACCCGCGGGGTCGTGGCCGAGATCGGCAAGAAGCAGGCCGCGTTCGACCTGGACCTGGTGGTCGAGTACGGGCACGACATCCGCGCCGTCGCCAAGGAGCTGCGGAAGAAGACGGCCGCCGAGGTCAACAAGATGGCCGGGCGCGAGGTGGTGGAGATCAACATCCACATCGTCGACATCAAGCTCCCCGACGAGATCGAGACCAAGAAGTCGCGCGTCATCTGATCCGCCCCGGGAGCACCCGATCCGTCCCCATTCCCTCCACCCCGTCCAAGCGGGGCAGTTGTGCCTGGTCTCGCAGGTGATGTCCCGATGCTCTCACCTGGCCGTCGGAATGGCCGAATGAGACACATCGAGACACCACGGTACACTGTCTCAATAGAGCAAATATAGTAGACTATGAAACAACTCTACGACATAAAAGACTTTATTAGCAAAGCAAGAGCATAAGAAGCAGTAGGTACTCACTTTGCACACGAACACTTCCCGGAAGCGAGGGTCTACCAGATGGGACGAGCCGAGATGGGAAAAAGAGCCGGCCGGCCGGTCCTTTACCAGGAGCTGGCGGCCGGGGATCGAGAAGCGTACGACGCCTTCGTCAACGAGCACCGCGCCGGAATGATCAGGATCGCGAGCCGCTTTCTCCAGGATCGCGAGTTGGCCGAGGAGGTGGTGCAGGACACGCTCGAGGCGGTCTGCAGGGAGGTCGGCAGATTCAGGCGCGAGGCGTCTTTCGAGACCTGGGTCCACAGCATCCTGGTCAATCGAGCGCGCAGCGTGCGCAGACGCGAGAAGCGCTGCGTGGCGTTCAGCGTCCTGGAAGGCGCTCGAAAAAGGGGGGGCGGCGCATCGTTCGAGGAGCGCCGCGAGGCCGCGGCCGGGCACTGCTCGGTGCTGCAGGTGCACGGCGCGTACCCGGCCGATCCCCAGACCACCGCGATCATCAGGCAGAGACTCAGGTTTCTGGACGAAGGGCTGCGCCTGCTGCCCGAGCGGCAGCGGGAGATAGTGGTGCTGCGCGACGTGGAGGGACGGGGCGGCAAGGAGGTCGCCGAGCTGCTGGACATCTCGGTCGGCAATCAGCGGGTGCTGTTGCACCGGGGCCGCCTCGCGCTGCGCTCGGAAATCGAGCTGAAGGAAAGAGAGGGAAAAGTTGGTCTTGCAAAAGGGCAGGTACTGAACTGAAACCGCACGACCAGAACCTGGTGCGGACGATCCGGCTCACTCGCGAGATGATCGAGCTGGCGGACGACGGCGATCGGGATCGCCGGGACGACGCCTGCGGGATTCTCTACAGCGTCGTCAGGGACGCCGCCTACCGGATCCGCGAGCTGGCCGAGAAGGAGTGCGAGGCGCACGAGGCGTCGGGCGAGTGGAGCGAGGACTGAGCATCGCCGGTCGCGATGCTCAGGCGCGATTGGCGTTCAAGAAGCGGTAGAGGGTCGCGCGTCCCACGCCGAGCAGCTCGGCCGCGCGCTTCTTGTTGCCGCCGGTCGCGTCCAGGGCGTCTCTCACCCCGGCGAGCGTCAGCCTCGCTCTGCCGCGCGGTCGCGGCCCGCCGGCTTCGGTCGGGTCGCCGAGCGCGCCCTCCCGCGCCAGGCCCTCCCGCAGGTCGGCCGAGAGGTGGGGCACGTCGATCGTCCCGCCCCTGGACTTGATCAGGGCGTACTGCACGGCGCTTCTCAGCTCGCGGACGTTGCCCGGCCAGCCGTGATCTACAAGGGCGGCCAGCGCGTGTTTGGTGATCCCCTCGCAGCGCTGCCCTTCGCGAGCGGCCCGCTCGATGAAGTGCTCGACGAGCAGCGGGATGTCGTTTCTCCGCCGGCGCAGGGGCGGCAGCTCGATCGGCATCACGTTGAGGCGGTAGAACAGGTCGTCGCGGAAACGACCGCGCTCTATCTCGCTTTTCAGATCGCGGTTGGACGCGCTGACCAGGCGGACGTCCACGGAGACGGTCCGCTCGCCGCCGACGCGCTCGAAGCAGCCCTGCTCCAGCGCTCTGAGCAGCTTGGCCTGCAGCTCGAACGGCAGGTCTGCGATCTCGTCCAAGAAGAGGGTCCCGCCGTCGGCGAGCTCGAACCTTCCCTTCTTGTCGCGCAGCGCGCCGGTGAACGCGCCGCGCACGTGACCGAACAGCTCGCTCTCGAGCAGCCCGGGAGGCAGCGCGGAGCAGTTGACCGCCACGAACGGCTGCCGGGCGCGGCCACCTTCAGAGTGGATCGCCCTCGCCACCAGCTCCTTGCCGGTCCCGCTCTCCCCCTGGATCAGGACGGGCAGGGAGAGGTCGGCCAGCTCGCGGATCAGCTCGAACGTCTCGAGCATCGCGGGATCGCGGCCGATCATCCCCGCGAAGCAGTGCCGGGGCCGCATCTCCTCCGTGATGTCCTGGACCGTGCCCAGCGAGCGCCGCGGTCTGCCCGCCGAGTCGTACTCGGTCTTGCAGCGCTCGCGGACGTACTTGATCGTTCCGTCGCGCAGCAGCAACCGGTGGACGATCTCGTAGCGTGTCCGGTCGCGCACCGACTCGGTGTAGGCCTCGTCCACGAAGCGGCGGTCCTGGGGGTGGACCATCTCCAGGAAGGCGTCGTAGGTGGCGCCGAAGTCGTGGGGTGAAAGATCGAAGATACGGTAGATCTCGTCCGACCAGTAGAGCGTGTCGCCGACCAGGTCGAGCTCCCAGTGGCCGAGCAGGGCCAGCTCCTCGGCCTCGAGCAGAGTCGAGGCCCGCCTTTGCAGATCGTCGCGCGCGGATTGCAGCCGTTCGATCTCGCCTTCGAGCTCGAGAATTCGCTCCAGCAGCTCTTCGTAGGTCGGCTTGACGTTCATACCCACCTGCCGATGGACCTGTTACCACATCCGCCGATCGGTTTGTACTTCAGAACGCTGTTCGCCTACCGACGCGCCGTAGGCGGCCCCGGGCAGCCAAAAACCCGCCAAGGAAGCCCTGAGAGGCCCAAGGAAGGCCCAAGACCCTCCAAGGACGACAGAAAACCCTCCAAGGAAGGCAACCCCCCCCTCCAAGGAAGGCAAAAACCCCTCCAAGGAAGGCCCCGATCCTTCCCGGGAAGGGTGAAAGAGCCCAAGGAACGCGTCCTCGCCCGCCGAGTCCGGCCCGGCGTCGCCCCCCGAGCCGCCCCCGGAGGAGCAGGCGGCGGCCAGCAGCGCCGCGGCCGGCGCCAGCCACGCCGCCGCGACCGCCCCCGGCGTTTTGCTCTCTGCGATCATCGCACCCCCATCATACCACGCAATCGATGCCGTAAGGCGGCGGGCGTTCTCAGCCGGGGAGGACTTCGCTGTTTTCCAGCGGCTGTTCGAAGGCGGTCAGCACCTCGACTCCGTCCCCGGTCACTGCCAGCGAGTGCTCGAACTGGGCCGAGAGCTTTCCGTCGACCGTGACCGCGGTCCACTCGTCTTCGAGTATCCTGGCCCGCCAGTCTCCGGCGTTGATCATCGGCTCGATGGTGAAGGTCATCCCCTCGCGCAGCCGCTGGCCGCGGCCCCGCTTGCCAAAGTGGGCCACCTGCGGCGGCTCGTGGAAGGCGCGTCCCACCCCGTGCCCCACGAAATCGCGCACCACCGAGCAGCCGTTGCTCTCGGCGTGCTGCTGGATCGCGGCGCCGATGTCGCCCAGCCTCGCCCCCGGCCTGACCTCGGCGATGCCCAGTTCGAGGCAACGGCGGGTCACCTCGACCAGGTGCCGCGCCTCGGCCGAGGGCTCGCCGAGGTAGAAGGTGGCCGAGACGTCGCCGTGCCAGCCGTCCAGGATCGAGGTGATGTCGACGTTGACGATATCTCCCTCGCGCAGCCGCCTGGAGCCGGGGATCCCGTGGCAGATCACATCGTTGATCGAGGTGCAGACGCTCTTGGGAAAGCCGCGGTAGTGCAGCGGAGCCGGCCTCGCGCCGTGGTTGATCGTGTACTGGTGGACGAACTCGTCGATCTCCGAGGTCTTCATCCCCGGGCGCAGCAGGCGGCCGGTCTCCTCCAGGGTTCGAGCCGCGAGCCGGCAGGCCGGACGCATCTCGTCGATCTCGCTCTTGGACTTGATGATCACGTTGCTCATCGCACCCCCGCCTTTCACCCGACCACCACGTTGACCAGCTTGCCCGGCACCACGATCACCTTGCGCACTGTCTTGCCCTCCACGTGGCGGCGCACGTTCTCGTCGGCCAGCGCGGCGCGCTCCATCTCGTCGCGATCGGCGTCCGCCGGCACCTCGACCGTGGCGCGCAGCTTGCCCTCGACCTGGACCGCGATCGTCACCACCTCGTCGGCGACGGCGCGCTCGTCGTGCTTCGGCCAGGCGGCCTCGGCGGCCAGCCCCTCGCCGCCCAGCGCCTCCCACAGCTCCTCGGCCACGTGCGGGGCGAACGGCGAGAGCATGCCCAAAAGCGAGAACAGCGCCTCGCGCTGCACGGCGTCGGCCGCGGCGTCCCCCCGCGGCGGGCCGAGCTTGGAGATCGCGTTGACCAGCTCCATGCAGCGGGCGATCGCGGTGTTGAAGTGGAAGCGCTGCTCGATGTCCTCGCTGACGGCCGCGATCGTCTTGTGCGTCAGTCGCCACAGAGCCCTGCTCTCCTCGTCGAGGTCGCTCCCGTCTCCCGAGTAGGAGCCGGCCTCGATCAACGACTCCCGGCGCCGGCGGACCATGTTCCAGATCCGGGTCAGGAAGCGGTGCACCCCCTCGACGCCCTCGTCCTTCCAGACCAGGTCGTTCTCCGGGGGCGAGGCGAAGAGCGTGAACAGCCGGGCGGAGTCGGCGCCGTAGCGCTCGATGATCTCGCCCGGATCGACCCCGTTGCGCCTGGACTTGGACATCTTCTCGACGCGGCCGACCTCGACCGGCCTGCCGTCCACCAGGCTCTTTCCGTCCTTCACCTCGTCGGCCGCGTGCCAGACGGGCTGGCCGTTCTCGTCGCGGGTCAGCAGCGTCTCCTTGCAGACCATGCCCTGGGTCAGCAGCCGCGAGAACGGCTCGCGCGGAACGTCCTTCTCGAAAAAGCCCAGGTCCTGCATCAGGCGGTGGTAGAAGCGCGCGTAGACGAGATGCCCGACGGCGTGCTCGATCCCGCCGATGTACTGGTCGACCGGCAGCCAGTGCGAGACCTCGGCCGGGTCCAACGGCGCCGTCCCGCAGCGGGGCGAGGTGTAGCGCAGGTGGTACCAGGAGGACTCGACGAAGGTGTCGAAGGTGTCGCTCTCGCGCCGCGCCGGCCCCCCGCAGCTCGGACAGGTCGTCTCGACGAAGGACGGGCAGCGGGCCAGGACCGAGCCGCCCTCGCGGTCGAGGCTGACGTCCTCGGGAAGCTCCACGGGAAGATCCTCGTCGGGCACCGGAACCGCTTCGCAGCGATCGCAGTAGACGACCGGGATCGGAGCGCCCCAGTAGCGCTGCCGGGAGATGCACCAGTCGCGCAGGCGATAGCTGACCGTGCGATCGCCCATCCCGCGCTCGGCGAGGTAGTCGATGATCTCGTCGATCGCCTCGCGGTTGTGCTTGCCGTCGAACGGCCCCGAGGCGACCTGCACGCCATCGTCGACGTAGGCCTCGCCCATCTCGGCGGGGTCCGGCGGCGTGCCGTCCGGCGGCCGGATCACGACCTCGATCGGAATCTCGTACTTGCGCGCGAACTCGAAGTCGCGCTGGTCGTGCGCCGGTACGGCCATCACCGCGCCGGTTCCGTAGTCCATCAGCACGAAGTTGGCGACGTGGATCGGGACGCGCCGGCCGTTGACCGGGTTGACGCAGTAGCGCCCGGTGAAGACGCCTTCCTTCTCGTAGTCCTCGGAGCCGCGCTTGCGCTTGTCCTCGGCCAGCGTGCGTTGCACGAAATCGCGCACCTCTTTTTCGCGCTCGGTGCCGGCGGCGAGGCGCAGCGCCAGCGGGTGCTCCGGGGCGAGGCTCATGAAGGTCACGCCCCAGAGCGTGTCCGGGCGCGTGGTGAAGACCGGCAGCGTCTCCTCGCCGCCGACCGGACTCTCCAGCCGGAAATCGACGCGCGCGCCGTGGCTCTTGCCGATCCGGGCCCGCTGCTCTAGCAGCACGCGCTCGGGCCAGCTGCCCTCGAGCCGATCGATTCCCTCCAGCAGCTCCTCGGCGTAGGCGGTGATGCGGAAGAACCACTGGGTCAGCTCCTTTTGCACCACCGGCTCGCCGTAGCGGTAGTCGCGGCCGTCGATCACCTGCTCGTTGGCCAGCACGGTCCGCATCCGTTCCGACCAGTTGACCAGCGCCTTCTTGCGGTAGACCAGGCCGCGCTCCAGCGCGCGCGTGAAGACGAGCTGCTCCCAGCGGTAGTACTCGGGCCGGCAGGTCGCGATCTCCCGGCCCCAGTCGTAGCCGAACCCCAGCGCCTGGAGCTGCTCGCGCATCGCGTCGATGTTGTCGTAGGTCCAGCTGGCCGGGTGGGTCCCGCGCTCGATCGCCGCGTTCTCGGCGGGCAGGCCGAACGCGTCCCAGCCGATCGGGTGGAAGACGTTGTGTCCCCGCTTCTTGCGGTAGCGGGCCACCACGTCGCCGATCGAGTAGTTGCGGACGTGCCCCATGTGCAGGCGCCCGGAGGGGTAGGGGAACATCTCCAGGGCGTAGTACTTGTCGCCCGGCGCGTCGGCGCGGGCCTCGAAAGTGCCGCGCTTCTCCCATTCCCGCTGCCAGCGACTCTCGATTGCTCGTGGGGGGTAGTGCTTCTCCATCTTCTCACCAGTGGTGCTAGAGCTTCGACCGCGCCGCGCCGCGGCCCGCAACGCTGTCGACTTATAACGGGGCGCAGGTGCACCCGCAAGGAGTGATTGTCAAACGACCGCGCTTGCGACATCCTTGGAACGTGCCCAGGAGGTGCCCATGAGCAAGCCGGCCTGCTTGATCGTCTCACTGATCGCCTTCGCGGTCGCGGGGGGATCTTGGCTGTCCTGCGGTCCGAGCCTGCGCCGGACCCACCAGAGCGACAACGCCTTTTTGCGCTGCTTCGACATGGACTACAACCCCGGTCGCAGCGCGGAGCAGAAGCAGCGCTGCTGGAGCGAGTGGCTCGAGGAGCACGTCTACAACCAGCCCGAGGACAAGACGGCCTACGCCGAGCTGAGGCTGGAGGAGCTGGCGGAGGGGATTTCCGTCCCGGGCCCGCCCGGTCCTCCGGGATCGTTCGACGAGCGGCCCCGACCGGAAGAGGCGCGGGAGCCCGAGGACTTCGCCGTGGAGGTCGAGCCGCGGCCGGGGTCCGAAGACGAGCCGGATCCGGCCGACGCCGGAGCGACGCCGCTGGCGGCGGCGGGCGCGGACGCGGGGACGATTGCGGGCGCCGGGGCCGACGCCGGCGTCTCGGACCTCCCGGGTGGCGAATGCCAGCGCATGTGCCAAAGCTCCTACGAGCCCTGCGCCGGCGCCTGCCGCGAGAGCGGCGCTCCGCCTTCCTGCGCCGACGCCTGCGAGAAGGCCTACCGCGCCTGCATGCGCACTTGCTTCGAGTGAGAAGCGCGCCGGATGGTCGGCCGGCGGGCTGCTTTTTTGCACTTTGCACCTACACTGAACTACAATATCCCACATGAGGTTGAAGCCGCTACGCAGGTCGGCGGGCGTCCCGCTTCTGGAGCGGGTGGAGGGATGCTCGATCACCCGCTACGGGGACGAGGCGCTGCTTTCCGCCGCGGAGATCGTCAGCGAGGGAGTCGTCGACAGGGACCGGCACGGAGCGCTGTACCACGGCAGCACGCTGATCACCGTCAGGCTAGACGAGGCCCGCGCCGCCGGCCGGCTCGATCACGCCGACGCCGAGCAGCTCGTCGCGTCGGCCAGCCGTTCGCTCTCGCTGCGGGTCCGCCTGCTGCGCATCGCGCGCGCCGAGCTGGAGAGGCGCTGTCGGCCGCTGCTGCCGAGGCGGATGAACGCGGTGACCGAATTCGCCGTTGAAGGTCGGAGCCTTTTGGTGGATATTGGTGTCGAATGCCGGCTCGCCGATCCGGTCGAACGAGCCGACGGCTCCGGCGAGGCAGCAAAGTGAGAGCGTCGGAGCCGAGCGTTCACTACGTGCGGTTCGACGGACCGCGGCGAGGTGAGATCGGCAGGCTGCGCGAGCCGGACGCGCGGAGAACCGTCGCAGCGGGAGCTTTGGGCGACGAGGAGCCGCGCGAGGAAGATCTGGAGGAGACGGTTGCGCCCGGACGTACGATGAGTCAGACGTTTTCCCGCAGAGAGGTCGGCCGGCTTTTCGGAATAGGCGAGGGCAGGCTGCGCTACTGGGATCGCTCCGGGTTCATCTCGCCGTCGGGGCACGACGGCCGTCGCCGCAGCTACACCTTCCAGGACCTGGTCGCGGTGCGCTCCGCGGTGATGCTGCTGGAAAACGGGATCAGCCTGCGGCGCGCCCGCAGGATCCTCTCCGAGCTGAACGACAAGCTTCCGCGCGCGACCCATCCGCTCGGGCGGCTGCGGGTTCGCGGGGACGGAAGCAAGGTCGTGATCGTGGAGGACGACCACGAGTTCGAGGCCGACTCGGGCCAGCTGCTGATGGAGTTCGAGGTCAGCAGCATCGAGGACACGATCGTGGCGCGCCTCCCGGAAAAAAGGCTGGCCGCCCGACGGCGCACGGCCTACGAGTGGTACCTGGAGGGCTGCCGGCTGGACGAGAGCGACGAGCTGGTGGCGGAGGCCGAGGAGGCCTATCATCGCGCGATCCACCTCGATCCCTCGCTGGCCAACGCCTACACCAACCTGGGAAACCTGCGCTACCGGTCCGGGGCCGTGGAGGACGCCAGGATCCTCTACCGCAAGGCGATCGAGGTCGACCCCGACCAGCCCGAGGCGCACTACAACCTGGGCTTTCTGGAGTACGAAAAGGGGCACCTCAACGGAGCCCGGACATGCTTCAGGCGCTCGCTGGATCTCGACCCCACCTTCGCCGACGCGCATTTCAACCTGGCGATGACCGCCTTCAGGCTGCGCCGCAGCGACGAGGCGCGGCGCCACTGGCGGCACTACCTGTCGCTGGAGCCCACCGGCCCCTGGGCCGACATCGCGCGGCGCAAACTCAAAGATGGAGGGTAGCCGCCGCTCTCAGCGGTGGCGGCCGCAGACTCCGCACCTGCCGTCGGGCCCGATCACGCCGATGCAGGCCTCGTCCGGACAGCACTCCCGCTCGGAAGGGCTCCGCTCGCCGGCCTCGTCGTCGTCGAGCACGACCTCGCCGGGAGCGCTCTGCTCGCCGCCGGGGGGCTCGGCCGAAGGAGAGGCCGGCCCGGCGGAAGATTCCTCCCGTTGGGGAATCGGCTCGGGGCCTTCGTAGGGCTTGCCGCAGACCTTGCAGCGGCCGTCGGTGCCGATCACTCCGATACAGGACTCGTCGGAGCACAGCACGCGCCCCTCGAGGTTGAACCCGGTTTTCTCCAGCTCCATCACTACTGCTCTGCCAGCTTGTCCTTCATCTTCTGCATCAGTGTCGCCCAGCCGTCCTGGGTGATGATCTTGTGGAACTGCGAGCGGTAGTTCGAGACCAGGCTGACACCGTCGGTGACCATGTCGATCACGATCCACTTGTTGCCGTTCTTGCGCAGCTTGTACATGATCTCGGTCTGCTCGGCGCGCGGCCCCTCTCCGGACGAGACGATCGTCACCACCGAGGCGCGGTTTCCGGTGATCTCCTCGGACTGGTAGCTGACGGTGTGATCGCGGGTGTCGGAGAGGCGGTTGATCACGTTCTTCTCGATCAGCGCGTGCAGAGTCTCGGTGAACTCCTTGCGCTCGGCCTCGCTGCGCTCGTCCCAGTGCTTGCCCAAGGAGTCCTTGCACAGGGTCGGGAAATCGAGCATCTGGTTGATGATCCGCACGATCTTCTTCTGGTTTCCGCCGGTGTCGGCCAGCAGCGGATCGAGCTTGCCGTGCTTGCTCTCGAGGAACTGGGTCGGAGAGCCGGCGATCGCCGGCGAAGCGGCGCTCAGCGCGGCGGCCAGCGCGGCCAGTGTCAGCAGTCTTCGAATGGGCTGCATCGTTTAGCTTCTCCTTTTTTCTCGGTGCGGCTCGGGACGCCGCCGACCTCCACTGGAAAAGACGCCCGGCGGGGAATCGAAATTCATCGTCACCGCTCGCCCTTCTCTGTCTTTTCGGCCACGCCCGTGGCGCGGTCCAGCTCGGCCAGACCGGCGTTGTACTCTCCGATCGACTGGTGCATCTCGGCCATCACCTTGAAGTATTCCTTGAGCGCGTCCTTGACGTCCTTCGAGGAGTTGAGACCGGCCGCGTGGCCCTGGGTCACCGCCGCGATCCAGCCCTTGACGAGCCGCTTGGACTTCTCCAGGTCCTCGATGCTGTCGCGGCTGCTGGCGACCTCGAGGTAGGTGGTGCGCACCTCGAGCAGCACGGCGTCGAGCGCCTCCTGACGCTCCGCCACCAGCGCGGACAGGTCGGCCTTGGCCTCGTCCAGCTGGTAGATGTCCAGACCCCAGTCCAGGTCGTACTTGAGGCTGAGCGCCACGCCGGGAATCCAGTTGCCGTAGTTGTAGTTGTCCTCCAGCACCCAGTTGCGGACGTCGGTGCGGCCGGGAGTGTAGCCGTAGCGCAGCGAGAGCACGATCGCCAGATCGGGCCAGAACTGGGCGCGCCGGAGATCGACCTTGGACTCGAGTGCCTTGACGGCCCGCTTGATCGCCTTCAGCTCCGGCCGGTTGTGCAGCGCGCGGTCGAGGTACTCCTCGAGCGGACCCAGATCGCTCTCGACCCGCTGCTGGGGAACGTCCGGAACGTCGATGCGATCGGCGTCCGGACCGCCGGCCAGGAAGCGCAGCGCGGCCAGCGCCGTTTGCTCGATCTTGCGCGTCCGGGACTCCAGATGATCGATCTCGCTTTCGAAGACCCTGAGCTTGATCAGGTCGATCTGCGTCTCGTTGCCCTCCTGGTTCTCCAGGGCGCGCTCGAGTCTTTTTCGCGCCTTGACCAGGTGCTTGCGACCCTCGCCGATCGTGTAGAGCATCTCGCGGGCGCCGATGATCGCGTGGTAGGCGCGCGCCACGTCTGCGCGGATGCGGTTGCGCAGAGCCGGCAGATTCGCCTGCTTGGCGTCGCGGGCGTGCTCGAGCGCCTTCTTGGCGCTGGAGATCTTGCCGAAGGTGTAGATCGGCACGCCGCCCTTGATCTCCAGGTGAAAGGAAGGCCCCCAGTCCTTCTTCATCCAGTTCTCTTCGGCTTCCACCGCGCCGCCCTCGCAGTCGCGAAGCACTCCGTCCTCCTCGAGGGCGATCGTGTCGAAGCACTTGTCCGGAACCATCGTGAACGCGCCGCCGAGGGTGAACTTGGAGAAGGGCGCCCAGAAGGCCTGCTCGACCTTGGCCTCCATCGCGGCCAGGCGGTGGCGTTCGGCGGCCAGCGAGTGGCTGTTGCTCAGCGCGCGGCGGGTCAGCTCCTCCAGCGAGAGGCGCAGCGGCTTTTTCTCGGTTCGAGCTTTGCTCGCGGCGTCGGTCTCGCCCTGGCCCGGAGCCGGCGGGCCCTCGCCGGGCTCGTCCTCGTCTCCCGGCGCCGGGCGCGGAACCAGCGCGAGGATCGAGGCGGCGACGGCGAGCGTTGAAAAGCGTCTCATCGCCCCGCTTGTAGCAGACAAATCGGTGCGGAGGGAAGGGTGGTCCCCGGGTGGAAGCTGACGTGTTGGATCTCTTCCAAAACGGAGTAGCATTGGGGCCATGCTTCACAGAATGCCGAAAACGGTCGCGATGAATCTGGCGGTGCTGGCCGCCTGCGCGGTCTGGGTGTGTTGCGGGGAGCGCAAGGTGGAGTTCGATACGAAGGTCAGGCCGTGGGACGCCCAGGTGATCGTGGGCGGAGAGCTGACGCTGGACGGTCGTTACGACGAGATCGTGCGGCCCGGAAGGATTGCGCGGCGCGAGGTGCGGGGACCGCTGATCGGGATCTACGAGAATTTGAAGGGCACCGACTTCTACCGCGATTCCACCCTGACCGCCGTACCCCTCGGCGCTGGATTCACGCGCGCCGCCTGCAACGAGGACGATCGGTCGCGCTGCCCGGGACGGCGCGAGCTGGCGGATGCGATCTGGCAGGCCGGCGTCGACGTGGTCGGGCTGGCCTCGGATGATATCGAGGCACGGCACGAGGGATCGCTCCAGGTCACGAGGGGGCTGCTCTCGAAAGCCGGGGTCTGCACGACCGGCGGATCCGGAGGCGAGCGACCCTGCCGGGAGGAGATCGGAGAGGCGCGGGTGGCGGTGGTCGATCTCGAGGGAGAGGATTCGGGAGTTGTCGAGGCCGCCAAGCAGGCGGTGGAAGCAGCTGGAACGAAAGCCGGGTTTGTTATCGCTTTCGTCGCTCTCTCGCCAGAGCAATCGCGCGAGGAACGTCGCGGAATTCTGCGGAAGATCGGAGAGGAGACATCTTTCGACTTCCTGGTCGGGCATCACATGGGGCCGTTCGACGGCATCGAGCTTCGCGACGGATCGGTCTTGTTGCACAATCCCGGCCCGCTGCTCGCGCGCGAAGAGACATCCAGCCCGGGGGGATGCTCGTTCGTTTTCAAGCTGCACCTCCACCGTGGATCAGCGGCCTGGATCGAGGGAGTTCCGATTCGATTGCTGGAAGGACGCAGCCGCGGAGCTTTCAACGAGAGGTCTCGCCAGGCGGTCGAGGGGCTGATTTCCCTTTCGAAGGAGCTGGATACAGAGGTGATCAACGAGTTCGGCCGGGCGATCCTGGAGCTGGGGGGCTGAGTTGGGATCGAGTCGCGGCGCGGAGTGCTCGCGGCAGAGATCGGCTTTACCGGCGAGCGCGGGGAGATGGGCGATTCTGCCTGCCCTGACCGTGGCCGCCGCGCTTGCCGCGCCCGGCGGGATGCATGCAATCGAATCCGCCGCGCTCGAGCCGCTCGGCCAGCAGCTCGCGCTGCTCGGGGTCCAGGATGCCGCTCAGCTCGGCGAGGTAGGCGATGCGTGCCCTGAGGCGGTCGGAGGGGCTCTTTTCGATGCGTCGGGGCTGCTCGAGGATCGTGGCGTCGAGATCGTCTGAAGCGAACGAGTCGAGCATCGCCTCCACTGCGTCGAGACTTTTCTGGCGGCGGGAGATCGCCTCTCCCGGGCCGGGTCGCTCGGCACGAGCCGCTCGCCCCAGAGGCTCGATCCGGGACAGCTGCTGGTCACTGAGATCGAGACCGCGTGTCAGCTGTCGATATCCCCAACCGGCTCGGGAGCGCTTGCCGAAACCGCGGCGGTGGTCTCTTGGCCGCGCGGGCTCGTAGCGTCGTGACCGCACCGCCTCCACCAGCTGCTGGCGCTGAGCCGGTTCGAGAATACGGTGCAGCTCCTCGAGGGCGCGCGCGCGCCGTTCCCTGCGCTGCTCGATCTCTTTGTCCAGCTCGGAGAAATGCTCCCGGAAGGCGTCCGGATCGAGGTTTCCGGCTCGGGCGCCTTCGGCGATTGCGTCGCGTACTTCTGCCCGTTCGGAGAGCCGCAGGCGATCTCGGGTTCGGTGCGGGGAAACGTCTTCGAGCAGCTCCTCGACGGATGTTTTCTGCTCGTCGGTCAGGTCGAGCCGGGTCAGGGCGGCGGCGATCAGCATCATTTCCGGAGCATGGCGGCCTCGCATTGCGCGCGGGTGAAGACCTCGGAGCCTGTCGCCGCGACGCGCGTGGAGAGCGT
This sequence comes from uncultured Myxococcales bacterium, assembly GCA_964530995.1. Classification (GTDB taxonomy): domain Bacteria; phylum Myxococcota_A; class Polyangia; order JAAYKL01; family JAAYKL01; genus CAZHCG01. Next base: position 30,427 of record CAZHCG010000046.1, read on the forward strand.
TGTCGCCACTGCGGTACATTTCCCGGTTCCTGTTTGCGATCTCGTCTCCGACGAGCGCGTTGTCGCCTTCCGAGCCCGACTGCTCCAGCTCGCTTTCGCATCCGATCGCGACCACCGGCGAGCCGGCGAGCGAGAGGACGACGACGAAGATGGCCAAGCGTTGGGAAAGCTTGTTTCTCGGTGTCTTGTTTTTCATGGTTTTTCCTCCCTGTTCTTGTCGGCCGGGCTTCGAATGCCTCGGCGCTGCCTGTATGGCTGAGCACTCAAGCGACGTGCCAACAGGGGCGGGAGAGGGAAGCGGAGCTGTTTTCTGTCGTGGTTACGGACTGTTGGGGAGATTGGAGACCATGCGGGCCAGGGACGGGAGCAGTACCGAGATGCAGATTCCGCAGTATGAACATGCGCACTCCGCATGAGGAAGCTCCAAACTCGAGTGTCAGACACGCTGAACAAACGGGGGCGGCATTCGCAG
>CAZHCG010000047.1:0-30512 GCA_964530995.1 uncultured Myxococcales bacterium
AGCACAGGAGGCAGGAGCTGCTGGCGGCGATGCTGCAGCAGATCCGCTGGCGCAAGGAGCTGGCCGCGCATCCCTCGCCGTTCACCGCGCCGCCGCCTCCGCTGCACGAGGACACGGTCAGGATGTACCTGCTGCCCGAGCGGTAGAAAAAAAGTTTGCCGCAGCGTAAGCTGCGCCGCGTGTTCGACGCCGATCCCGAGCTGGCGGCCCGTTACCTGGACCACGGCGCCACGTCGTTTCCCAAGCCCGCGTGTGTCTCGCGCGCGATGGTCGAGTACATCGACGGCTGTGGCGGAACCTACGGCCGCGCCGCCTACGCCCAGGCCGCCCGGGCCTCGCGGACCGTCTACTCGGCGCGCCAGCGCCTGGCGCGCGCGATCGGCGCCGGCGATCCCTCGCGCCTGGCGCTGACGCTCAACGCCACCCACGCCTGCAACCTGGCGATCCAGGGGCTGACGCGCCCGGGCGGAACCGTGCTGGTCTCTCCGCTGGAGCACAACTCCGTGATGCGCCCTTTGAACCTGATGGTCGCCGAGCGCGGCGTCTGTGTCGAGGTGATGCCCGCCGGCCCGGACGGCGTGGTGGATCCCGAACGGCTCGAGCCCGGCCCGCAGCTCCGTCTGGCGGTCGTCTCGCTGGTCTCGAACGTCAACGGCGCGCGGCAGCCGATCGAGGAGATCGCCGGCCGGCTGGGGGAGATTCCGCTGCTGGTCGACGCTGCGCAGGCCGCGGGCGAGGTGCCGCTCTCCGTCGAGGAGCAGGGCCCGGACCTGGTCGCGCTGTCGGGTCACAAGGGCTTGCTGGGTCCCAGCGGCAGCGGCGCGCTTTGGGTCCGCCCCGGCCTGGAGCTGCCGCCGCTGATGCCCGGCGGGACCGGCAGCCGCTCCGAGAGCACCGAGCAGCCGACCGCGATGCCCGACTCGCTGGAGAGCGGCACGCCCAACCTGGCCGGGATCGCGGGCCTGGACGCCGCCTTGGAGTTTCGCGAGCAGCACGGCCCGGGCGAGGCGATCGGGCTGGCGCGCGAGGCGATCGAGCGGCTGGGCGAGCTCGATGGCGTGCTGATTCATGCGGCGGACGATCCCGCGCGGCGCACGAGCCTGTTCTCCTTCGAGATCGAGGGGCTGGATCCGGGCGGGGTGGCCGGGCGGCTGTTCGCCGAGAGCGGGATCGCGGTGCGCGCCGGTCTGCACTGCTCGCCGGCGGCTCACCGCCGGCTGGGCACCTTCGAGCGGGGCGGCACCGTGCGGGCGGGGTTCGGCCGTTTTCAGACCTCGGGGAGCGTCGATCTGCTGGTGGAGGCAGTGAGCCGGATCGTGAAGGGGAAATGAAGCTGCTGCTTTTCGAAGACGTGCACCGGGTGATGCGCGGCGAGCAACTGTTGCTCGCCGCCGGCGTCGCCTGCGAGCTGTTGCCCACCCCGCAGCACATCTCGCGCGAGTGCGGAATGTGCATCGGGGTGGAGAGCGAGCGCCTGCCCGCGGCCGAGCGGGCGCTGGCCGAGGTCGTGCACCGGGTGGTCGACGCGCCGCAGCGCGAGGAGATCGCATGAGCGACGACTACTCGAGGCTGCTGGCCCGGGGCGGCAGGATTCTGGGGCTGGCCGCGTTGGCCGCGGCGCGGGGTCAGCGCGCCGGGAGCGGAGACTGGCACGTGCTGTCCGCCGACACCACGGCGGCGGCCGACCAGGTGCTGTCCGCGCTCGAGGAGCTGGCCGGCTCCCCGCCCGCCTCGGCGGCCGTGGCCGCGGCGATGTCCGAGCAGCCGGCCACCGCGCCCCCGTCCTGGAGCGAGCCCCTGCTGAGCGGCGAGGTTCGGCTCGAGACCGCGGGCCGGGCGATTCCGAGCGAGGACGTCGAGGCCGCGCTGGGCCGCGACGACGGCGGCGACGATCCGCGCACCCGCGCCTTGGCCGCGCTGGGGCTGGCGCTTTGCCGCAGCCCGGACGCGGTGCGGGCCGCCGCCGCGCGGCTGGAAGGCGAAGACCCCGAGAGGCTTAATCGCATGTCGCGGCTGGCCCAGGTGCGCTCCGCGCCCGGCGGCCCGAGCCGGGTGAGGCGCGAGCTGAGACGCGCGGTCGAAAAGCTCGCGGCCGAGCGCGAGGAGCAGAAGGGCTGAGGTGATGGGGCGGGTGATCAAGAGCTCGGAGCTGGCGCGGCGCCCCGATCCCCCGGGGCGCGAGGGTCAGCGCGACGCGGCGCGGATCCTGGCCGCCGGGGAGAGGCTGGCGACGCTGCACGAACGGGAACGGGGGCGGATCCTGGAGCTGGCCGGGCTGTTGGCCGAGAGGATGATCGGCGAGGCGATCGAGGCGGACCCGCGGCGGCTCGAGCGGAGCTACCGCCGCGCCGTGGAGCTGCTGGGAGACGTTCCGCCGCTGGCGCTGCGCGTCCATCCCCGTGATCGCGAGGCGGGCGGCGCGGATCGAATCGCCCGCGAGGCCGGCTGCGAGCTGATCGAGGACGAGACCGTGGGCCGGGGCGGTTGCCGCCTCGAGGCCGAGGGCGCGAGCGTGGACGCCACGCTCGAGGCGTTGATCGGCGCTCTGGACGAGGCTTCGAGAGGGAGCCCGGATGGCTGAGGAGAGGCGCGCCGCTTCGCCGGCGAAAAAGAAGGGCCACCCGCCGCGCTGGGTCAACGCCCTGCTGCTGGCCGCCACGCTGGTGACCACCTTCTTCGGCGGAGCGCTGTTCCTCTCGGCGCAAAGCTGGTCCGAGGCGGTCTGCAACGGGTTGCAGTTCATGGCCGCGCTGATGGGGATCCTGATCTGCCACGAGGCGGGCCACTACGTCATGGCGCGGCGCAACCGGGTCGACGCCTCGCTGCCGTTCTTCGTTCCGGTCCCGCCTTTTCTGGTTCCGATCGGCACCCTCGGCGCGCTGATCCTGATGCGCGACCGGATCCGCTCGCGCAACGCGCTGATGGACGTGGGCGCGGCCGGTCCGCTGGCCGGGATGGCGGTGGCGCTGCCGGTGCTGCTGGTCGGGCTGGCGCGCTGTCCGGTGGGGCCGATCCCGGAGGGCGGCTGGATGGAGGGCCAGTCGCTGCTCTACATCGCGGCCAAGTGGGCGGCGGTCGGCCCGATTCCCGAAGGGCAGGACGTCTACCTCGACCGCTCGCCGCTGGCCTGGGCCGGCTGGCTGGGGCTGCTGGTCACGATGATCAACCTGATGCCGATCGGCCAGCTCGACGGAGGGCACATCTCCTACGCGCTGCTCGGAGAGCGCCACCGGCCCGCCTCGCGCGCCTTTCACCTCGCGTTGTTCCTGATGGGAGCGGCGGTGATGGGCTGCTTCGGGCTCGCCGCCTGGCGCGAGGGTCTGCGCGGGGAGGCGCTGGTCGCCGAGGCGCTGGTGGGGCTCAACTGGATCTTCTGGGGCGGGCTGCTGTGGTTGCTGAGGAAGCGCATGATGCGCCACCCGCCCACCGACGACGACCATCTCTCGCCGGGCCGCCGCGCGATCGGCTACCTCTGCCTGGCCCTGTTCGCTCTGACCTTCATGCCCTACATCATGCGACCGATCTGAGCCGTCGACGCGATGGATCGCTTTTGGGAGCCGGTGTACGAGCAAGGCTCTGTGGATTGCTCGTGGGTCTTTCGTCCCGGCCGTTCGAGCGCCGTGGAAAGGGCCGTGGTCTGTTTGATGTGTCTCTGATTGTTGTGATAATGAGTGAGCGCAATATTGACAGGCTCGAATTGGTCTATTCGGTGATAGCCGCGCCGAGGTGGGGAGCATGACGAAGCGGTTCGCCGGCCGGATTCCCGATCGTGTGGACGCCCTGGTCGCCGGCGCCGGCCCGGCAGGGCTATCGGCTGCGCTCCATCTGGCGCGGGTCGGAGCCTCGGTTCTGCTCGTGGACGCGCGGCCGCGCATCGGGCACCCCGCCCGCTGCGGCGAGATAACGGGGAAAAATTTCTTCGAGGTTCTCGGCGTGGAGCGAAGGCCAAAGTGGGTGCGCCTGGAGATCGCCAGGCGACCCCGGTCCTCCAAGAGAGTTCTCGTCCTCGATCGGCCGCGCTGCGAGGAGGGGCTCGCCGCGGTCGTCGCCGGGATGGGAGGCAGGGTGCGGGCTGAAACGACAGTGGTGGGGGTGGGCGAGTTCGACGGGCGCGAGCGAATCGTGACCCTGGCCCGCGGCCGGGAGCGGCGCGCGGTCCGGGCGGGAGTCGTCGTGGCCGCGGACGGGGCCTCGTCCACAGTCGGACGGATGGCCGGCCTCGACACGCGCCTGCCGTTGTCCGGGGTTGCGTCGGGGTTGGCCTTTCGCGTCGACGGGTGCGAGCTCGCCCACCCCGAGGCGATGATCGTGCAGCCGCTGCCTCCACCCTATCCGCCGGTGCCGTACTACTTCTGGGTCATACCCAACGGGCCGGACTCGGCCAACGTCGGCCTCGGGCTGCCGGGGCGGGAGGGGCCGCGGGCGCCGGAGCTCCTGCGGCGGCTGCTGGCCGCGTCGCGTCACGTGCGCGGCGGACGGGTGGTGGAGACCCTCGCCGGCGTGATTCCGGACGTCCGCCCGCTCGAACGGCCGGTGCGCGACGGCTTGGTCGTCGTCGGCGGCGCCGCGCGGCTCGTCGACCCGCTCACCGGGGGAGGTATCCGGCCCGGCGTCAGGAGCGGCGGGGTCGCGGCGCGCGTCATCGAGAAGCGCGCCTCCTCAGGCCCGCTCACGGAGCGAGCGCTCTGGCCCGACTACGAGCGGCTCATGCGGCGCCAAATGGACAAGCTGGAGAAGCAGTGGAAGGAGCGGGAGCGGCTCGAGCGTCGCGCGCGCTCGAAAGGTGACCCGCGATCGAGAGGTCGGCGATGAGCGACGACGCCGACCTCCGTGATTCCTCCCTCGATCGGCGGCGGCTGCTCGGGGCCGGCGCGTTGCTCGCCGCGGGCGGGTTCGTGGCATGGCGCGGGATGGCCGGCGAGGATCGGCCGCGCGGGCGGATGGAGGTGCTACCCGCCTGCGTCGGCTGCACGGGCTGCGCTGCGGTCTGCCCCACATTGGCCATCACCGTCGTGCCCGGCTCGGTGAAGATCGTCGACGATCTTTGCGTGCGCTGCGGTTACTGCGTGGTCGCCTGCCCGGTGGACGCCCTGCGCGTCACGCGGGGAGGCGGCGATGGCTAGGAAGGGAAGGGACAGGGCAGCGACCGTCCGCCGCGTCGTCCAGGCGATTTCGTGCGTCGCCTTCGCCCTCTACGTAGCCTGGCCGCTGATCTCCAGCCCCGGCGAGCTAATCTACCGAGCGGACGCCGTTGCCGCCGTCCCTGCGGCCCTCGCTGTTCGGGCGGCCTTCGCCGGGCTCGTTTTCACCTTGGCGCTGCTCGCCTCGGCCTACGTGTTCGGCCGCGCCTTTTGCGGCTGGGTTTGCCCCCTGGGCTCGGCCGTGGATGCGGTCGACCTGGTCGTCGGGCAGCCCCTGCGGGGGCGGCGGCTCGCCGGCGTGAAGGTCCACCTGCTCGTCGTCCTCCTCGGGCTGGCGGCGTGCGGGGTGGCGGTCGCATGGTGGCTCGCCCCCATGGGCTGGGCCGCCCGGCTGTTGTCCGCAGCCGCTCCGGCGCGCCTTGATCTCGTAGCGGTGGTTGCGGCGGCCCTCGTCGTCGCGATTTCCTCCGCGGCGCTCGGGCGACGGGGCTTCTGCCGGGTGCTGTGCCCGCTGGGCGCCGGCCTCGGGGCGATCGCGCGACTGTCACCTTTGGAGCGACGGGTGAGCGAGGGCTGCGTCGAGTGCGGCCTGTGCACCGAGCATTGTCGGGCGGGTGCTCTCGGTCGCGGTCCGCGGGATTGGGACCGGGCCGAGTGCATCCACTGCCGGGTATGCGAGGCGGTCTGCCCCGAGGGCGCCGTGTCGTTCGGCTACGCCGGGCGCATCGCCCCGGTGCGTCCCGATCTTCCGGGTCGGCGCTACCTCATCTCCGCGGGCGGGGCGATCGCGGCGGGTCTCGCCGTAATCGCGGCGCGCGAGCCCGAGGCGTCGCCCTCGAGGGCGCCCGGCACCGTGCCCGACGACGAGCTCGCCGCTCGCTGCATTCGCTGCGGGGCGTGTACGCGTGCCTGCCCCACCGGTGGGCTCGTACCGGATCGGTCGACGCGTGATCCGTTGCTGTTCGAGACGCCCCGGCTGAGCGCGCGGGAGGGCGGGTGCGCGTTCGAGTGCAACGCCTGCGGCCGCGCCTGTCCCACCGGGGCGATCGCCCACCTGCCCCTCCCGCGCAAGCAGAGGGTCGTGCTCGGATGCGCCCACATCCGGCGCGAGGCTTGCCGCGTTTACGCCCGCGGCGAGGCATGCCTCGAGTGCTACGCCGCCTGCCCGCTCCACGCCGTGCGCTTCCGGACTGACGGACGGCTCACCAGCTGGGGAGATCCGCTGCTTCTCCCGTGGATCGATCGGGAGCGGTGCACTGGCTGCGGACTGTGCGAAGCGCGTTGCCCCGTGGCCGGAAAGGGCGCGATCCTCACCGAGCCCGTCGCCCGCAATCCAATCCTGCCTGGCACGGCGCGAGGCAGGGAAACGCGGTCAGGAGGATGAGTCGCGCGGGCTGGGGAGCGCGGCTCTATTCGCCGAAGCGGTCGCGGTGGACGATCTCGTCCAGCTCGCGCCTGGGCGGGCCGCTCTTCGAGGCCCGGGCGGGCCTGCCCAGCGGCAGCAGCTCCACGACCTGCACGTCGTCGGGCAGCTCCAGCAGCCTTGCCGCGGCGGCGTGATCGAGCATCCCGACGTGGACCGTGCCGTAGCCCAGGGCATGGGCGGCGTGGGTCAGGTTGCTCAAGAAGAGCCCCACGTCGAACAGCATCCAGTCGCCCAGCTCGGTGGCCTGCTCACCCTTCTTGAAGCCGGAGACGTTCTTGCGCGCGCAGGCCGCGATCAGCACCGGCGCCGCCCCGCAGGCCGCGTACGCCGGGTTGCGCTCCGAGACGCAGCCCTGCAGAGCCTTGCGCTTGTCGGCGTCGCGCACGACGACGATCTCCCAGCACTGGGTGTTGGCCCACGAGGCCGAGGCCCGTCCCGCCTCCAGGATGCGCCGCAGGTCCTCCTCGGGGACCTCGTCGGAGGTGTACTCGCGCACGGAGCGCCGCTCGAACATCGCATCGAAAACGTCCATCGCTCTCCTCCTCGCTCGCTGTCGAGTCGAAGATGATGCCACGAACCGCCGCGGATTCAACAGCGCTCGACCGGTCGGGGGGTGCTGGTCTGCGGGGGCGGGTTGGATTACTCTGGGGTTCATGAGATATCACCGGTACACGATTCCCACCGTCACAATTCTGCTGGCGGCGGCCTGCGGGAGCCCCAAGCCGGCTCCGGTCGTTCCGCCGCGCCCCGCTCCGACCGGGTCCGTTGCGGACGCCGCCGTCGATCCGGAGGTCGCCCGCCTCTACGGCGATCCGCCGGCCGCCGGCCGCACTCCGTCGTCGATCAGCTGGTCTCCGGACGGAAAGCGGATCGCCTACCTGCGGCGCTCGGTGTCCGGGAGCGAAGAGCCGTGCAGCGAGCTGTGGATCCGCGAGCTGAGCAGCGGACGCGAACAGCCGCTGGCGTTCCCCGACCGGGAGAGCGTCGACTCCTTCGCCTGGGCCGGCCCCGAGTCGCTCGTCTGCGCCGCGGGCGGCGATCTGCTGCTGGTGCGCCTAGACGGCACGAGCCGATCGCTGACCGACGGCGAAGAGGACGAGTCGACTTTCACGGTCTCGAAGGACGGGAGCCGCGTGGCGTTCGTGCGCGATCACGACATCTACTTTCTGGAGGTCGCCAGCGGCGAGGAGACGCGCATCACCCGCGACGGCGAGAAGTGGCGGAGCTACGGCGGCGTGAGCTGGGTCTACGGCGAGGAGTTCGGCACATCTGCCGGAATCGGGCTCGGCGACGACGGCCGCTGGCTGTGGCTGTACGCCAACGACGAGCGCGAGACTCCGCACCGGGCGGTGGTCGCCGACGCCCGGGGCGAAATACGCCGCCAGGCCTACCCCCGCGCCGGCGAGACCAACCCCACGGTGCGCGTCGGCGCGGTCGACCTGAGCGCCGCCGAGCCCGAGCCGGTCTGGATGAAGACCGGCAGCGGCCCGGACGTCTACCTGCCGCAGGTGCGGTGGCGCCCGGACGGCAAGCTGGCGGTGACGCGGATCGATCGGCTCCAGGCCCTGGTCGAGCTGCTGATCTGCGATCCGGCCTCGGGCGGCTGCGATCCGGTCCTCGAGGAGCGCGACCCGCGCTGGGTCAACCTGATCGGTCCGCCCGTCTTCCTGGAGGACGGCGGCTTTCTGTGGATCTCCGAGCGCGACGGCTTCGCCCACGTCTACCGCCACGACGCCGAGGGCCGCTCCGTCGGGCGGCTGACCGACGGCGAGTGGGTGGTGACCGGGGTGGATCACGTCGACGAGGAGCGCGGCCTGGTCTACCTGACCGGCAACGCCGACGGCCCGCTGACCTACGGCGTCTACCGCGCGCAGCTCGACGGCGGAGGTCTGCGGCGGGTCACCCCGGCCGGCGGCGTGCACTCGGCGGTCTTCTCGCCTTCGGGGGACGCCTTCGTCGACGTCCACTCCGCGCTGGGCTCTCCGCCGCGCGCCGACGTGATGGTGCCGGAGGAAGACGAGACCGTGGTGCGCGGCACGCTGGCCGAGATGGACCTGGTGCCCTACGCGGCCGAGAAGGTGACCGACGAGCTGCTGAGCGTCGAGCTGGAGGACGGCACCCGGCTCCGGGCTCAGCTGACGCGGCCTCGCACGCTGGAGCCGGAGAAGCGCTACCCGGTGGTGGTCTACGTCTACGGCGGGCCGGGCGCGCAGGCGGTCCGCGATCACTTCCGCACCAGCTTCCAGCCCTGGCGCGACCTGATGGCCGGCCGCGGGGTGCTGGTCTTCACCCTGGACGGCCGCGGGAGCTTCGGGCGCGGCCGCGAGTTCGAAACGCCGATCCACCGCCGGCTGACCGAGATCGAGCTGGCCGATCAGATCGCCGGCGTGCGCTGGCTGCGCTCCCGGCCGTTCGTCGATCCCGACAGGATCGGGGTGTTCGGCTGGTCCTACGGCGGCACGATGACGCTGGCCGCCCTGCTGCGCAGCGAGGGCCTGTTCTGCTGCGGCGCGGCGGTGGCCCCGGTCACCGACTGGCGCGAGTACGACACGGCCTACACCGAGCGCTACATGCAGCGACCGCGGGACAACGAGGAAGGCTACGAGCGGACCGCGCTGGTGCCGCTCGCGGACCGGCTCGAAGACCCGCTCTTGCTGCTGCACGGCCTGGCCGACGACAACGTGCACTTCGCCAACACGGCGCGCCTGGTCGACGCGCTAGTAAAGGCCGGGCGCTACTGCGAGCTGTTCGTCTACCCGGGCAAGAGCCACCCGATCCGCGGCCCCGAGCACCGCGCCCACGTCTTTTCCAGCATCACGCGCTTCTTCGAACGGCACCTGTGAGCCGCGCTCCGTCGTTGTCAATCCAGCCCGTAGAGCGCGTCGTCGCCCAGCTGCTCCTCGATCGCCAAGAGCCGGTTGTACTTGACCACGCGCTCGGAGCGGGACAGCGAGCCGGTCTTGATCTGGCCGGTCGAGCAGCCGACAGCCAAATCGGCGATGAAGTCGTCCGCGGTCTCGCCCGAGCGGTGGGAGATCACGGTCGTGTAGCCGTTGCGCCGCGAGAGGTCGATCGCGTCCAGCGTCTCGGAGAGCGTCCCGATCTGGTTGAGCTTGATCAGCACCGAGTTGGCCACCTCGCGCTCCAGCGCGGTACGGATCCGCCCCACGTTGGTGACCAGCAGGTCGTCGCCCACCAGCTGCGTGTCGCCGCCGAGCGCGTCGCTGAGCAGCTTCCAGCCCTCCCAGTCGTCCTCCTCGAACCCGTCCTCGATCGAGATGATCGGATACCTGTCGCACCAGGCGCGGTAGCGCTCCACCACGCCTCCGGCGTCGAGCGGCGCCTTGTCCGGGCCGTCGAGCAGGTAGCCCTCGCCCGAACGGTGGAACTCGCTGGCGGCGCAGTCCAGCGCCAGGAAGACCTGCTCGCCGGGCCGGTAGCCCGCCTGTTCGATCGACTCCACGACCAGGTCGAGCACGCTCTCGTTGCTCTCCAGGTCGGGGGCGTAGCCGCCCTCGTCGCCCTTGCCCGTGGACTTGCCCTGCTTTTTGAGCAGCCCGCCCAGCTGATGGAAGATCTCGGATCCGCAGCGCACGGCCTCGCTCAAGGTCGGCAGGCCGCTGGGAACGATCATGAACTCCTGGACCTGCACGTCGTTGTCGGCGTGCGCCCCGCCGTTCAGGATGTTCATCATCGGCACCGGCAGAGTGCGCGCCCCGGCCCCGCCCAGGTAGCGGTACAGCTCCAGGCCCATCTCGGCGGCCTGGGCGCGCGCCGCGGCCATCGAGACGCCCAGGATCGCGTTGGCCCCCAGCTCGCCCTTGTTCTCCGTGCCGTCCAGCTCGATCATGCGTCGGTCCAGGGCGCGCTGGTCGACCGAGTCCATCCCGATCACGGCCGGCGCGATCTTCTCGTTGACCGCGGCCACCGCCTTCAGCACGCCCTTGCCCCGGTAGCGTTTTTCGTCGCCGTCCCGCAGCTCCACGGCCTCCAGCTTGCCGGTCGACGCGCCGGACGGAACCTTGGCGCCCGCCACCAGGCCGCTTTCGAGCTCCAGCTCCACCTCCACGGTGGGATTGCCGCGGGAGTCCAGGATCTCCCTGCCCTTGACGGAAATGATGCACGACATGCCGTCTCTCCTCGTCGTTGGTTGCACTATTGTGACTCGAGGTGTCGCAGTATAACACCTCTGGTGCAGTGACCAACACGGCGAGACGACAAGGAGAGACGAAATGCATCGATTTCAGTGGTTGATTGCTTTGGCCGCGATCGCGGCGCTGCTGTGCGTCCCCGCCTGCGGAGACGACGGCGGCGGCGGCGGAGACGCCGACACGGATGCGGACAGCGACGCGGACACCGATTCCGACAGCGACGCGGACACTGACGCGGACGCGGACAGCGACACGGACAGCGACGCGGACAGCGACACGGACACGGACACGGATACCGATTCCGACAGCGACACGGACACGGATACCGCCACCGGCGGCGAAGACTACGCGAGCAACTTCACCTGCCACGTGGTCGACGACGCGGTGCAGGGCCCCGCGTTCGCCACGGTGGAGGACGTGGACGGCGACGGTCAGCTCGAGGTGGTGGTCTCGGTCTTCGGTCCGATGGGGCTGACCGTCAGCCCCGGCCTGGTCAACGTCTACGGCTTCTCCGGCGGCCTGGACAGCTGGTCGTTGGCCGACCAGATCGTGACCGAGGACGAGGGGCTGAAGTTTCCCAACGCCGTCTCGTTCCACGACCTGGACGACGACGGGGACCTGGACGCGATCGTGCCGGCCGGCTTCCTCGCCTGCGCGGCCAACCCGCTTGACGGCGACTGCGGCGCGCTGGCCTGGTTCGAGCAGAGCGACTCGGGCTGGCAGCGGCACGACATCGTCGAGTTCGGCTCGCAGCTCTACTACCACCACGGCGAGCTGGTCGACCTGGACGGCGACGGGATCGACGACCTGGTCACGGTCGGAGAGGCGCGCGTGACCCAGATCTTTCCGCCGGACAGCTACGATCTGCTCGAGGCCTGCTGGTTTCGCGGGACCGACGGCGCGGATCGCTTCGAGAGCGAGCCTCGGGTGATCGGCGAGGGGCTCGGCTCGATTCCGACCGTCTACGACATCGACGGGGACGGCGACGACGACGTGCTCGGCGCCGAGTTCTTCGTCGAGGGAATCTACGAGAACGCCTCGTACGCCTGGATGGAGCAGGTCTCCGAGCCCAGCGCCGGTGATCCGGCCGGAGTCTGGACGAGGCACGTGATCGCCGACGACCTGGGGCCGGCGATCCAGCTCTCGCTGGTGCCCGATCTCTACGGCGACGACGTGTTGCGCGCCGTGGGCTCGAACCACACCAACGTCAACAACGGAGATCCCGAGTCGGCTGTGCACGTCTTCGACATTCCGGCCGATCCGACCGACAGCCCCTGGGAGCGGACCAAGATCTCCGAAGGGATCGTCTCGGTGGCAGGCTCCCAGATGGCGCCCCAGGCCGCTCCCGGCGTGTTCGGCTGGGGCGACGTGGACGGCGACGGAGACCTGGACATCGCGTTGAGCGGAGACGGCGACAAGCGGGTCTTCGTGCTCGAGCAGACCGCGCCCGGCGAGTTCGCCACCCACGTGCTGATCGATCCGTTCGGCCAGGCCGGCGGAATGGAGATCATGGACCTGGACGAGGACGGCAACTCCGAGATCCTGGCCACCAGCTACGAGGAGAACCAGGTCGTGGTCTGCGAGTGGGGCGGCTGAGCCGCGCCGCAGGCGATCCGCGGGCGAAATTCCTTTTGTCCTTTGGCCCGCGGCATGCCAACATCCGAGTATGAAGCGAATCCTGATCGTCGACGACGAGGAGTCGATCCGCGTCTCGCTCGAGGCGCTGCTGGCGCGGCACGGCTACCGCGTCTCGACCGCCTCGGACGCGGACGGTGCGCTGGCCGTCCTCGCCGATGAGGATGTCGATGTGGTCTTCGCCGACGTGCGCATGCCGGGCACGGACGGGATCGAGCTGACTCGCGAGATCAGGCGCCGCGAGATCCCGACCACGGTGATCGTGATCTCCGCCTACGGCTCGGTGGACGACGCGATCGAGGCGATGAAGGCCGGCGCCTACGACTACATCACCAAGCCGTTCAAGACCGACGAGGTGATCCTGGCGCTGGCCAAGGCCGAGGAGCGAGAGAGCCTGCGCCGCGAGAACGCGCGGCTCAAGTCCGAGATGGTCGAGCGCCACGACCGCGGCGGGATCGTGGCCCGCTCGCCGGCGATGGATCGCGTCTTCGAGCTGATCTCCAAGGTCGCCGAGGTGCGCTCCACGGTGCTGATCAGCGGCGAGAGCGGGACCGGCAAGGAGCTGGTGGCGCACGCGATCCACGACGCCGCGCCCCACTCCGGCGGCGAGCTGGTCGCGGTCAACTGCGGCGCGATCCCCGAGAACCTGCTGGAGTCGGAGCTGTTCGGACACCGGCGCGGAGCGTTCACCGATGCGCACTCGGACAAGCCGGGGCTGTTCGAGGAGGCCTCGGGCGGCACGCTGCTGCTCGACGAGGTCGGCGAGCTGCCCTTTCCGCTCCAGGTCAAGCTGCTGCGCACGCTGCAGGAGAGCAAGATCCGCCGCCTGGGCGAGACCAAGGATCGCGAGGTGGAGGTGAGGCTGATCGCGGCGACGAACCGCGACCTGGGCGAGCGCGTCTCCGAGGGCGGCTTCCGCGAGGATCTCTACTACCGGCTCAACGTGCTGCCGATCCACCTCCCGCCCCTGCGCGAGCGCCAGGAGGACATCCCGCTGCTGGTCGAGCACTTCCTGGAGCGCTGCAACGCGCGGCTGGGCACCGAGGTGCACGGAGTCTCCCCCGAGGCGGAGCGGATGCTGCTCTCCTACGACTGGCCGGGCAACGTGCGCGAGCTGGAGAACGTGATCGAGCGGGCGGTGGTCCTGACCGACGGAGAGCGCGTCGCGGCCGACGATTTGCCCGACAGGCTCCAGGAGAGCCGCGACCCGTTGCGCGCCTCGCTGGCCTCGGGCGAGCTGTCGATCAAGAAGACGGTCCGCGTGATCGAGGAGGAGCTGATCCGCCGCGCGCTGGCCGAGACCGGGGGCAACCGCACCGCCGCCTCCAAGATCCTGGAGATCAGCCACCGCGCCCTGCTGTACAAGATCAAGGACTACGGGATCGACTGAGGGGCCTAAGCGCTTTTCTGGACAGAAGCGAGGTCAGCATTACCTCGAATCCGGGTGCCAGACACACTGAAGCGATGCGTGAGCTGATAATCAGTTGATTGGAAAGTTCCGTTCATGGCGGTTTTTGACAGAGATCTGGTTTGGAGTTATTATGATCGTATCAATCATAACGATCATTTCAATTGAAGCGATCAATATGGAGGCTCCATGATCACCGAGATCAACGCTGTCGCGTTTCGCAGGAACCTCGGGGAGATGATAAACCAGGTCCAGTACCGGGGCGATAGCATCGTCATCAACAAGGACGGCAAGCCGGTCGCGGTGCTGATCGACGCGGCGCTTTTCGAGCGGATCCGGCGGATGCAGACGCGCTTCGACGTCCTGTCCGATCGGATCGCGGCCGCATACTCCGAGGTGCCGATCGACGAGGGGCTCGCGGAGATCGATCGCGAGGCGGCACTGGTGCGGCGCGGGGATGAGGGCTCGTCCGAGGCGATCTCCCGACGGCGCGGGGAATAGCGATTGCCCGGGCTCCGCGTCGTGCTCGACACCAACGTGCTGGTGTCGGGGCTGGCCTACCCGAGCAGCCCGCCCGGGCGGATCGTCGCGGCGTGGCGCCGGGGATCGCTCGGAGTCGTGCTCTCGCGGTACATCCTCGACGAGGTGGCGCGGGTGCTGCCCCGGCTGAGCCACAGGCTGGGTTGGCGCGACGCGGACTACGACGACTTCATCGACATCCTGGCGCTCCAGGTCGAGATCGTGGACCCGGTCGATCTGCCCGACGACGCGGTCCGGGACGCCGGCGACGTGCCCGTGCTCGGGACCCTGCTCGCCTCCGGGGCGGACTACCTGGTCAGCGGAGACCGGGACCTGCTCGCCCTTTCGGATCGCCACCCCGTGCTCACCCCGGCCGAGTTCTGGAATCGGCACGGGGTGTGAGCTTTTGCGATCGAGGAAGATCCCCCCTCAAAAAACGAGCGCTACAGCACCACTTTCAGCTTCTTGTCGATCTCGCTCGCGTGGAGCGTGTTGCGAGCGCGGTAGGCGAGCGGCTCCACGCCGGCGGCCACGGCCCTGTCGAGCGCCTCTCCGTAGGCCGGATCGATCTCGCGCGCCGGGCCGAACGAGCCGCAGTCGTCGCGGTTGACCAGAAAGAAGATCACGGCGCGGTGACCCTCGCGCACCATCCTCTCGAGCTCGAGCAGGTGGCGCGCGCCGCGCTCGGTGACCGCGTCCGGGAACAGCCCGCGGCGCCCGCTGCGGTAGCTGACGTTCTTGACCTCCACGTAGCAGCGGCCCTTCTTCCCCTCGAGCAGCAGGTCGATCCGCGAGCGCTGGCCGTAGCGCACCTCGCGTCGCAGCGAGCCGTAGCCGCGCAGCGGGCCGATCCGCCCGGCGCGGACCGCCTCTTCTACGATCCGGTTGGTCAGCGCGGTGTCGACGCCCACCCAGCAGTCCCCAAAGCGCACCAGCTCCAGCGTCCAGTGCAGCTTGCGTCCGGGCTCGGGGCGGTGCGAGAGCGCGACCGGGCTGCCCGGCTCCGAGGTGCCCTTCATCGAGCCCGTGTTGGGCACGTGGGCCACGATCTGCTCGCCCGAATCGAGGCTCACGTCGGCCAGGAAGCGCTTGCGGCGAGCGCGCAGCGTACCTTTGACGATCGGGCCGGGCAGGCGCATCTACTCTCCGAGAACGTAGGCGAAGATCAGCGGCGCGACGATCGAGGCGTCGGACTCGACGACGAAGCGCGGCGTCTGCTCGTCCAGCTTGAACCAGGTGATCTTCTCGTTGGGCACGGCTCCCGAGTAGGAGCCGTACGAGGTGGTGGAGTCCGAGATCTGGCAGAAGTAGCCCCAGAGGCGGTGATCGAGCCGCAGGTCCTGCACGATCAGCGGCACGGCGCAGATCGCGAAGTCGCCGGCGATGCCGCCTCCGATCTGGAAGAAGCCCGGAGCTCGCGCCGACTGCTCGTCGTGCCTTCGGTACCAGCCGACCAGGTGCTCCATCTGCTCGGTGCCGGTCCTGATCGCCAGGTGGTCGGGAAGCTCGCCCTGGATCGCGCGCGCGGCGAAGATGTTGCCCAGCGTGGAGTCCTCGAAGCCGGGCGAGTAGACCGGCAGATCCAGCTCGCAGGCGGCCAGCAGCCAGGAGTGCTCGGGCGGCGCCTGGTAGTGCTTCTCCAGCCGTCCGTCGAGCAGGATGCGGCGGTGCACCTCCCAGGGGAAGAGCCGCTCGCCGCGCTCGGCCGCGCGCCGGCACTCGCCGATGAACTCCTCTTCGATCAATCTGAAGACGTTTTCCGGGATCGCGGTGTCGGTCACGCGGTTCAGGCCGCGCTCGCGCAGCTCGCGCTCATCCGCGGGCGAGAGGTCGCGGTAGCGCGGCAGCATCTCGTACTCGTCGTGAGCCAGCAGGTTGAAGACGTCCTCTTCCAGGTTGGCCGCGGTGCAGCTGACGGCGTGCACCTTGCCGGCGCGGATCATGCGCGCCAGCCCGATCCCGATCTCGGCGGTGCTCATCGCCCCGGACAGCGAGATCAGCATCGGGCCGCCGCCCTCCACGTGCTCGATGTAGGCCCGCGCCGCGTCGCGGGTCTCGCGCGCGTTGAAATGGCGGAACTGCTCGTCGACGAAGTCGCGGATCGGTCGTCTGTCGCTCATCGGCTCAAAAGCTGTCGCTGTTCAGCACCACGCCCCACTCGACCGCGGTCATGCCGTTGCGCTCGAAAGTCTCTGTGGTCGGTGTCGCTGTCCGTGTCGGAGTCGCTGTCCGCGTCGCCCCCGCCGCGCGGGGCGTCGTCGCAGCCGGCGATCGGGCCGACCGCCGTGCCGGCCAGAGCAGAGACCACCAAGGGTCGTACGAGATGTCTCATCGTAGCTTCTTCCCTCGAGCCGCGGGCGACGGCGCGACCAAAACAGAATTGAAGCATATTTTCGTCCAACGCGCCGCGAAAAAGCGTTCAGAAACTCCGTGACGGACGCGATACCCCGGTTCCAAGCTGGTGAGCCGGCCTTTTCGGGCAAAAAAACCATACAGCGCGGATGGCTCCAACGCGCTTTGCCTCTGATGCCCGGCTCGGTCGGACCCAAATGCTTGACGGCCGGAGGCGCTTCGAGTAAGCAAGGGCTTCTCGCGGGCGGGAGAAATCGTCCGCTCCACGTCATGCTCCTTGCTCCGGGCTCGTCCCGGGGCTGCGAAGCCGAAAGGAGACCCAATGGCCAGAAGACTGCCCAAGCACCGGGCGCGCGAGTACGAAACGATTTTCATCCTCAACCCGGAGACGGGCGACGAGGGGCTGGGCCGCACGGCGGAGCGCTGCCGCGGCGTGATCGATCGCCTCGAGGGCAAGCTGCTGCGGGCCGAGAACTGGGGAAGAAGGCGCCTGGCCTACCCGGTCAAGGGAAACGACAAGGGAATATATGTGTACCTGCGCTACCTCGGCTACTCCGAGATGGTCCAGGAGCTCGAGCGCAACCTGCGGATGCTCGATCCGGTGATCAAGTACCTTACTGTCAAGATCGAGGAGGATGTCGATCCCGACGCCCGGCCGGTCAACGAGGAGGAAATCTCGTTCGTGCCGCGCTTCCAGGAAGAAGAGCAGAAGCCCGAGCCCGAGCAGAAGCCCGAGCCCGAGCAGAAGTCCGAGCCCGAGCAGAAGTCCGAGCCCGAGCAGAAGCCCGAGCCCGAGCAGAAGCCCGAGCCCGAGCAGAAATCCGAGGGCTCCGGCGAGGATGCCGACGAAGAGAAGAGCGAGTAGGAGGACCGCATGGCCGATAGATTTGGATTCGACGGACGCCGCCGCGGACGCCGCCGCCGCGTGTGCAAGGTCTGCGCGGACAAGAGCTTCCGCATCGACTACAAGGATCCCCAGTCGATCCGGTATTTCATCTCGGAGCGGGGCAAGATCGTGCCGCGCCGCATCTCCGGAACCTGCGCCAAGCACCAGCGGCAGCTCTGCCGCGCGATCAACCGGGCGCGCAACATCGCGCTGATGCCGTTCACCTCACCGCGATAGGAAAGCAGGGGCGATGAAGGTCATACTAAAAGAAGACGTCCCCAACCTCGGCCAGTCCGGAGCCGTGGTCACGGTCAAGCCGGGCTACGCCCGCAACTACTTGATCCCACAGGGTCTGGCCGCGCTGGCAACCTCGCGCAACGTCAAGATGATCGAGCACCAGCTGCGCGAGATCCAGCGCCAGATCGACGCGGCCAAGGCCGAGGCCTCCGAGGTTCGCGAGCGCCTGGCGGAGACCAGCGTCACGCTGACCAAGCCGGCCGGGGAGAACGACAAGCTGTACGGATCGGTCACCACCCGCGACATCGCCGGTGCCCTGGCCGCCGAGGGGATCGAGGTCGATCGCCGCCGCGTCGTGATCGAGGAGCCGATCAAGGCGCTCGGCGTCTACACCGTCAAGATCCGGCTCTACGGCGGCGAGATCGGCGAGGTCAAGGTCTGGGTGGTCAAGGAATAGCTCGGCGGTGCGCGCGCCGCTCTTCGCGGCCCAACCGGGGGTGCCATGGACGGTGAATATCGGGATCGAGGATCCGCCGGCGGGGGAACCGGACCCGCCGGTGAGCGGATTCCTCCGTACAGCAGCGAGGCCGAGGCCGCCGTGCTGGGAGGCATCCTGCTGAACAACGACGTGCTGTACGCGGTCCAGGACGGCCTGCGCCCCGAGGACTTCTACGTCGAGAACCACCGCCGTATCTACAACGCGATCCAGGAGCTCTCCAAGCAGGGGCTCCCGGTCGACCACGTCACCCTGGGCAACGAGCTCGGCAAACGAGACGACCTGGAGAAGATGGGCGGCGCGGCCGCGCTGGACGGGCTGACCGACCGGGTCGCGACCGTGGCCAACGTCGAGCACTACGCCCGGATCGTCCGCGAGAAGGCGGCGATCCGCCGCATGATCTACGCGGCCCAGCAGGTGGTGGCCGAGGGTTTCGGCGAGGTGGACGACGCCGAGGGCTTCCTGGACGCGTCCGAGTCCAAGGTCTTCCAGGCGGCGCAGCAGCGGATCGGCGCCGGATACACGCACCTGGCGCCGGTGGTGCGCAAGGCGTTCGACGAGCTGGACGCCGCCCGCGGCCACAAGGGCGAGGTGACCGGCCTGGCCACCGGCTACGACCGCCTCGACAAGCTGACCGCGGGCCTGCAGCCCTCCGACCTGGTGATCGTCGCCGGCCGGCCGGCGATGGGCAAGACCGCGCTGGCGCTCAACATCGCCTTCAACTCGGCCCAGGAGACCGGACGCCCGGCGATCATCTTCTCCCTGGAGATGTCGAAGGACCAGCTCGTGCGCCGCATGCTGGCCTCGGTGGGTGGAGTGGACGCCTCGCGGATGCGCTCCAACACCCTGCGCCAGGAAGACTGGCCGCGGCTGATCCAGGCCGCCGACATGCTGACGCGGACCAACGTCTACCTCGACGACTCGACGCCGATGACCCCGGTCGAGATCCGCGCCAAGGCGCGCCGGCTGATGAGCGAGAAGGGGCTGGGGCTGATCGTGGTCGACTACCTGCAGCTGATGCACAGCAACCAGCGCAGGCGCAGCGACAACCGCGAGCAGGAGATCTCGGAGATCTCGAGATCGCTAAAGAGCCTGGCCAAGGAGATCGGCGTGCCGGTGCTGGCGCTCTCGCAGCTCAACCGCGGCGTGGAGGGCCGTCCCAACAAGCGCCCCATGATGTCGGACCTGCGCGAGTCCGGCGCGATCGAGCAGGACGCGGACCTGATCCTGTTCGTCTACCGCGACGAGGTCTACAACGAGGATACCGACAAGCAGGGCATCGCCGAGATCATCGTCGGCAAGCAGCGCTCCGGCCCGGTCGGAACCCTGGAGCTGCGCTTCACCCGGGAGTACACGCGTTTCGACAACCTGGCCGGAGAGGAAGCCCCGCAAGCCGCGCCGCCCACTCAGGTCACCGGCGCACCGGAGGACTACTGATGAAATCGATGCGTTTGTCTTCAGTGCTGGCGGCCGTCTGGCTGGCGTCGCTCGCCTCGGCGGGCTGCGACGACGGCTCGCAGGACGGCGACGACGACACGGACACCGGCCCCGACGCGGACGCGGACGCGGACACCGACGCGGACGCCGACACCGACGCGGACGCCGACACCGACGCGGATGCGGACTCCGATGCCGATACGGACTCGGACTCCGATTCCGACTCGGACACGGATCCCTGCGGAGCCGGCACCTACTCGGGAGACGCCGAGATCGCGAGCCCCTCCGACCTGGCCGCGCTGGAGGGCTACACTGCGATCTCGGGAGACCTGGACGTGGACTGCCCGTCGTGTACCGATCTCGACGAGCTGGCCTGCTTGAGCTCGATCGGCGGTCACCTCTACCTCGAGATCGGGAACGATTCCTTGCAGAACTTGGACGGGCTGGCCGCGCTGAGCTCGATCGGCGGCTACCTCGACATCTGGGGCTGCGACTCGCTGAGCGACGTGGACGGGCTGGCTGCGCTGACCTCGATCGGCGCCAGCCTGCACGTGGAGGCCAACGAATCGCTGACCAGCCTGGCCGGGCTGGCCGGCGTGGAGTCGATCGAGGGCAGCCTGGACATCACGATGAACGACGAGCTGGCCGAGCTGGGGATGGACGACCTCCAGCTGGTCGGAGGAACGGATTTCGATATCACCTACAACCCGTCGCTGCCCACCTGCCAGGCCGCCGCGCTGCGCGACCAGCTGATCGCGACCCCGGCCAACGTCTGCATCGTCGGCAACCTGGCCGACTCCTGCGACGACGACTGCTGAAGAAACGCTAGCGCCACTTGATGTTGCAACCGATGCTGGGCTTCTGCTCGGGCGGGATCGGCTCGCCGGCGAGCAGGGCGTCCAGCGCGGCGCGCAGGTCGGAGCCGTCCGCCGGCGCGTCGTTGCCCGGCCGCGAGTCGTCGAGCTGCCCGCGGTAGACCAGCTTCATCTCGGAATTGAACAGGAAGAAGTCCGGCGTGCAGGCGGCACCGTAGGCGCGGGCGGTCCGCTGGCTCTCGTCGTGGAGGTAGGGAAACACGTAGCCTGCCTCGGCCGCCTCGCGCTTCATCATCTCCGGGCCGTCCTGCGGGTAGCTGTCGGCGTCGTTGGCGCTGATCGCGGCGATCCCGATTCCCGAGTCGGCGTAGTCCCGTCCCAGCCGGGCCAGCTCGCCGCGCACGTGCTTGACGAACGGGCAGTGGTTGCAGATGAACATCAGCAGAGCTCCGCGAGGACCGCGCACGTCGTCCAGCGACAGCTCGCGGCCGCTGACCGTGTCCGGCAGGGAGAAGCTCGGAGCCGGCGAGCCCAGCTCCACCATCTTCGAGGGGGTTTCGACCATCTACGACCTCCGTTTCGGTTGTGGACGCAGACCAATGTAGCGCCGCGCGGGCGAGGCGCAAGCCTCCGGCCGCTCAGCCCCGGCGCTGCGCGGAGAGCACGTCGTTGTAGCGCACCGTTCCGATCAGGCGGCGCGGGTTGTCGGGCTCGACCACCAGCAGGTAGGTGTGATCCGGGTTAGCGCCCAGGCCGTCCATCGCGGTCTGCAAGGTATCCTCCGGGGTGAGCAGCAGGTGCTCCTGGGTCGCGATGTCGCGCGCCACCACCAGGTTGCGCAGTCCGGGATCGAACAGCACCTCGGAGACGTCGGAGTACTGCACCACGCCGACCAGCTCGGACCGGTCGTCCACCACCGGCAGGCGGTCGTAGCGCGAGTGCCCGAACGCTTTGAGAATCCCGTCGAAGCCCATGTCGTGAGGTACGGTCTCCACGTTGCGGCGCATCACGCAGGAGACCGCGATCTCCGAGGGATCGCTCAGCTGGCGCGAGCGGGGAAAGCCCAGCGCGCTCCGGAACTGGTCGACCACCCGGTGCAGGCCCTCCGCGTAGTTGACCGGGCTGCGCTGAGTGAGCAGGCTGAGCACCGTCACCTCGCCCGCGCGCACGACCGCCAGCCGCGTCAACAGCGGACCGAGCCCCTCGAAGACCACGACCGAGGCCAGCACCGTGGCGCGGACCTGCTCGCCCTCGCCGGGCCAGTCGCGGCCCAGCGCTGCGGCCAGCCCGATCGCCAGCCCGGCCTGCGCCATCATCGCCGGGCCGAGCCACCTGCGCACCGGCGGCTCGCAGTGGGCCGCATTGGCTCCCAGCCGGCAGCCGGCCAGCTTGCCGGCCGCCCGGGCCAGCACGTAGGCAACGCCCACCGCGCCCATCTCCGGCAGCAGCTCCAGCCGCAGGTGGGCGCCGGCCATCAGGAAGAACAGAACGTAGAGCGGGTAGTCGATCGCGCCCAGGTCCTCGAGCACGCGCCGCTCGTGGGGGGAGGTGTTGACCAGCACCGCGCCCGAGACGAGGGCGGCCAGCATCGGGGAGACCCCCAGCAGGCGGCAACCGCCGGTCAGCGCCGCCACGGCGGCCAGGCCCAGCAGCTGGCGCTCGACCCGCCCGGAAAGGCGCTGGTCCATCAGCGCCATCAGCACTCCGGCCGCCGCGCCGATCCCGAGCGGCGCTCCGAGCAAGAGCAGGATCCTCTCGGGCGGCGCCCCGGGAGTGATCGCGGCGTGCGCGAGCAGGACGAAGGCGATGATCGCGACCAGGTTGTCCAGGCCGATCAGCGTGCGCGTCAGATCGGTCAGCCTGCCCTCGGAGCCGTACTCGCGGATCACCATCTGGGTCGCGGCCGGAGCGGTGGTCATCGCCATCAGCCCCAGGCAGGCGGCGGCCACCGGCGACGCGCCGGCCAGCGTCGTGGCGGCGAACACGACCACCGCCGTGACCAGCATCTCGATTCCCGAGATCGCCAGCAGCGCCAGGCCGAAGCGGCGCATCGAGCGCGCGTTGAAGCTGCCGCCGATCACCAGCACGATCAGGCCGAGCGCCATGTCGTTGATCGGCTCGAGAGAGGCGATCTGCTCTTCGCTCAGCAGCGAGGGCGTGCCCAGCAGCCCGGCCAGCGAAGGCCCGGCCAGCAGCCCCACGATCAGGTAGCCGGTCACCCGCGGGACGCGGAACCGCGCGCAGAGCCGACCCGCGCCGAGAGCGAGGAAGAGGAGCGCGCCGAGCGAGAGCAGCAGGGAAATCATCTCACGGCACTTGTAACCCAGTTGGCGGCGGAGAGGTAGCGGCTCGCTGCGAGGTGGGCTCGTTTTCGAGGAGCTCTGCGCAACCCGGTCGTGTTCGGGTGCGACCGGGGACAGGCGATGAACGGCTTTCTCGCAGGGTCGGGGTTCACTCGCCGTAGTCGATCTTGACCCCGCAGCCGTCCCACATGCGGTCGTAGGCCTCGAGCCTCGCCTCCACCAGCTGGTCGGCGGCGGCGCGGTCCTCCATCGGGTGCAGCAGCGCTTCGCCCGCGCGGTCCAGCGGCTGTTCGGCCACGACCGGCCTCCCGCCCAGCTCCAGCACGCGGATCATCCCGGACAGGCGCGTGTCCTCCTCGCGAAGCACCTCGACCGCGGCCACGACTCCGTCCAGCTCCGCGAGCGGAACGCCGACCGTCTCGCCGGCGTCGAGCCGCTTCGATATCTCGTCGAGTTGCACGGGCGATCTCCCCTGGCTGCCGCGGCTCAGAGCTCGAACTTGATGCCCTGGGCCAGCGGCAGCTCGCGGCTCCAGTTGATCGTGTTGGTCTGGCGCCGCATGTAGGCCTTCCAGGCGTCGGAGCCTGCCTCGCGCCCGCCGCCGGTGTCCTTCTCGCCGCCGAACGCCCCCCCGATCTCGGCGCCCGAGGTGCCGATGTTGACGTTGGCGATTCCGCAGTCCGAGCCGGCGTGGGAGAGGAACTGCTCGGCCTCGCGCAGATCGGTGGTGAACACCGCGCTGGAGAGCCCCTGCGGCACCGAGTTGTGCAGCTCGATCGCCTCGTCCATCGTGGAGAACTCCAGCACGTACAGGATCGGGGCGAACGTCTCGTCTTCGACGATCGCGGTCTGCGAGGGCATCCTGATCACGGTCGGCTCGACGTAGTTGGGGCCCAGCTCCTCGCGCCGCTTGCCGCCGCAGAGCACCTCGCCGCCCTGCTCGCGGGCCTGCTCCACCGCGCGCAGCATGTTGTCCACCGCGGCCCCCTCGACCAGCGGACCCATCAGCGTTCCTTCCTCTATCGGATCGCCGATCCGTACCTGCCGGTAGGCGTTGACCAGCTTCTCCACGACCTCGCCGGCGATCTCTTCGTGCACGATCAGGCGGCGCGTCGTGGTGCAGCGCTGGCCGGCGGTGCCGACCGCCCCGAACAGCACGGCCGGGATCAGCAGATCCTTGTCCGCGTTGGCGGTGGCGATGATCGCGTTGTTGCCGCCCAGCTCCAGGATCGTGTTGCCCAGCCGCTTGGAGACGACCTCGGAGACGCGGCGGCCCATCGCGGTGGAGCCGGTGAACGAGACCAGCGGAATCCTCTCGTCGGAGATCAGGCGCTCGCCCACGCTGCGGCCGGGGCCGACCACCAGGTTGAACAGCCCGCTGCGACCGTGATCGGCCATCACGCGGTTGCAGATCCGCTGCACGGCGACCGCGGTCAGCGGCGTGCTCGAGGCCGGCTTCCACAGCACCGCGTCGCCGCAGACCGAGGCCAGCGCCGCGTTCCAGGACCAGACCGCGACCGGGAAGTTGAACGCCGAGATCACGCCGACCACGCCCAGCGGGTGCCACTGCTCGAACATGCGGTGCGCGGGACGCTCCGAGTGCATGCTGTTGCCGAACAGCTGGCGCGACATCCCGACCGCCAGATCGCAGATGTCGATCATCTCCTGCACCTCGCCGAGTCCCTCCTGCCTGATCTTGCCCATCTCCAGCGTGACCAGCTCTCCGAGCGGCTCTTTGTGCTCGCGCAGCGCGTCGCCCAGGTCGCGCACCAGCTGGCCGCGCACCGGCGCCGGGGTGTCCCGCCACTCGGCGAACGCCTTGCCGGCCTCCTCCATCACGCGCTCGTAGGCCGCCTCGTCGGCCAGCACCACCTCGCCCAGCAGCTCGCCGTCGGCCGGGTTGCGGGACTCCAGCTTCTTGCCGCCCTGCGGAGCGATCCAGCCGTCCGCGCCCCAGCAGGCGCCCGCGCTGGTCTGCTCCACGCTCAGCTCGTCCAGAATCGCCTTGGCTTTCATCGCACTCTCCTCGGGACTACTCGTCCTCCATGTAGGGATAGCGGTAATCGGTGACCGGGGTCAGCGCCTCCTTGACTGTGCGCATGCTGACCCAGCGCATCAGGTTGAGCGCCGAGCCCGCCTTGTCGTTGGTGCCGGAGCCGCGGCTGCCGCCGAACGGCTGCTGACCGACTACCGCTCCGGTGGGCTTGTCGTTGATGTAGAAGTTGCCGGCGGCGTGCCGCAGGCGGCGGTAGGCACGCTCCACGGCGTAGCGATCGCGGGCGAAGATCGCCCCGGTCAGGCCGTACATCGAGGTCTCGTCGCAGAGCTGCAACGTCTCTTCGTACTCCTTTTCGGGATAGACGTAGATCGTGAGTACCGGGCCGAAGATCTCCTCCTCCATCAGCTTGAAGTGCGGATCGTCCGCCAGCACCACGGTCGGCTCGACGAAGTAGCCCTTGCTCTTGTCGCAGCCTCCGCCGCACAGGATCTCGGCGTCCTTCGCCTCGCGGGCGTAGTCGATGAACGACTCGATGCTGTCGAACGCGGCCTCGTCGATCACCGCTCCCATGAAGGTGGTGAAGTCGGCGATGTCGCCCATCTTCAGCGTCGCCACCTCGTCCAGCAGCCGCTCCTTGATCGACGGCCACAGCGAGTCCGGGACGTAGGCGCGCGAGACCGCCGAGCACTTTTGGCCCTGGTACTCGAACGCGCCGCGCAGCAGGTTGGCGGAAACCGCCTCCGGATCGGCCGAGGCGTGGGCGAAGACGAAGTCCTTGCCGCCGGTCTCGCCCACGATCCGGGGATAGGTGCGGTAGGACTGGATGCTCTCTCCGATCGTGCGCCACATCGCCTGGAAGGTCCGGGTCGATCCGGTGAAGTGCACTCCGGCCAGATCGGGGCGCGTCAGCACCGGGCCGCCGACCTCGCCGCCCGATCCCGGCAGGAAGTTGATCACCCCCGGCGGCAGCCCCGCCTCCTCGAAGAGCCGCATCATGTGGTAGGCGGTGTAGACCGCGGACGAGGCCGGCTTCCACAGCACGGTGTTGCCCATCAGCGCCGGGCTGGTCGGCAGGTTGCCCGCGATCGAGGCGAAGTTGAACGGCGTGACCGCGAAGACGAACCCCTCCAGCGCCCGGTACTCCACGTAGTTCCAGGTGCCGGGCGCCGAGTCGGGCTGGTCGGTGTAGATCCGCCGCATGTAGGCGGTGTTGAAACGGAAGAAATCGATCAGCTCGCAGGCGGAGTCGATCTCGGCCTGGTGCGGCGTCTTGGACTGGGCCAGCATCGTCGCCGCGTTGAGCTGCATGCGGCGCTCGCCGGAGAGCAGCTCGGCCATCCGCAGGAAGATCGCCGCCCGCGCGCGCCAGTCCAGCTCGGACCACTGCTTCCAGGCCTCGCGGGCCGCCTCCGCCGCCCGGGCCACCTGCTCGGGACCGGCCTTGTGGTAGCGCCCCAGCAGGTGACCGTGGTCGTGGGGGATCCGGCACTCACCGGTCTCGCCGGTGCGCACCTCCTCTCCGCCGATGATCAGCGGGATCTCCACCTCCTGCTGGCGTTGGCGTTTCAGCTCGTCCTGCAGCGCCGCGCGCTCCGGGGTGCCGGGAGCATAGCTGCCGACCGGCTCGTTCGCGGCAGCGGGAACCTGGATCACGGAGTTGCTCATGACGTGTCCTTTCTTACGTATCGCCCGGATTTCAAAAAGCTTTTCTTGCCTCCACGATTACTTGTCGAAGCACTTGGAAGGGGGTTTGTCAAGGCGACCTCGGTCTTGCTGCCAGCGCCTCCACTTTTCGGCAGCAACCACAGCAACCACCGGGCCGTGCGCCCCGGACCGTTACGTTCTATAATCATCCGCAACCCCAAGACGACCGCTTTTGGCGGAGAAAGGTCTGCTCGTCATGACACGCCAACCGGCACTCGCGCTCGGCCTGGCCGCGCTGCTGGCCTGCTTCGCGGCATCGGCCCAGGACCTCCACTGGCCCACGCAGCGCCACGACCAGGGTCGCACCGGCCGCTCCCAGGGCGCGGGCGGGATCACCCACCCGGCCGAGTACTGGAGCTACGATCTGGGCGGATCGCTGTCGGCCGGCTCGGTCTGGATCGGCGATCTGACCGGCGGCGCCCAGGCCGAGATCACGCTGGCGCAGTCCGGGCGCGTGACCGTCAAGAACGCCCAGGAGCAGGTGCTGTGGGCCAGCGAGCCGCTGGGAGCTGATCACGTGATCGGCGCCTGGGACTTCGACGGCGACGGCCACCTGGAGCTGCTGGCCACGGCCGACGGGCCGCCGGCCAAGCTGATCGTCCTGGCCGCGGACAGCGGAGAGGTGCTGTGGCTGCACGACTCGCTGGCGCCCGGCGCGGCCAAGCTCTGGCCGCGGATGGTGACGGTCGGGGATCCGACCGGCGACGGCCTGCCCGAGATCGTCTGCTCGGCGGTGACCAACGACCCGGACTCGCACACCTTCTCCTTTGCCGCCGGCTTCTCCCAGGATCCGGTCGACGACGAGATCTGGTCGTACAGCCACAACGCCTACGGGCAGGTGACTCCGCACGTGATCGGCGACGTGGACCTGGACGGCGCGGTCGAGGTGGTCTTCAACGAGAACCAGCAAATCACGATCGTGAACGGCGCGACAGGCGCGCTCGAGCTGGAAGCGACAGGGACCTATCTTTCGCACAGCTTCGGCCTTCTGCGGATCGTCGACGTCGACTCGGACGAGCAACCCGAGATCGTGTCGATCGGCTACAAGCGCTACAACAAGGCGGTCACGGTCTTCGACGCGGTCGACCAGGCGGTGAGCTGGCAGTACCAGTGGCACCCGACCGACGGCAAGGACCTGGTCTTCAGCGAGAACAGCGTGGCAGACCTGGACGGCGACGGCCAGCTCGAGATCGCGGTGAGCGTCTACGACGACGCGGACGACGAATACACCGTCAACGGCTCCAGCCCGGCCGACCACGACGGGGTCGATGCCCCCGACCGCTGGACCCTGCTCGTCTTCGACGCGGCCACGGGCGCGGTCGAGGCCAGCTTGCAGGACGCCTACCTGCGCGGGATCGCGCCGCTCGACCCGGAAGGCGATCCCTACCTCCTGGTCCAGGACGCGAGCGGCACGGGCCTGGTCGTGCCGGGTTTCGGCGCGCTTTCCGCCTACGTGCTGGACGGCGACGGCTTCGGCCATCTGTGGACCGTGGACGACTCGGCGGTCGCCGCGATGAGGGTCCCCCCGTCGCCGTCGGCCGACTACCTGGACCGGGCGGTGCGGGTCGCGCATCAGGGCCTGGACCTGGACGGCGTGGACGAGCTGTACCTCTTGCGCGACACGGACGCCGATGGGGAGGCCGAGAGCTTGCAGGCGGTGCGCGCCTCGGTATCGCCGCCCGAGGTGATCGCCGAGCTGGCGCTGGACGAGCACGACGCGGCGCGGATACTGGCCCTGGGCCGGCCGCTCTCGGCCCCGGACAGCTCGCTGGAGACCGCGGTCTTCCGCTCCTCGGGCAGGCTGCAAGTGCTCTCCAGCTCGTTCGATGTGGCGGCCGAGCTGCGCGGCGGGGGCTACGCGCTCTCGCCGATCGTGGCCGACCTGGACGGCGACGGCTGGGCCGAGCTGATCGCGGGTGTCTCCACCGGCGAGCTGCGCGTGCTGGACCCGGCCGCGGATACGATATCCGAGCTGTGGAGCTTCTGGGGCGCGACGACGCCGATCCCGAGCGCGACCGACGTGGACGGCGACGGCGAGCTGGAGCTGGCCGCGCGCGACAACCGCGTGCCCGAGAACCCGGCAATCGCGCTGCTGGACGCGTACGGCGGCGAGCTGTGGCGCGCCGAGCTGGCCGGCTACGGCAATGCGCCCGACAGGCTGCTGTTCGCCGAGCTGGACGGCGACGGAGTGACCGACCTCGTGGCGCTGGCCAGCGACATAAACGCGCCGGACGACGGCGACCTGCGGCTGGTGGCGCTCTCGGGCGCGGACGGCTCCGAGCTTTGGAACGTGCCGACAGAGGAGAACACCTATGCGCCGGCGCCGTTCCAGGTGACAGATGTGAACGGCGACGACATCGACGACGTGATCGCACCGGTTGTGCATGACATCGAATGCTACGACGGGACGGACGGGGCGCTGATCAGCGCGGTGGGCAACTGCTGCTGGCCGGGCCAGAGCCTGCTGGCCGACTTCGACGGGGACCTGGATCCCGAGCTGCTCGTCAGCATGAGGAACGCCGAAACCGGCTTTCTGCTCTACGAGCTCATGGCCGGCGCTCCTTCCTGGAGCATTCCGCAGGACTACGTGGCGCAGCGCAGGCACAACCGCCCGGCGACGGCCGCGGTCGATCCCGGGCTGGGGATCGCGGTGCCCGAGCCCGAGGGCAACGTCGAGCTGTTCGGTCCTGGCGGGCAGTCGCTCTGGGGGCCGGTCTGGGCTCGCGACGGCGAGGTATTCTGGTCGGACCCGGGCGGGGCCAACGACATTCCCTACGTGAGCGTGGCCGACATCGACGGCGATGGTGGCGAGGAGGCGATCTTCGGCACGGCGGACGGCCACCTGATCGCGCTGCGGATCGCGGACGGATCGCTGGCCTGGTCGCTGCCGCTCCACTCCGCGGTCCACGAGCCGGTGCTGGCCGACGTGGACGGCGACGGGCTGCTCGAGATCCTGGCCGTGACCGGCGACGGCTTCGTGCGCATGATCGACCAGCAGACGCTCGACCCGATCGAGGAGGTGCGCGACACCGCGCTGGGCGCCGGGCTGACGATCGACGACCCCGCGACCGACGTGGACGTCAGCGAGGTGCGGGTGGCGCTGGGCGCGGCCTGGGAGCCGGTCGACGGCGCGGACGGCTACCGCGCGACCGCGCTCGGCTCGGACGGCGTGCCGCTCGTGCCCTGGCAGGACGCCGGCGGCGCGACCGAGCTGGTGATCGCCACCGCGCCGCTGCCCCTCGACCGGGTCTACCGCGTGGCGGTGCAGGCCTACGGCGACGGCGGGCTGACCAGCGCCGAGGAGCGTTCGGACGGGGTGCTGGTGAGCGACCTGACCCCGCCCCAGATCGTATCGTTCGACATCCAGCCCGAGGTGTTCGATCCGCAGATCGAGCCGGCCGAGCTGCTGGGCGAGGTGGCGGACGCCTCCTGGATCGAGAGCTGGGAGATCGAGCTGTTCGATGGCTCGGCCCAGAGCGTGGCGCTGTGGAGCGGCGAGCCGGCCGCGTCCCAGGTCTCTGTCCAGGAGCAGTGGGACGGCGACGACGAGCTGGGCGACCCGGCCCCGGACGGCGACTACACCGCGCGGCTGACCGCCTACGACTCGGGCGGCCATCTGGCCACGGCCTGGGCCGAGGTTACGGTCGACCGGCTCGCGCCCCAGCCGCCCCAGATCGACGAGCCCCAGGACGGGGCCGTGCTGGAGCAGGCCGCGCCCCAGTTCGCCGGAACGGCCGAGGCCGAGACCCTGGTCAGGCTCTACGTCGACGACGTGGAGAGCTGCAACGCGCAGGCGAGCGCCGCGGGCCAGTGGTCCTGCACCGCGGGCCAGGCGCTGGCCGACGGCGACCACGCGGCCGCGGCCACGTCCGAGGACGACGCCACCCACGTCTCGGATCCGAGCGAGGAGGTGAGCTTCAGCGTCGAGGCCGGCGGAGCCGACGCGGACACGGACAGATCGGAAGAGCGTCGTGTAGGGAAAGAGTGTAGATCTCGGTGGTCG
>CAZHCG010000048.1:0-30319 GCA_964530995.1 uncultured Myxococcales bacterium
TCGAGGATGCCGCCGGCTCCGGCGGGGCGCCCCGGGCCGAGCTCGAAGAGCACGGACTCCCCGTCTTCGGACCTGACCCGCAAAGCGCGGTCGGTCGGCTCAGTCGACGCCGGAGGCGGCGAAGTACTTGGCGCCCTTGGGGCTCTCGATCCACTTGCGCAGCTTGGAGGGCACGCTCAAAAGGGAGATCTCGATCTGCTCGGCCAACCGCGGCCCGATCAGGTTGATCAGCCCGGCCGGGACGCGCGTCGCGACCACGTAGGCTACGAGGGTGCGATCGCCTTTTTGCGGAAACAGCCGCCAGTAGCCGCGGGTCTCCTCGATATCGTGGGGCCGGTTGCGCGCCAGGCTGAAGGAGATCATGTTCTTGGCCCGATCGCGCTCGATCGTCATGTGGTACTCGATGCTGATCAGCTTGTGGCCCATCTCGATCCGGATCAGCGACGTGTCGCCCTTGCGCGACATCTCGGCGCAACTGACCGTCTTGGGAAAGATGCGGTGATACGAGCCCCAGTCCTCGATCGCCTCCCAGACGACCGGCAGCGGCGCCTTGACCACTGTGTAACCGGTCCCGCCGAAAAAGCCGTTCTTTCCCGACTCGGCGAGCGGCTTCTTGACGGCCTTGCCCCTGGCCAGCCGAGTCTTCTCCTCCGCGGTGAAGCTGACCGCTCCGGCGCGGGCCGCGACCAGGGCCGCGACCAGGGCGAGGAAAATCAAGATGGTCTTGGGCTTGCTTCGAAACATGTCGCCGCGCTCCTTTCGACACGGATTATAGCGGATCTTCGACGGGCCGTGTCGGCCGTTCGGGAATTTCGACGCAAAACCCGCCCCGATCTTCACCCCGGGTTTGGAGCATGAGAAGGCCAGGAAACAATGAGGCAAGGTTGCTGCGTTCACAAATTATGTGTACACTCGATTTGTGATTCGAAAAGTTTCGATAGCACCACGCGCGGAGAAGCAGCTTGGACAAGCTCCTGGCCTGGGTTCTTTGGATAGAGCGCGAAGGTATCGAAGAAGTGCGAAAGATTCCCGGGTTCCACGATGAGCCGTTGAAGGGAAAGCGTCGGGGTCGGAGATCGATTCGACTTTCCCGTGCGTACCGGGCCATCTACCGTGTTGCCGAAAGCGGGGGGCTGGAGATTGTCCTCGTGGAGGAGGTTACGAAGCATGGCTATTGAAAAAAGTCGTGAAGTCCGATTTCTCGAAGAGCTGGCTGGCGGGGCTCTGACGCTTGGTCGTTTCGTTCGCGCGATACGCGAAGGCGAGGAGATGAGCCAGGTCGATTTCGCTGAGAAGCTCGGGATTTCCCGATCGCACCTTTGCGATCTCGAGAAAGGTCGTAAATCGGTCAGCGCGAGCAGGGCTGCCGAGCTTGCACGAATGCTCGGTTACAGCGAGAAGCAGTTCGTCGAGCTAGCTCTGCAAGACAGTATCGAGCGAGCTGGCCTGGATTATCGTGTCACCGTCGAACATGCTCCCGCCGACGGCGAAGAAGTACCCGCCTCTGCCACCTGACAAGGGCTCGCCGGATTCGCGACCAGTGATTCCAGGTACGCGATTGGTCCCGAAGTCCGCGGGCGACTCTTTGCTCGACCCGGGGCGGAGGGGGGGTATACTTCCGGCGCGATGCACGAGCTCTCCATAGCCCAGAGCATCTGCGAGAGCGTGCGCTCCCACCTGCCCGACGGCCGGCGCGCTCTGAGCGTGACCGTCGAGTGCGGCGCGCTGAGCGGCGTGGTGCCCGAGGCGCTGGAGACAGTCTTCGATTTCGCGGCTCAGGCCGCCGAGCTGCCGGATCTGGCGCTCGAGCTGAAGCGGCTCGAGGCGCGGGCCCGTTGTCCGGCCTGCGGGCACGCCTTCTCGGCGGACAGCATGTGGGTGGTCTGCCCGGAGTGCGAGCACGGGCCGGTCACTTTCGATGGTGGGCGCGAGCTCAAGATAATGGAGATCGAGATCGAATAGACGGCCGCGCGGCGCGCGAGTCGTACGGAGGTTGCGATGTGCGAGCACTGTGGATGCGGACAGCCCGAGGCGCCGCCGCGCACCGGCGGTGAGACGATCCCGGTCGAGCAGGACGTGCTGGCTCACAACAGGTCCCACGCCGACCGGCTGCGCGAGCGCCTCGGCGCGATCGACGGGCGCCTGGTCAACATCATCGGCGGCCCGGGCTGCGGCAAGACGCGGCTGCTCGGCGAGCTGATTCCGTTGCTCTCCGGCGAGCACCCGGCGGTGGTGGTCGAGGGCGACCTGGCGACCGACAACGACGCCAGAAGGATCGCCGAGAGCGGAGCGCCCGTGCACCAGGTCGAGACCGGTACGAGCTGCCACCTCTCGGCGCACCAGGTCGAGCACGCGATCGATCACCTGCCCCTGGAGCGGGGCGGGCTGGTGCTGGTGGAGAACGTGGGCAACCTGGTCTGCCCGTCGATGTTCGATCTCGGCGAGTCGCTGCGGATCGTCTGCCTCTCGACCACCGAGGGGACGGACAAGCCGCAGAAGTACCCGGTCTCCTTCCGTGAGGCCGACCTGGTGGCGATCACCAAGTCCGACCTGATTCCTCACATCGATTTCGACCTCGACGCCTGTCTGGGCATGATCCGCGATATCGACCCCGGTCTGGACGTAGTGGTCACCTCGGCCACCGATCGCGGCGGGCTCGGGGATCTCGCCGGAAGGATCCGCTCCCTGTGG
The DNA here is from genome assembly GCA_964530995.1 of uncultured Myxococcales bacterium. Taxonomy (GTDB): domain Bacteria; phylum Myxococcota_A; class Polyangia; order JAAYKL01; family JAAYKL01; genus CAZHCG01. The sequence goes on from CAZHCG010000048.1 coordinate 2,692, forward strand.
GAAGGCTAGTGCCTCGTCGACCCCACGATGATGGGTTCAGGGCGAGAGATCATCGGCGAGGCCAAGGAACGAAGACGAAGGACTGGCGGCGCCAATTCGAGGAGGAGTGACGCAGGGATCGTCGATGAGGGCCGCCCTGACCCGGCATTGTCGGGTTGACGAGGTACTCGATCTTGCTCATTCGCCGGCGCCTCACCGTTCGCGGAATAGTCCAGGGCATCGGCTTCAGGCCGTTCGTCTACCGCCTGGCGCGCGAGCTGGGCCTGAGCGGCTCGGTGCGCAACGACGGGCGCGGCGTGAAGATCGAAATCCAGGGCACGGCCGCGGCCGCGGACGAGCTGCGCCGCCGGCTGGCCGATGATCTGCCCGCCTCGGGCCGGCTGGACGCGGTCGAGGCGGAGCCGCTGGAGCCGCTGCCCGACGAGCGCGGGTTCTCGATCGCGGCCAGCTCCGACCCGGGCGGTGCGCTGGGGATGACGCTGGCGCCGGATCGTTGGGTCTGCCCCGACTGCCTGCGCGAGATGCGCGATCCGGCCGACCGGCGCTATCGCTACCCGTTCATCAACTGCACCGCCTGCGGCCCGCGCTACACGATCGTGCGCTCGTTGCCCTACGACCGCCCCGGAACCACGATGGCCGCCTTCGAGATGTGCGAGAAGTGCGCCCGGGAGTACAGGGATCCGACCGACCGCCGCTACCACGCGCAGCCGATCGCCTGTCCGGTCTGCGGTCCGCGGGCCTGGATCGTCGCCGGCGGCCGCGAGCTGCACCGGGACGATCCGGGAGCCGCGGCCGAGGAGGCGGTGCGCCGGCTGGCGGACGGACAGCTGGTGGCGATCAAGGGCATCGGGGGGTTCCACCTGGCGGTGGACGCGCGCAACGAGGCGGCGGTCGCGCGCCTGCGCGAATTCAAGCGCCGCTCGCGCAAACCTCTGGCCGTGATGGTGCGCGACCTGGAGGTCGCCCGGCGGCTGGTCGTGCTGAACGACGAGGACGAGCGCCTGCTCGGCTCCGCCGCGGCGCCGATCGTGCTCGCCCCGGCGCGCGAGGACAACGGCCTGGCGAACGGGCTGGCTCCCGGGCTGGTAGACTTGGGGCTGATGCTGGCCTACAGCCCGCTGCATCACCAGCTGTTCGACGGGCCGCTCGACGCGCTGGTGATGACATCGGGCAACCATCCCTCCGAGCCGATCACCGCGGACAACGACGACGCGCTGGAGCGCCTGCCGGCCGACGCCCACCTGCTCCACGACCGAGAGATAGCAGTGGCCAACGACGACAGCGTGGTGCGCAGCTCGCCGCTGGGAGCGATCTTCGTGCGGCGCAGCCGCGGCTACGTCCCCGACCCGATCGACGCCTCGCACCTCCCGCGGCGCTCGGTGCTGGCGCTGGGCGCCGAGCTGAAGTCCACGCTCGCCACGCTGGCGCGCGGCGAGCTGGTGGTGGGGCGCCACCTGGGAGACCTGGACAACGCGCGGGCCGAGGCCGCGTTTCGCACCGAGGTGGAGCGCATGCTCGCCTTCGGGCGGGTCGAGCCCGAGGCGGTCGCGATCGACCTGCATCCCGACCTGGCCTCCTCGATTTTCGCCGAGCGCGAGCTGGGCGATCTGCCGATCGTGCGCATCCAGCACCACTGGGCCCACCTGGCCGCGGTGATGCTCGAGCACGGCCTGGAGCCGGACTCCGAGCTGGCGGCGCTGTCGCTGGACGGCGTGGGGCTCGGCGAGGACGGCACTGTCTGGGGCGGCGAGCTGCTGGTGGGCGGCTACCGGGGCTGCGAGCGCGTCGCGGCGTTGCGCCCGGTTCCGCTCCCCGGCGGGGACGCGGCGGCGCGCGAGCCGGGACGGATGGCGACCAGCCTGCTGTGGGACGCGGGCCTGGGGGGGCCGGAGATCGAGGCCTGGGACGAGCGGATCGCCGGGATCTGCTCGCTGCGCTCGGTCTCGCCGCTGTGCAGCTCGGCCGGCCGGCTGTTCGACGGCGTCGCCGCGTTGCTGGGCCTGACAGCGAAAAGACAGGGCTACGAGGGCGAGGCCGCCTCGCTGCTCGAGGCAGTCTCCGATCCGGCCTGCGACGAGGCCTACCCGCTGCCGCCCGACGGCGACCGGCTCGACACCCGGGCGCTGGTGAGCGCGCTGGTCGAGGACCGCGACCCCGTGCCGTTGCGCGCCGCGCGCTTTCACAACGGGCTGGCCGACGGGCTGGCGCGGGCCGCGCTGGAGACCGGCCGGCCGCTTGTCGCCCTCGGCGGAGGGTGTATGGTGAATCGGCTGCTGCTCGCCCGCCTGGTACGCGGGATCGAGGCGGGAGGAGCCGGAGTCCTGTGGCCCCGGCGGCTGCCCCCCGGTGACGGCGGGTTGTCCGCCGGTCAGGCCGCCTGCGCGGCGTGCCTGCTGGAGAGCCGAAAGAGGTGAAGAGATGTGCATGGCGACTCCGCTCGAGGTGCTGGCGGTCGGCGAGGGCACGGCCAGGGTGGCGTCCGCCGGAGTGGAGCTCGACGTGGCGACCGACCTGATCGAGGAGCTCGAGGTCGGCGACTACCTGATCGTGCACGCCGGCTATGCGATCCAGCGGCTCGAGCCTGAAGAGGCCGCCGAGACGCTGGCCGTGCTGCAGCGGCTGGAGGAGTCCTGGCGCCAGTGAGCAAAGCGAATTTGGAACAGAGCCGCGGATTGCTGGAGCGGATTCGCGGGCTGGCCGATCGACCGCTGACCTTCATGGAGGTCTGCGGCACGCACACCATGTCCGCGGCGCGCTCCGGGCTGAGGAGCCTGCTTCCCGAGGGGATGCGGCTGATATCCGGTCCGGGCTGCCCGGTCTGCGTCACGCCGGTCTCGTACGTGGACCACGCGCTGGCGTTGGCCGGCCAGCCGGGGATTGCGGTCGCGACCTTCGGCGACATGGTGCGCGTGCCGGGATCTCCGATCGGCGGCCGGCCGCGCAGCCTGGCCGCGGCGCGCGCCACCGGCGCCGACGTGCGGGTCGTCTACTCGCCGCTCGACGCGCTGGAGCTGGCGCGCTCGGAGCCTCGCCGCGAGGTGGTTTTCCTGGGGGTCGGCTTCGAGACGACGGCGCCCGCGCTGGCGGCCTCGCTGCTGCGCGCCAGCGACGAGGGGCTCGACAACTTCTCGATGCTGGTCGCGGCCAAGACGATTCCCGGCGCGCTGGAGCTGCTGGCGACCGCCGACGACCTGGAGGTGGACGGCTTCCTCTGCCCGGGGCACGTCAGCGTGATCCTGGGCAGCGAGGTCTACCGCCCGCTGGCCGAGCGGCACGGCGTCCCCTGCGCGGTGGCCGGCTTCGAGCCGGTGGAGATGCTGCGCGGAATCGCCTCGCTGGCGGAGCAGGCGGTGCGCGGCGAGCCGCGCGTTGACAACTGCTACCCCGGCGCGGTGCGTTCCGAGGGCAACCCCCGCGCCAGGGGGATCGCCGCTCGCGTCCTGGAGCCGTGCGACAGCGTATGGCGAGGGCTGGGGACGATTCCCCAAAGCGGCCTGGCGCTCAGGGAGGAGCTCGCCGGCCGCGACGCGGCGCGCCGCTTCGAGGTCGCGCTGCCCGAGCCGGCGGAGCCGCCGGGCTGCCGCTGCGGCGACGTGCTCAAGGGAATAATCGCCCCGCGCGAGTGCCCGCTGTTCGATCGCGGCTGCACCCCGGAGACGCCGGTCGGAGCCTGCATGGTCAGCAGCGAGGGGTCGTGCGCCGCGGCCTATGCGTTCGGCGCGGGAGGAACGAGTTGAGCAGCGAATCGGGCGACATTATTACTATGGCCCACGGGGCCGGTGGACGTCTCTCGCAGCGCCTCGTGGAGGAGCACTTCCTGCCGCGGCTGGCCAACGCCGCGCTGCGCGAGCTGGGCGACTCGGCGATCGTCGGAGAGCTGGCGCTGACCACGGACAGCTACACCGTGGATCCGCGCTTCTTTCCCGGAGGAGACATCGGCAGGCTGGCGATCTGCGGCACGGTCAACGACCTGGCGATGGCCGGCGCCGAGCCGATCGGGCTGACCGCCGGGTTCGTGCTGGAGGAGGGGCTGCCGATCGAGGAGCTCGATCGGATCGTGGGCTCGATGGCCGCGGCCTCGCAGCAGGCCGGAGTAGAGGTGGTGGCCGGCGACACCAAGGTCGTGGCGCGGGGAGCCTGCGACGGGGTCTTCATCAACACGGCCGGGGTCGGCCGGGTGGATTCTGTCTTTCGGCCGGCCGCCCGCCGCGCCGAGCCGGGAGACGCGGTGCTGGTCAGCGGCCCGCTGGGCGACCACGGGATGGCGGTGATGGCCGAGCGCGAGGGATTGCCGCTGCGGGTCGAGCTGCTCAGCGACGTGGCGCCGCTGATCGCTCCGGTGCGCAAGCTGAAGGAGAAGGGGATAGACGTGCACGCGCTACGCGACCCGACGCGGGGCGGGGCTGCGCAGAGCCTGACCGAGATCGCCGGCGCCTCGGGAGTGCGGATCGTGCTGGACGAGGCTTCGATCCCGGTGCGTCCCGAGGTGCGCTCCGCATGCGAGCTGCTCGGCATCGATCCACTGCACGTGGCCAACGAGGGTCGCCTGATCGCGATCGTTCCCGCCGTCGCGGCGGACGAGGCGCTGCGCGTCCTGAGGTCCGATCGGCTCTGCGAGGGCGCAACGGCGATCGGTAGAGTAGAGCGGGGCGAGCCGTCCTTGCTGATGGAGACCGAGCTGGGCGCCACCCGCGCGATCCGCCTTCCGCTGGGAGAGCTGCTGCCCAGGATCTGCTGATCAGAGACGGGACAGCGCGGCGAGCACGTCCCGCATCCACTGCGGGCGCAGCTCCGGTGATTTCTCCAGGCAGCGCATCACCAGCCTCTCCAGCTCGGGGCTGACCTTGCGCGCCGGATCCCCGGCGCTGATCGGCAGCGGCCGCTGCTCGATGTGCATGCGCAGCAGCGTTTCGGGGTTGTCGTGCGTCAGCGGCAGCGATCCGGTCAGCATCTCGTAGAGCAGCACGCCCAGCGAGTAGACGTCGGCGCGGTGATCGGCGTGAGAGCCCATCGCCTGCTCGGGCGAGATGTACTGGGGGGTGCCCATCACGTGGCGGGTGGTCGTGATCCGCGGCGTGTCGATGATGCGCGCGATCCCGAAGTCGACCAGCTTGGCCACGCTGCCCGCGTCGCTCTTGCGCGGGATCAGCACGTTCTCCGGCTTGACGTCGCGATGGATCACGCCCCGGTCGTGGGCCGCGGCCAGCCCCTCGGCCAGCGCCGCGGCGATCAGGACCGCGCGCTCTTGGTCCAGCGGCCCGGCGCGCATCAGGCGCCTGAGCGCGCCGCCCTCGACCAGCTCCATCACCAGGCAGATCTGGCCTTCGCCGGTCATCCCCACCTCGTGGATGCGGACAACCGAGGGGTGGTCGATCCGACCGGCGGCGCGCGACTCGTTGAGGAAGCGCCGCCGCAGCGCCGAGTCGAGGACCAGCTCCTCGTGCAGGATCTTGACCGCGCGCCGCGCGCCGCTGCGGATCTCGCGCGCCGAGTAGACCGAGCCCATCCCGCCGCGGGCGATCAGCGGACCGACACGGTAGCGCTCCAGCAGCACTCGCCCGCAGTTGGGATCGCGGGAAGCGCCGAAGGCGCGCAGCGCACCGGAGCCGGCGCGAGCGCGCGCCGGGTCGGGAGGAGTGGGCTGTTGGCCGGTGGTCATCGGAGAGGAAGAATACACTAGTTGGGAAAGTGTCCAAAGGGCTCCGTATAGCCCCAGAGAAAGTCTGAAAGTCTCAGTTTTCTCCGTCTCGCGGCTGTGTCAGAATGTGTTTTTGGGAGGTCACCAGTGAAGCCTTTTTGCGTTTCTATGATTGGCAGCTTCGTTTTTTTCGTTCATGGATGCGTCGATCTCGGTCCGGTCGCAGAGGATTTCGAAGTCGATACTCATGTGGTCGACTGGCGTGACGAGGTGATCTACCAGCTGATGGTCGATCGTTTCGCCGACGGAGATCCCAACAACAACTACAACGTGAACCCTCATGCCCCTGCGGCCTACCACGGCGGTGACTGGCAGGGCGTGATCGACAAGCTGGACTACCTCGAGGAGCTCGGCGTTACGGCGATCTGGATCTCGCCGGTGGTGAAGAACGTCGAGACCGACGCGGGTGTCTGGAGCTATCACGGATACTGGACCCAGGACTTCACGTCGCCAAACCCTCACTTCGGCGACCTGGCCAAGCTGCGCGAGATGGTGGACGCCTGTCACCATCGAGGCATCAAGGTGATCCTCGACATCGTGACCAACCACGTGGGGCAGCTCTTCTACTACGACATCAACGGCAACGGCCAGCCCGACGAGTCGGTCCACGGAAGCGGCACGACCTCGGGCGTGACTCACGTTTCCGAGTACGACCCGGACTACAACCCGGACGGCGTGCAGGCGGAGACATCTCTCGGCCAGGCCGGATCGGCGCCGATCGTCTGGCTGAACGATCCGGAGATAAACCGCGTGGCGCCGCAGCCCGAGGTCTTCCGCAACCCGGCCTGGTACAACCGCCGCGGTCGAGTCTACGACTGGAATCAGTGGGAGCAGGTGGTCTACGGGGATTTTCCGGGCGGGCTCAAGGATCTCAAGACCACGCATCCGGATGTGCGCCGGGCGTTGACCGATGCGTACGGCTATTGGATCGGTGCCGCCGACTTGGACGGATTTCGCATCGATACACTCAAGCACGTGGAGCACGGTTTCTGGCAAGTGTTCTGTCCCGGTATCCGTGAGCTGGCGGCTTCGATCGGCAAGCAGGATTTCTTCATGTTCGGCGAGGCGTTCGACGGCGACGACGCGCTGATCGGGAGCTACACCTTCGACGACGAGGTGGACTCGGCCTTCTACTTCTCGCACAAGTTCCAGGTGATCGACGGCGTGTTCAAGCACGGCAATCCCACGACCACTATCGAAGACCTTTTCGAAGCGCGGCAAGACAACTACAGCACTGTTCCCAACTCGGGCGGACCCACCTCCGAGAGCGGCGAGCCGCTGGCCCCGACGAAGCTGCTGGTCAACTTCATCGACAATCACGACATTCCTCGCTTCCTCTACGAGAAGCCGTCTCTGGATGCTCTGCACAACACGTTGGCCTACCTGCTGACCATCGACGGGATCCCGTGCATCTACTACGGCACCGAGCAGGAGTTCGACGGCGGCAACGATCCGTTCAACCGCGAGGATCTGTGGGAGAGCGGCTACGATACGAGCGGCGAGACGTTCAAGCTGATCCGCCACCTGATCGATCTGCGCAGACAGCACGCGCCGCTTCGCCGGGGAGAGATGACGATCCGCTGGGCGACGGAGCGCACGGGCGACGAGCCGGACGCCGGCATCTTCGCTTTCGAGCGCAGCCACGCCGGCGAGACGGTGCTGGTGGTGATCAACACCAGCGAGACCCACGCCAGCGAGACCTCCTACGCCTGGGCCGACCCTGCCGGGGATCACATGCAGACCTCATTTGCCGCCGGCACCGAGTTGACCAATGTCTTCGAGGGGGAGCTCTTGGCCGAGGACACCGTCATCGTCGGCGAGGAGGGTCGCCTGCGCGTCGTCGTGCCGCCTCGCGGTGTCGGGATCTACGTCGAGCAGTGACGCTCCGCTTTACCGGTGGGAGGAGCCTGGTAGAAACCGAGCTGTGACGGGCATGGGCGAACGAACCGGCAGGATCGAGATCCGCGGCTTGGTCAAGGCGTACGACGACAACGTCGTGCTCGATGGGATCGATCTCGAGACAGAGAGCGGAGAGCTGCTGGTGCTGGTGGGGCCGTCCGGGTGCGGCAAGTCCACCTTGCTGCGCTGCGTTGCCGGGCTGGAGGAGATCACCGCCGGGGAGCTTCTGATCGACGGCCGTCGCGCAAACGACGTGCATCCCAAGGACCGGGACCTGGCGATGGTCTTCCAATCCTACGCGCTCTACCCGCACATGACCGTGGCGCAGAACATGGCCTTCTCGCTGACTGTGCGCAAGGTGGGCAAGCAGGAGGTGGCGCGGCTGGTCCGTGAAACGGCCGGGCGTCTGGGGCTCGCGGGCCTGCTGGACCGCAGGCCGGGACAGCTCTCCGGAGGCCAGCGACAAAGGGTGGCGGTCGGGCGGGCGATTGTCAGACAGCCCCGCGGCTTTCTCTTCGACGAGCCGCTCAGCAACCTCGACGCTGCGCTGCGAGGCCAGATGCGAGTGGAGCTCAAGAAGCTGCACCGCGAGATGGACGCGACGATGATCTACGTGACCCACGACCAGGTGGAGGCGATGACCCTCGCCGACCGCATCTGCGTGCTGAACGAGGGGCGCGTGCAGCAACTGGGCGAGCCGACCGAGCTGTTCGCGCGGCCGGCCAATCGCTTCGTCGCAGGCTTCATCGGCAGTCCGGCGATGAACTTCCTGCCCGCGCGGTTCGAGCCGGCGGGGCCCCGGGCGACGGGCGAAGGGTTCGATCTCGAGCTGCCCCAGGAGTACCGGAGACTGTCCGCCGAGCCCCGCGACGTGGTCGCCGGCGTGCGTCCCACCGCGCTGGAACGGATTTCTCACGGTGGGAGGGGGGGGATTGGCGGCGCTCTCGACGTGGTCGAGACGCTGGGGTTCGAGTCGCACGCCCATCTCCGTCTCGCCTCGGGGCGGCACCTGGTGGTCCAGCTGCCGACTCGCGAGCTGGCCGGGTTCTCGATCGACGACCACGTCGGCTGCGAGGTGGATCGAGACGAGGTGCATCTCTTCGACGAGCGCAGCGGGGTTGCGCTGCGCCCCGATCGGCCGGGGGGCGATCGACGATGATACGCCGGGTCGCGGCGTTGCTCGTTCTGCTCTCTGCGTTGCCCGCCTCGGCCGGCGAGATCGCGCTGTGGCACAGCTACCGCGGCGACGAGCAGAGCGCTCTTCGCCAGCTGGTGCGGCGCTGGAACGAAAGCCATCCGCAATCGCCCGCGCGGCCGCTGGCGGTCCCGCACGACGCCTACGCCAACAAGCTCACCTCCGCGATTCCGCGCGGGCAGGGGCCGGACCTGTTCATCTTCGCCCACGAGCGCGTCGGCGACTGGGCGCGCTCGGGGTTGATCCACGATCTGAGAGGCGATATCGAGCCGCGGGAGCTGGAGCGTCTCTCGCCGGGCTCGGCGGAGGCGCTCGAGATCGACGGCGCGCTGTACGGTCTGCCGCTGGCGATCAAGTCGCTGGCCTTGTTCTACAACACCGAGCTGGTCGGCGATCCGCCGCAAACCACCGACGAGATGATCGCGGTAGCCGAGCGCTGTTCCGACGCGGAGGCCGGACGCTACGGGCTGGTCTACCAGGCCGGCGATTTCTATTTCCACGTTCCGTGGCTGCTGGGTTTCGGCGGCCGGATCTTCGACGACGAAGGAGAGCCGGTGCTCGACGATCCGCGCAACGCCCTCAGCCTCGAGTTCGTCTCGCGGCTCGTCGATCGCGGATTGGTTCCCGGAGAGCAGACGGCCGCGCTCGTCTCGCGCTTGTTCAACGAGGGGCGCGCCGCGATGGCGATCAACGGGCCGTGGTTCATCGGAGAGCTGGACGCGGAGACGCCCTGGGAGCTGGCGCCCCTGCCGCTGGTCAGCGAGACCGGCCGGCCGGCGCGACCTTTTTTGACCGTGGAGGCGGCGATCGTCTCGGCCGAGGCGCGCGACCCCGAGTCGGCGCTGGAGCTGGCACGCTTCCTTGCGTTCGGCGAAGGCGCCCGGCTGCGCGCCGAGAAGGCGGGGCAGCTCGTCTGCGACGAGCGGTTCTATCTGGACCGGAACGAGCGAGAGATTCCGGCGGCGCTGCGGGTCTTCCGCCGCCAGGCTCAGAGAGCAGCGCCGATGCCCAACCACCCCCTGATGAGGTCGGTGTGGGAGCCGGCCTCGCGCGCCTTGCGCTCCGTGCTGCGCGGCGCGCGGGAACCGCGAGAGGCGCTGGAGCGTGCTCAGCACGACCTGCGCGTGGTGACCCGCGAGCCGCCGCAGAGTCGCGATCCATTGCCCTACCTGCTCGCGGCCGGCGGTATCCTGCTGGCGTTGTTGTTTTTCTGGCTGCGGCGCCGCCGGAGAAGAGCAGCCCTTGGGAGTATCGTCGCATCGCGCCACGCCTATCTCTACGTGGCGCCCGCGGCGCTGGCGATGCTGGCGCTGGTGATGCTGCCGTTCGCGGTGGGGACCGCGGTCGCGTTCTGCTCGCATCGCGGCGGGGAGTTTTCTTTCGTGGGTCTGGCCAACTTCGTCGACATCCTGACCAGCCGGGACTACGCCGTCGGCGATCCGCTCTCGTTCTGGTTCACGCTGGGTGTGACCGTGCTGTGGACAGCGCTCAACGTATTGCTGCACGTCTCGATCGGCCTGGCGCTGGCGATGGTGTTGCGCAGCCCCTGGCTCAGGCTGCGCGGCGTCTACCGCGTCTTGCTGATCGTGCCCTGGGCGGTGCCGAACTACATCACGGCTCTGATCTGGAAAGGGATGTTCCACAGCCAGTTCGGTGCGATCAACGGCCTGCTGGAGCTGTTGGGGCTGGAGCCCGTCTCCTGGTTCTCGAGCTTCTGGACGGCGCTGGCCGCCAACGTGACGACCAACACCTGGCTGGGCTTTCCGTTCATGATGGTGGTCTGCCTGGGCGCGCTGCAGGCGATACCGCGCGACCTGGAGGAGGCCGCCGAGATGGACGGAGCCGGCGGCTGGACGCGTTTCTGGCGCGTGGTTCTGCCCCAGATCAAGCCGGCGCTGGTGCCGGCGGTGATCCTGGGCAGCGTCTGGACTTTCAACATGTTCAACATCGTCTACCTGGTCTCGGGCGGAGAGCCGGACGGCGCGACCGAGATTCTGATCAGCGAGGCGTACCGCTGGGCGTTTTCCCGGCAGGAGCAGTACGGCTACGCGGCGGCCTACGCCGTGCTGATCTTCGTGGCGCTGTTCGGCTACTCGATCTTCACCCGGCGCGTGACGGAAGGAGCCAACGCGGGATGAGGCGACCGAGAGGCATTCGCACGGCGCTGGCCCACGCCGGGCTGACCGTCTTGACCTGCGCCGCGCTCTACCCGGTGTTGTGGGTGATCAAGATGGCGCTGGGGAGCTCTCAGTCGTTCTCGCTTTCAGCCAACCCGCTGCCGGCGGAGCTGTCGCTCGGCAACTTCGAGCAGCTGCTCACCGCCACCGACATGCAGGGGCACTGGCTGTTCGCTCGCCAGCTGTTCAACAGCGTCGTGGTCTCGCTGGCGACGACCCTGCTCGGCGTGGGGCTGGCCACGACAGCGGCCTACGCTTTCTCGCGCTTCTCGTTTCCGGGCCGACGGCGCGGGATGAACATGCTGCTGGTCACGCAGATGTTTCCCGGGGTTGTGATGATGATTCCGCTCTACGTCATCCTCGAGAAGCTGTCGCTGTTGGACTCGCTGGCCGGGTTGGCGCTGGTCTATTCCACGACCGCGGTCCCTTTCTGCGTCTGGATGCTCAAGGGCTATTTCGACACGATTCCGCGCGAGCTCGAGGAGGCGGCGGTGATGGACGGGATGGGGCGCTTCGCCATCTTCCGCAAGATCGTGCTGCCGCTGGCGCGGCCGGGCATCGCGGTCACCGCCCTGTTCTCGTTCATGACCGCCTGGAACGAGTTCATCCTGGCGGCGACCTTCATGTCCGAGCCCACGATGTTCACCCTGCCGGTCGCGCTGCAGAGCCACGTGGGCGATTACTCCACCGAGTGGGGCCGCTTCGCCGCCGGGGCGATCCTGGTCTCGATTCCGGTCATGGCGCTTTTTTTCGCCCTGCAACGCCACCTGGTCGGAGGCCTGACCGCGGGCGGCGTCAAGGGCTGAGAGAGGATCGAGCCTTGACATACGCGGATCAGCAAGTGTACACTCCAAGAGTACACAGGTTGGACAGGGAAGCTGGATGCAGACGGTGAACGTGAAAGAAGCGCGTCGCAGAATCTCGGAGCTGCTCGACGAGGCCCGGGACGGTGCGGTGATCGCCATCACGCGCCGGGGCAGGGTGGTAGCGCGGCTGGTTCCGCCCGAGCCTTCCGCCCGAGCCCGCCTCCCGGACATGATCGATTTCCGCAGCACGATTGCGGTCAGGGGCGCACCTACCAGCGAGATCGTCGGCGAGATGCGCGACGAGGAGCGCATCTGATCCACTACATAGATACCAGCGCGCTGGTCGCCTACTACATTCCGGAGCCGAAGAGCGACGAGGTCAATCGGTTGCTGGGCGGCGTGCAGAGCGCGTCGATCAGCCCCTTGACCGAGGTGGAGCTCGTTTCCGCCGTCTCGCGTCGCGTACGGGCCGCCGAGATCTCTCGCCAGGACGGGCGGCGGGTGGTCTCGCGATTTCTTTCTCACGTGGACAGCGAGCTGTACCGCATGTTTCCGTTGGCGCGTCGCGAGCACGGACTGGCCAGGGAGCTGCTCGGCTCTTTCGAGCACCCGCTGCGGACCCTCGATGCTTTGCACCTCGCGGTGGTGCTCTGCAACGAACTGTTGCTGGTCACCGCCGACGTAGCGCTGAACCAGACGGCGCGCCGGATCGGAGCGCCCGTCCTGTTCGTCTGAAGCGCGAGAGGAAGCTCAGTCGCAGCTGCCGGTGTCGTCGTTTCCGGAGATGGTGGAGCTGCCGGTCCAGCCCTGGGCCTGGAGCTGCAGGACCAGCTCGGTGGCGTAGCAGGTGGGCAGCACCGGGTTGTCGACCACCGCCAGGTCTCCGCCCAGCTCGGTCAGCGTGTCGAGCCCCAGCAGGTCCTCGAGCAGCTCGTTGTCGCTGATCGTCAGCTGGCCGCCGATGCTCTCGACGTCGTTGAGGCCGTCAACGTCGAGCAGGGCGTCGTTGTTGAACAGGGTCAGGTTCCAGCCCACCGAGGCCACGTTGCCCAGCGCGTCGATGCCGACAAGCGCGGCGTTGTTGTCGATCGAGAGGCTCCAGCCGATCTCCTCCAACCCGCCGAGACCGGCCAGATCGGTCAGCGCGTCGTTGCCGTCGATGTAGAGCGTGTAGCCCACCTCGCTGAGGCTGCTCATCCCCGAAAGCGTTGCCAGCGCGTCGTTGTCCCAGATCATCAAGGATGCCTCCACCGTCTCCAGCCCGCTCAGCCCGTCCAGCTCAAAGAGCTGTTGATTGAACTTGATAGACAGGTCGCCGGTGATGCGGACCAGACACTGCAGGCCGTCGAGGCTGGCGAGGTTCGTGTCGTCGATCGTCAGATCGCCGAGCACTTCGGAGTAACCCGCCAGGTCGGCCACGTCGTCGGTGTCGAAGATCTCGATGCCTCCGTCGTGCACCAGATCGCCGCAGGTGCCGGTATCGGTGTCCGAATCGGTGTCGGCATCGGTGTCGGCATCGCTGTCGGTATCGGTGTCGGCGTCGCTGTCGGTGTCCGCATCGGCATCGCTGTCGCTGTCGGCATCGCTGTCGGCGTCGGGGGATCCGTCGCCGGCGTCGGGGCCGCCGTCTCCGTCGCCACCGCCCCCGTCGCTGCAGGCCAGAGCGAAGAACAGCGGCAAAGACGCGATCGCGGCGACGTAGGGGATGGTTGCAACTGGTTTCATTTCGTTCCTCCAAATTTTAACTTCGTGGCTCAGTACGAGTACTCGCACACGAACGGATATTCGAGATCGCACCAGCGAGCGTGCCAGTCCCCGGTGAAGGTATACATCGCGGCGCAGTCCTCGCTACCGTCGATGTTCTCGGGCTGACCGTTCGCCCAGCTGGTATAGCCCCACGGCTCGCCGCCGATCCACTCCCAGCTTCCCTCGCTGCCCATGTCGGTCGCGCCGATCCAGGCGTCGTCGATGATCGTCAGCCAGACGAACTCGTTTTCGCCGGCGTCGGTGATTCCCGCGAGCTGGGTTCCCTCGGCGGCGCAGAAGGCGTAGGCATCCGCCGCCGTGCTCGGCGAGCCGCAGTACCAGTAGACGCTGTCGGTGCCCGGGTCGGTGAGCGGCATCTCGCAGCCGGAGATCTCCCAGCTGCAGGCGCCCTGGTAGCAGGAGTCGTCCCACTGGTCCGGGTTGGGCCAGAGGACGTCGTTGTCGTCGCACAACGAGGTCGTTCCGCCCGGGCAGAGGTAGTCGCCGATCACGCCCGAGGAGCTGCCGTCGTTCTCCACTCCGTCGCCGTCCCAGTCGTCGACGGTGCGATGGTCCCAGAAACCGGAGGCGTAAAGCGACGCCACCTCGAACGGGCTCAGCGATCGTTCGTAGAGTCGCAGCTCGTCCAGTCGACCGACCGCGTAGCCGGTGTTGTCGGTCGAGCGTCCGACCAGGAACAGCGATCCGCTCGAGGGGAAGAGCGGGCCGGTGTAGCTCGCGTTCGTGGCGACGAGCTGTCCGTCCACGTACAGCTCCATCCCCTGGACGCCGACGCTGGCCGCCACGTGGAACCAGCTGCCGTTTGCGACTGCTCCGCCCGAGGTCGACTGGGAGCCGATCCAGAAGCGTACCGCCTGGGTCAGGCCGTCGCGCGAGATGCCGGTGGATTCGGAGCTGCTGCCGAAGTCGACCACGATTTCCGAATCGACCAGAGTGTCCCAGCGCACCCAGGCGGCGAAGGCTCCGTGCTCGATCGCCGCCAGGTCGGGCTGGGCCCCGGTCTCGAGACGGACATAGGTGTCACCGACGAGCGCCAGCGCCGATGAATCACCGAAGGGATCATCGGTATAGCTCACGGTTCCGAACCCGACCGCGCCGTACTCGTTGATCGAGCTGTCGGCCACGGAGCCGTCGAACTCGAAATGAACCGCCAGATCGCCGTCGATGCTCCAGTGGCAGTACTGGCCGCCGTAGCCGTCGTCGCAGTCGCAGATCGCCTTGCCCCAGCGGTCGTCGCAGACGCCGTGCGGGCCGCAATCGAGGTCGATCGTGTCGCAGTTGGGCAGGCAGGTGCCGTTCTCGTCGTGGTCCTGGTAGCCTTCGTCGCAGACGCAGGTCGCGGTTCCGCTCGAATCCTCACAGTGCTCGTTTGCGTCGCATTCCCACACTACGAAGCTGCACGTCAGCTCGCAGGTGCCGTTCTCGTCGTGGTCCTGGTAGCCGTAGTCGCAGTCGCACTCGGCCTCGCCCGTGGAGTCGTCGCAGGTTCCGTTGGGACCGCAGTCGAAACCGGCGGTGGAGCAGTCGGGCTCGCAGGTGTCGTTGCTGTCGTTGTCCTGGTAGCCGCTGTCGCACTCGGCGCACTCGGCACCGCCCCAGCCCTGCTCGCAGTGGCAGTCGGCCAGCCCGTCCGAGTCGTCGCAGACGCCGTGGTCGCAATCGAGTCCCGAGTTGGCGCAGTCGATCGAACAGCTGCCGTTGCCGTCGTTGTCCTGGTAGCCGCTGTCGCACTCGGCGCACATCGCGCCGATGTAGCCGGTGTCGCAGACGCACTCTGCGGTGCCCAGGCTGTCGTCGCAGTAACCGTATGGACCGCAGCCGAGCGCGGCGGTCGAGCAGTCGGGCAGGCAGGTGTCATTCTCGTCGTGGTCCTGGTAGCCGAACGCGCAATCCTCGCAGGTAGCCCCGTCGTAGCCCTCCCAGCAGGCACAGATCGCGGCGCCCGAGCTGTCGTCGCAGGCGCCGTTGACGCAGGTGGGTGACGCGGTGGAGCAGTCGGGCTCGCAGGTGTTGTTGCCGTCGTTGTCCTGGTAGCCGGCGTCGCAGACGCACTGGGCCGTGCCCGAGCTGTCGTCGCAGCTCGAGTTGAGATTGCAGGTGTAGAGCCCGAGGAAGGTGGCGCAGTCCATCGCGCAGATCAGGTCGCCGTCGTTGTCCTGGTATCCCCCAACGCAATTACAGGTCGTCTCCGTTCCCACCTGGCAGGTGCCGTAGCCGCCGCAGTCGATTCCCGTGCAGTCCGAGCTGCAGCCGGTGCCGCTGTACCCGGTGTCGCAGTAGCTGCAGTACGTTCCCGTCCAGCCGGTGTAGCACTCGCAGTGCGCCGTTCCCGAGCCGTCCTCGCAGATGCCGTGGTCGCCGCAGTCGCCCGCCCAGTTGGCGCAGTCGATCGAGCAGGTTCCGTTGCCGTCGTTGTCCTGGTAGCCGACGTCGCACAGTTCGCAGCTGTCTCCGTCATAGCCGGTGTTGCAGACGCAGATCGCGGTTCCCAGGTCGTCCTCGCAGTGGCCGTGAGCCCCGCAGTCGAGGCCGGAGGTGGAGCAGTCGGGCTCGCAGGTTCCGTTGGTGTCGTTGTCCTGGTAGCCGTCGTCGCAGACGCAGATCGCCGCTCCGCCCGAGTCGTCGCAGTGCTCGTTCGCGCCGCAGCTCGGGGAGGCCAGCTCGCAGTCGGGCTCGCAGGTTCCGTTGGTGTCGTTGTCCTGGTAGCCGGCGTCGCACTGGTCGCAGAGCGTGCCGGTGTAGCCGGTATCGCAGACGCACTCGGCGATTCCGCCGCTGTCGTCGCAGGCGCCGTGGTCGCAGCTCAGGCCGGAGCCCGCGCAGGAGGGAGCGCAGACCAGGTCGCCGTCGTTGTCCTGGTAGCCCGGGTCGCAGGCGCAAGCCCGGGTTCCCGAGCTGTCGTCGCACTCGCCGTGGCCTCCGCACCAGACGCCGAGGCAGCTGGGCGCGCAGACCTGATCATCGTCGTTGTCCTGGTAGCCGTACATGCATTGGCAAAGCGGTACACCCGAGCTGTCGTCGCAGTAGCCGTTGTCTCCGCAGTCCAGGCCGGAGACGGCGCAGCGCGGCTCGCAGGTCCAGTTGCCGTCGTTGTCCTGGTAGTAGGGATCGCAGACGCAGACCGGCACGCCGGAGCTGTCGTCGCAGTGGCTGTTCTCGCCGCAGACCATGTCGGCCGATCCGCAGTCGGGCAGGCAGACGCCGTTGCCGTCGTTGTCCTGGTAGCCGCCGTCGCACTGGTCGCAGTAGTCGCCCGCGTAGCCGATGTCGCACAGGCAGAGCGCGGTCCCGGAGGCATCCGAGCAGATCCCGTGGTCGCCGCACTGCAGTTCGGCGGTGGAGCAGTCGGGCTCGCAGGTGTCGTTGCTGTCGTTGTCCTGGTAGCCGACGGCGCATTGATCGCACAGCGCTCCGACGTAGCCCTCCTCGCAGACGCACTCTGCGGCTCCGGAGCTGTCGTCGCACTCCCCGTGGTCTCCGCAGTCGAGCGCGGCGGTGGAGCAGTCGGGCAGACAGCTGCCGTCCTCGTCGTTGTCCTGGTAGCCGGCGTCGCAGACGCAGATCGCCGCGCCGCTCGAGTCGTCGCAGACCTCGTTGGCCTCGCACAGCGGCGAGGCGGTCGCGCAGTCCGGCGCGCAGACCAGGTCGCCGTCGTTGTCCTGGTAGCCCGCGATGCAGTCGCAGACCGTCGTCGGTCCGCTGTCGTCGCAGGTTCCGAAGCCGCCGCAGGTGACATCGTCGCAGTCGGGAATGCAGTCTCCGCTGCCCGAGTCGATGTAGCCCGTGTCGCACTGGTCGCAGGCGGCGCCGATGTAACCGGTTTCGCAGTCGCAAACGGCGGTTCCGGAGCTGTCGTCGCACGATCCGTGCTCTCCGCATTCGAGCGCGGCGGTGGAGCAGTCGGGCAGGCAGCTGCCGTTCTCGTCGTTGTCCTGGTAGCCGGCGACGCAGCCCTCGCAGGCCGGTCCGTCGTGGTCGTCCGTGCAGTCGCAGACGGCGGTTCCGGAGCTGTCGTCGCACGATCCCCAGGCGCCGCATTCGAGCGCGGCGGTGGCGCAATTCGGCTCGCAGGTGTCGTTGCCGTCGTTGTCCTGAAAGCCGGAGACGCAGGAGCCGCAGCTGTCTCCCTGGTAGCCGGTGTCGCAGACGCAGATCGCCTCGCCCCCGTCGTCGTCGCACTCGCCGTGCCCCGAGCAGTCGAGCGACGTCGTCTCGCAGGTCGGCAGGCACTCGCCGTCGTCGTCGAAGTCCTGGTAGCCGTCGTCGCAGACGCAGATCGCCTCGCCGCCGGAGTCGTCGCAGACCTCGTTGTCGTCGCAAGACGGGGCGGCGGTGGAGCAGTCGGGCTCGCAGAGGCCGTCGGTGTCGTAGTCCTGGTAACCGGAGTCGCAGTCGCAAGCGACGCTGCCGGACGAGTCGTCGCAAGAACCGTGGGCGCCGCAGTCGAGGCCGGTGGTCTCGCAGTCCGGCTCGCAGACCAGGTCCTCGTCGTTGTCCTGGTAGCCTGAGTCGCAGTTGCAGACGGGCTGCTCCCCCGAGTCGTCGCAGGTGCCGTGACCGCCGCAGTCGACGCCGTCGCAGCTCGGCACGCAGCCGTCTCCGAAGTCGGAGTAGCCCGGAGCGCACTGGCCGCAGAAGTCCCCGGCGTAGCCCTCGTCGCAGACGCAGACGGCTTCTCCCTCTTCGACGACGCAGTAGCCGTGCTCACCGCAATCGACCCCGGTGCAGGCGTCGGTGCCCGTGTCGGTGTCGGTCTGCGTATCGGTAGCGGTATCCGTTTCGGTCGTCGTGCCGGTATCGGTATCGGTGTCGGTATCCGCATCCGTATCCGTGTCCGTGTCCGTATCCGTGTCGCTGTCGCTGTCGGCGTCGCTGTCGCTGTCGGTGTCGCTGTCTCCGTCCGAATCGGCGTCGCTGTCGGCGTCGCTATCGGCATCGGGCCCTCCGTCGCCCGAGGACGAGTCGTCGTCACCGCAGCCCGCGACCAGCGCAAGGGAAAAAAACGCCAAAACGATATTCAAAATCCAGGTCCTCATTGCGAACAACCTCCCGGTTGGTCTGTTCCCGGCCGCGCCCGCAGCCGCCGGGGCTCTCGATATTCGCGCGCCGCTTGGGGCGCCTGCTTTGATCGACCTTCTCTCAAGAAGACATCATACCTCATTTTGGGTTGAGTTTCGTCTACTTTGAACTAAACAAAGAGGTTCGAAATGCGAAGCCTCGACTCGCCACTTGCTCCTGAAAAGGCGTTCAAGTGGTGTATAATGGAGCGGGTTGGCACTGGAGGATTTTCATGTCGAAGAAATTGCTTTGGATTCTGTCTCTGGCCGGATTGACGGCGGCGGCGTCGGCCGCCGGTTGCGCCGACATCTCCGAGGGATCCCCTGGGGTCTCGGACGACGACGATGACACGGAGACCGGAACCGACGGGGATACCGACACCGACACCGATTCCGATACGGATTCCGATGCGGACACGGATTCCGATTCGGATACAGATGCCGACACGGACGCGGATACGGACACCGACGGCGACACCGCCACGGAGACCGAGAGCGAGAGCGAAACCGAAAGCGAAAGCAGCACGAACCCCGACCCGTGCCCCTGGACCTGTTGCTCCGATACTCTCTGCGGCCTGCTGGGCGGGACCGTCTACCCGGAGTACATGTGCGGAAGCAGCGACGTGTGCTGCTACACCGGGGGCGACGCGGACACCGACGCGGACACCGACGCGGACACCGACGCGGACACCGACGCGGATACGGACGCGGACACCGACAGCGACACGGACACCGAAACGGGCGTGGTCTGCGACGATCCGCCGCCGGACGAGTGCCTCACCTCGGACGTGCTCAAGGACTACGAGGAGAACGGGATGTGGACCGGATCGGAGTGCGAGTATCCGTTCGAGGCGGTCGTCTGCGAGTACGGTTGCGTCGACGGCGAGTGCGTGAGCGATGCCTGCGTCGGTGTCGAGTGCGACGATCCGCCGCCTGACGAGTGCATCGGCGACGTGCTGCAGTCGTTCATCTCGCCGGGGACCTGCGTGGACGGCACCTGCGAGTACCAGGCGGTGGAGACGACCTGCCAGTTCAGCTGCTTCGCCGGCGAGTGCCGGGACTGCCAGCAGGGAAACAACGCGGCGCCGCTCGCGACGGCCTCGACCAGCGGCGGCGGCACCGGCTCGATGGGGCCGCCGCGGATCAACGACGGAGAGCTGGAGGACACCTGCAACTACTGCTGGGTCGCCGCCGTAACCGAGCCGCTCGACGCCTGGGTCCAGCTCGACTGGATCGAGCCGGTCACGCTGTGGGGCATCTGGGTGGATACGACGCACGTCACCAGCTACGACTGCGAGTCCGCCGACGGGCGCAGCCTGGCCGGCGGCACGATCCAGTGGTGGGACGGGGCCCAGTGGGTGGAGGACGGCGAGGTCGCCGGGCAGATCGACGACTGGAGCTGGGAGTTCACCGATGCGGTCACCACCCAGTCGGTACGCATCGATGGCGTACACGTGGCTCCGGACGCCGATCCTCCCGAAAACCCGGTCATCTACGAGATCGAGGCCTATACCTGCCAGTAGCGGCAGCGGAGACGAATCTCCTTCGCTGCGAGCCCTTTTCCCTGTAGTATTCCAGAAAAGAACCGACGAGAAGGGAGGATCCCGATGCGGCTGCTGACCCGATCCGACTTCGACGGTCTCGTGTGCGCGGTCCTGCTGGTGGAAAAGGGAGCAGTGGACTCTTTCGAGTTCGTGCATCCCAAGGACATCCAGGACGGCGCCGTGGAGGTCGGCGCGGACGACGTGCTGGCCAACGTGCCTTTCGTGGAGGGCTGCGGGATGTGGTTCGATCACCACGTCTCCGAGGAGGAGCGGCTCGAGATCGAAAAGCTCGAATTCGAGGGTGCGTCTCGTCCGGCGCCGAGCGCGGCGCAGGTGATCTGGGACCACTACGGTGGAGAGAATGCTTTCTCCGAGCACTTCCTGCCCCTGCTCGAGGCGGTCAACAAGACCGACTCGGGCAACCTGACGCGCGAGGAGATCCTGCATCCCGAAGGATGGATCCTGCTGTCCTTCATCATGGATCCGCGTACCGGGCTCGGGCGTTTCAAGGACTACCGCATCAGCAACTACCAGCTGATGGAGGACATGATCCAGTACTGCCGCACCAAGAGCGCCGAGGAGATCCTCGGACTCGACGACGTGCAGGAGCGGACCAGGCGCTACTTCAAGCAACAGCAGCTGTTCGAGGAGATGCTCAAGCGCAACGGCGAGGTGCGCGACAACGTGGTGGTCGTCAACCTGATGCGCGAGGAGACGATCTATGCGGGCAACCGTTTTCTGGTCTACGCCCTCTTCCCCGAGCAGAACGTCGAGGTGCGGGTGATGTGGGGCAAGAACAAGCAGAACGTCGTGTTCGCGGTCGGCCACAGCATCCTCAACCGCACCTGCGAGGTGGATGTCGGGCGCCTGATGCTCGAAAACGGCGGCGGAGGCCACTTCGCGGTCGGCACCTGCCAGGTCGACGCCGAGCGCTGGCGGGACGTGCTCGAGGAGATCGTATTTCGCCTGCGCGGTTGAGAGAAGCCCGGCACAGCGGGGCTCGAGCCTTCTTTTCTCCATCCCGCGGCGAGATGCGTTATCATTCCATGTAGCACGAGGCACGAGAGCGGGGGTCCAGATGAGCAAGAATATATCGTTTGGTCTGCTTCTGTCGTGGCTGGCGACAGTTGCGCTGCTGGTCGGCTGCGTGTCCGCCAGCGTGCGCGACCGATCCGACGGCGACGATGACGACGGGAGCGCGGATGCGGACACCGACGCGGATACGGACGCGGACGCGGACTCCGACGGCGACGCAGACTCCGACGGTGACGCGGATACCGACACCACTCCGGCCAATCCGGGCGAGGAGTGCGCGGGGGAGGAGGACTGTCACGGCGGCGCTGTCTGCGCCCAGATCTATCAGGACGAGATAACCAGCTACTGCTACCTCGACTGCCACGACGGATCCGAGGTCTGCGAGCTCACGCAGTGGCCCGAGTGCGCGTCGATGGGCTTCGACATGATCTGCCTGGAGCCGGCTTCGATCTCCGGGTCGTTTTCCTGCGCGATGGACACTTTTCAAACCGGCAACTCGGTGTCGTTGACCGTCGGGGGGCAGCCCACGACGCAGACCGACTGCGCGGCTTCCCATTCGAACGGGGTGTATACGATTCAGCTCTCGATGCTGATCGAAACCGAGCACCAGCTCGACGCGCTGTTCGTCTGGGACGAGGCGGACCACGCCGTCGGAACGGTGGAGAGCGCCTACGGGCAGGTGCACGAGAGCTGGTACGCGAGCGAGGTCGTCGTGGATACCTGGATTCGCGGTTTCTTCGAGGAGGAGGGTGGATCACTCCAGTTGAGCGAGACCGGGAGCACCGTCTCGGGGACGTTGAATTTCTCCGGGTATACCTACGACGCCCAGTTCGCTCCGTAGCCATATCTACAGAGACCGGATCGCGGCCCAGAAAGGCGTTTCGAAGGTGCGCCCCTCGCGTCCTTCGACGCGGTAGAGCAGCGCCCCCTCGCGCGAGCCCAGCACGGTGGCCGGTACCAGCTCGGGGGAGTCGGCGCCGAGCGGCAGGGCCAGCACCGGAGTCTGCGGCTTGTGGATCTTGCTCACATCCAGCCGGTGGACGGCGCGGGCGGGGAAGGCTCGCAGCGCTCCGCTGGTGCTGAGCAGCACCCAGGAGGTATCGCCGGAGGTCAGCACCAGGGTCGCGTGCAGCCGTCGTTCGTCCCGGCGCACCACCACCGGCGCCCCGGAGATGGGCACATCACCCGGCAGCGGGCAGACGTAGCCGGTCGAAAAGACACGGCGAGCGATCTTTCCCGTCGGGTCCACCGTCGCGATCGTGACCCGTTCACCGGAGAGACTGTGCACGCGTCCGACCGCCGCCGGCTCCTTCGGCTGCGCGGCGATTGCCGGCATGCCGGGGCGCAGGCCTCCGGACGGGCCCGGGCGGCGCAGGAAGGCGGCCGGGACGGGCGCGCCGGCCGCGTCGAGATCGACCTTGCCGTTCGAGCGCGTGCCGAGCACGGTCGCGCGGCCGAACAGCCAGCGTCCGGAGGGGTCGTCTCGCGGAAAGGCGGCCCAGACCTTTTCGTTCTCTCCGAAGCTCTCGTCCGGGAGCGGAGGCGGCGGGAAACGGCTGAGCCCGGCTCGTCCGGCGGCGTCGGTCTTCTCGGGGGACGCCGCGTCCGCCGCGGCCGGTCGCCGTTGCGGCTCCGGGGTCTCCGCTTCCTTTTCGGGAGAATCGGGACCGCATCCCAGCGGCGTGACCAGGAGCAGGGCGAACGAGAATCGTGGGAGCGGCAAGGCTACCTCCCGGGCTCATTGCAGCGTTTTTCAGACCGCCGCGAGCTCTTCTTGCGTGGCCTCGCGGACCTCGGCGATCTTGACATCGAAGTGCAGCCGCTCGCCGGCGAGCGGGTGATTGAAGTCGGCGACCACCGCGTCGTCCTTGACCTCGGCGATCGAGAAGCGAACCGGACCCTGGGGCAGCTCGGCGGCGAAGGTCATGCCCGTCTCGAGATCTACATCGTCGGGAAAGTTGTCGCGGGGGAGGTCGCTGACCAGCTCGTCTCGGACCTCTCCGTATCCTTCCGTCGCCTCGAGGGTGAAGGCAGCGGTGTCGCCGGGGTCGAGCCCGGCGATGTTGCGCTCAACTCCCGGAATGATCTGGTTGCGTCCGAAGACGAACGACAACGGCTCGTCGTCCGTGGAGCTGTCGACGACCTTACCGTCGTCGAGCTTGAGGGTGTAGTCGATCGCCACGTACGAGTCGTCCTGAATTTTCATCCCCTTTGAAACCTCTCTCGCGTCGTCCGCCGATCGCGTGCCCTGCGCACGCCGCAGATTCGAACGCGTAGAGTGTGTGTCTACGGGGCTATACTCCTCGGGTCAACCGCTCGGAGATCGAAGTCGCTCGGCGATCCGCCATTCACTCGCGGCGCAAAGGAGAGAGCTGAACCCACCATTTGATCATCAATCCCACCTCGTGGCAGGCGGGTCGCGCGGGTCCGCTCACGTCCCAGACCGGCCGATAGTAGGGGCCGGCGTGCAGCAGCTTTCCGTGCGCGGGCGACCAGAGCGGAAACGAGAGGCCGGCGTGGCCGTGCAGGCCGTGAGCGGGGGCGGGCCCGGACGGCAACCCGGCCCCGTAGCCGGCGCCCAGCACGAGGTAGAGAAGCGAGAGACCGGTCTCCAGGTAGGGGATCGCGGTTTTCTCGTCGGC
Source organism: uncultured Myxococcales bacterium (assembly GCA_964530995.1). Taxonomy (GTDB): domain Bacteria; phylum Myxococcota_A; class Polyangia; order JAAYKL01; family JAAYKL01; genus CAZHCG01. Next base: position 26,512 of record CAZHCG010000048.1, read on the forward strand.
GGCGATCCAGGTACGCGCACCGCCCGATATCCACCAGAACAGCGGCATGTTGAGCCGCCAGGAGAAGGAGACCTCGGCGCCGCCGGCGAAAGAGTGGGGGAAGCGGCCGCCAGCGTATCCCAGCGACGGACCCACCGCGATTCCGCCCTTGGGGTTCCAGCCCCCGCCGGGAGGAGGCCCCTGAGGCGCATCGGCGAGAGCCGGCCCACCGAGAGTCAGCAGCGCGGCCGTCGACAGAGCTGCGAGCACCGGTCGCATCCAGCGCAGTTTACCGCGACGGGCCCGATTTGCCGAGAAAGTCGGCGCCGGGGACGCTGAAATCGTACCGGGCTTACCAGGTATTTGATTGGAAAAATCCGCTGTCGACGCAGCAGTCGTTTTTTTCTGCGGCCGCTCAGGCTATGTCGGGGATCAGGCGGTCCTCGATGAAGCGCCTGCGCTTGGGTGTGTTCTTGCCCATGAAGAACTCCAGCGTGTTGGCCACCTGGCTCATCGACTTGATCGTCACCGGCTCGAGGCGCATCTCGTCGCCGATGAAATGCACGAACTCGCGCGGATTGATCTCTCCCAGCCCCTTGAAGCGCGTTATCTCCGGAGAACGGAGCCTGTCGACCGCGCGGTCTCGCTCCTTTTCGGAATAGCAGTAGATGGTCTGCTTCTTGTCGCGCACCCGGAACAGCGGGGTCTCGAGGATGTAGACGTGGCCGGCCACCACCAGGTCCTCGAAATAGCGCAGGAAGAAGGTCAGAAGCAGGTTGCGGATGTGCATCCCGTCGACGTCGGCGTCGGTGGCGATCACGACCTTGTCGTAGCGCAGCCCCTCGAGACCGTCTTCGACCCCCAGCGCGCGCATGATGTTGTAGAGCTCCTCGCTTTTGTAGATCGCGTCGCGCTTGAGCCCGTGGCAGTTGAGCGGCTTGCCCTTGAGCGCGTAGATCGCCTGGGTCTGCACGTGGCGGGCCTGGACCATCGCTCCGCCGGCGGAGTCGCCCTCGGTGAGGAAGATCATCGTCTGCTCGCGCAGGTCCTGGCGTTTGCCCTTTGGCCTGGGGTCGCCGAGATGCACCTTGCAGTCGATCAGCTTGGGAATCCGGATCGCGACCTTCTTGGCGCGCTCCTTGGCCTCCTTCTTGATCGAGGCCAGCTCCTTGCGCAGCCGCTCGTTCTGCTTGACCTTCTCGAGCAGCGCCTCGGCCGAGGCCGGGTTCTTGTGCAGCCAGAGCACAACCTGCTCCTTGACCGCCTGCACCAGCCGGCTGCGAATCTCGGTGTTGCCCAGCTTGTTCTTGGTCTGGCTTTCGAAGACCGGCTCCTTGAGCTTGATCGCGACCGCTCCGACCACTCCGTCCCGCACGTCCTCGCCGGCGTGGCTCTTGCCGGCGAACTCGTTGATCCCCTTGAGCAGGCCTTCGCGGAAAGCGCTCTGGTGGGTGCCGCCGTCCGAGGTGTACTGCCCGTTGACGAAGCTGTAGTACTTCTCGCCGTACGACTGGGTGTGGGTGAAAGCCAGCTCGAGCCAGCCGTTGCGGAAGTGCGCCGCGTCGTAGATCGTTCGCTCGGATCCGATCTCCTCGCCGAGCAGGTCGAGCAACCCCTGGCTGCTGACGAACTGCTCGCCGTTGTAGCGCAGAGTCAGCCCGGAGTTGAGGTAGGCGTAGTAGCGCAGCCGCCGCTCGATGTACTCCTCGCGCCAGCCGTACTCGCCGAAGATCTCGGGATCGGGGACGAAGCGGATCAGCGTTCCGTTGCGCTGCCGCGCGGCCTTGCCCGAGGAGACCTCCTTCTTCTCGCCGCGTTCGAAGCGGGCCCGCTTGAACTTGCCGTCCCGCCAGCTGGTCACCTCGAACTCGGCCGAGAGCGCGTTGACCGCCTTGTTGCCGACGCCGTTGAGCCCCACCGAGAACTGGAATACGTCGTCGTTGTACTTGCCGCCGGTGTTGATCTTGCTCACGCAGTCCACGACCTTGCCCAGCGGGATGCCGCGCCCGTAGTCGCGGATCTCGACCGCCTCGTCTTCGCGAGTGATGTCGATCCGCTTGCCGTGGCCCATGATGTGCTCGTCCACCGAGTTGTCGATAACCTCCTTGAGCATCACGTAGATGCCGTCCGCCGGGTTGGAGCCGTCCCCCACGCGGCCGATGTACATGCCGGTGCGCAGGCGGATGTGCGCCAGCGCGTCCAGCGTGTGAATTGCTTTCTCGTCGTAGACGACCTGTTTTTTCTTCATGGCTTCGGGCACGGAGCGCGTCCTCCTGAACAGATGAACGGTACCGTTCAGGATTAGCACGAGGGGCGGCTTTTTCCCAAGTTTCCGTTCGGGCGCCGCGCGCTCCGCGCGAGAGCTTGGCTACCACGAGCCGGTCGGAAGGGGAAGGGGGCTCAGATGCAGAGCCAGTTCTGGTCGGGATCGATGTCGGCGCACGTGCTCGAGCAGGCGCCGGAGTCGTTGCAGTAGTCGCACCATGTCGAGCTCGGACCCTCGCAATCCGGGTCCATGATCCCGCACCCGCAGTCGCAGCCGTCCGCAGCGTCGTAGTAGCTGGAGCTGCAGGTCCAGCTGCCGCCGCCGCAGTCCACGCTGTCCCACGAGCAGGCCTCGTCGCAGTCGCAGTAGCCGTTCTCGGCGTAGCCGCAGGTGTCGTCCACGTTGCAGCACGGATCCGAGCCGGTATAGCCGCTGCACATCGCCGGGTCGTCGTCGCACCAGCCGCAGATTCCGCCGCAGCCGTCGCCCTCCTCGCAGCCGGCGCTGGAGCAGTCAGGCTCGCAGGGGCAGCTGTCCGAGGTGCTGCCGTACGACTGGAAGCCGCCGGTGAAGGTGATCTCGGTAGGATCGATGACCAGCTCGTCCGACGTGTAATAGCCGTAGAGCGTGCCCCACAGCCGAATCCTGACCGTCGTCTCGATGCAGCCGTTGTCGACCATGTTGCCCGGGATGTCGTAGCCGGCGTCGACCTCTATCTCTCCCACGGTCAGGTCGTAGTCGTAGCTGTAGCCCCCGTAGGTCCCCTCGGCGTCGTCGGGGAACCCGGGGCAGTAGGAGTCGGCGGAGAAATAGATGTAGTCGATTGCCAGACCGCCGTGCCAGTGATCGTAGCCGCTCCACAGGAAGCGGTCGCTGGCGTAGATGGTCAGCTCGCAGCCGGCGTTGTAATTGAGAGTGAAGTTTATCTCGGAGATGCATCCGTCCTCCCACTCGTCGATGTCCATCTTGTGCTGCATCGAGTAGGTGCCGGATTCGAACGATATGTCCGAGTAGTTGGTGTTGAAGGTGCCGGTCGGCGAGCCCACCGGGGTCGACCAGCAGTCGCCGTCGGTGTCGGTATCGGTGTCCGTGTCCGAGTCTGAATCGGAATCGGAGTCGCTGTCCGAATCCGAGTCACTGTCTGAATCCGCATCTGAATCCGAATCTGAATCCGAGTCTGAATCGCTGTCTGAATCCGAGTCCGAGTCCGAATCCGAGTCGCTCGACCCGTCGTCATCGTCGTCTTCCCAGCCGCTTCCGCTGTCGTCGTCGCCCCCGCAGCCGAGCAGCGGCCAGATCATCAGCGACGCCGCGAGCATCCAAAGAAAAAAGCGTACCATCATGGCCTCCTGTCTCATCTTTTCTGTCCCGTGCGCAGTGGCCCGGGATTTTGTTTTTTCTGTAGACGTATTCTACGAAAAAAGCATGCATTTGTGGGCTCATTTTTCTTCATCCGGATCCAGCCGTTTTCATCTCTGCTTCTGTCCGTGCACCGCGCCCATCACGAAAAGCGAAGCACCATCTCGAAGTGGGAGCCGGATGACTGAAGCCCTCCGGGCGCGG